>JAFPVW010000006.1 GCA_017395215.1 Prevotella sp. | reverse complement strand
GTATATAGTATAAAAGGTATATAGCGCACAGCGTTCCTTGACTTACTGAGACAAACGGATATTTTCCTCCAAAAAACTTGGAGGATTGGGGAAATAATCGTATCTTTGCGGTCAGAAAGTATAAAACGATACGATTATGGCCAAAGAAGACATTGTAAGACGCTGGTTGGAGATTGCCGCTGAAGACCTGGAGGTGGCTGAGTCGAACCACTCGAACGGCTACTGGCTCTATGCAGCTTTCCTCTGCCACCAGTCGCTGGAGAAGGTGCTGAAAGCCTACTATCAGGCGACGCATGACGACGACCCGCCTTACACGCACAACCACATCAGGCTGCCACGGCCCGCACACTGAGCAAGGAAGTGAGCCAGTATTTCATAGAGCAAACCAAACAATTGACGCAATGGATAGAAGAACGCTTACACGAGACGAGGCCCTAGACACTGTCAGGGAGTACAAGCGAGTGATACGGTCTCGCTACCACGCAGAGCCGAAGGTCGTGATGTATGGCTCCTACGCCAAGGGTCATGCCAATCCCGACAGCGACATCGACGTGGCAGTCATCCTGCCCGGGAGTGAAATCACTGACCATTGGGAACAATCGGCCGACCTTTGGGGCGACATCCGCAAGGTGAGCGTGCTCATCGAGCCGGTGCTCATGGAGGACAACGAGGACTCGATGCTCTACCGCGAGGTTATGCGGACGGGTGTAGCCGTCTGACACCACCCCCCGACATTCCCCCCACAGTAAAATATCCGCCGAGACATCGAGAGATGGCCCGGCGGTTTTCGTATCCGTTTCGTCTTCACTTCGAGAAAACATATATATAATTCACTTAATTAATAACATTTTTAAAACTTAAAAATTATGATGAAAATTTCGATTAAGAGAGAGCAAAGCCAAGCAGGCTTGAGCTTTGCCGAGCGTGAGAAATTTCGACCGCAGGTCAAAATTTCGATTAAGAGAGAGCAAAGCCCGCTCGACCTTTGGTCGCTTGTTCCCGAAGGGTCTCAAGAAGCAGGCTTGAGCTTTGCCGAAAGGCTACGGGTTCTTGCTGGGGCAAGCGAACAAGTTCTTGGCGATGCCAAGCGGCAGAGCCGAGCGCGAGCGGGCGAGCCCTGCTCGGGAATGCGTGAGAACCGAAGGTCGCTGGCCGGAGGGGAAAGCAATTTTCGACCGCAGGTCAAAAACAAATTATTACTTCTGCTCGCCCTGCGTTTGACCTAATATTTAATAAAAATATGGCGGCGAGTTCGCGGTAATTGCGAAAAAAGTTGTACCTTTGCAAACGAATATTTAACTCAAATACCTATTTGTTATGATTACAGCAACTAACAATGTACAGATGCAGGGCGTTTACGTGAACGTGCCGGCCGTGGACTGGTCGCTGTTCCGTGAACTCATCCGCAAGTTCGGCTGGCAGGCAGAGACCCGTGAGCAGTTGCTCGACCGCTTCGTCAGCAGCCGCCCGGCCAATCCCGCCATCAGCGAAGAGGAAATCATGGACGAGGTGAGAGCCGTAAGATATGGCAAATAGTTTATGAAGGTCATCATCGACACCAACCTCTGGATTTCGTTCCTCATCGGCCATCAGACGCAGCTCGTGCGCCGGATGCTGACCGACATGCGCTTCGACGTGTACGTCTGCAGCCGCCTCATCGAGGAAATCCGCGACGTGGCCAGCCGCGACAAGATTCGCAAGTACCTCGGCCCCGCCGACCTTGACGACCTGCTGGTCATCATCAACGCCTTCTGCCAGTTCGCCACCATCGAGGCTGAGGTTGCCCCGATAGCCGTCCGCGACCCGAAGGACCTCTATCTCCTTGCGCTGGCCGACACCATCGGTGCCGACTACATCGTCAGTGGCGATGCCGACTTGACCGACCTCGCAAAGTACAACCAAACAAGCATCATAAAGCTTGCCGACTTCAAGGCAATGATGTTTTAATCCCCCTTTTTCCTTATGCCACCGCTCACCTACATACACGCTTCTGAGGCGGCCCGCACGACGGCGGGCGGCGGGGGTGTAGGCGGCGCAGAATTACCCCCCCCCTAAAATCGGCTACGGGCGCGGAAAAGGGCGCCGAGGCGAAATGGAAATGTGTCCACAGGGCACGCAGAAGTCCCACAGCGGGGCTGCTGCGTGCCTTGTCGCGTATCTGTGCATCCATTTATTTTATTTATCAACATATTAAATTTTCAAGTTATGTTCAAAACAAGATTTATTTCAATGCTCGCGCTGCTCTTGACGGCGGCGACGGGCGCGTGGGCGGACGAGACGCTGCTCTTAACGATTGAGAGCAAAGATAACACGGACTTCCACATCGGGAGCAAGACCTTCGACGACAAGGTCACCATCACCGTCAGTAGCCCGGTTGATAACGACGGCGACGATTGGGGATGGTATGTATCTAATCCAGCATCGCTGACCGTGGCTGGCACCAATGGCTACACCATCACCAGTTGCAAGTTCT
Organism: Prevotella sp.; assembly: GCA_017395215.1. Lineage (GTDB taxonomy): Bacteria > Bacteroidota > Bacteroidia > Bacteroidales > Bacteroidaceae > Prevotella. Next base: position 4,968 of record JAFPVW010000006.1, on the reverse strand, counting down.
ACACCCAAGCGGGCACCGCAGCGACTGGCTACACCGTTGAAGGAGAGAGCCCCTCGGTATATCTATTTCAAGGGTATGTCTACACCGATGATAGCAAATCAGTGACAATAGGCAATCCAGGCATTAAGAAGATTGAGGTCTTCGGCGCAGCCCCTGCCGCCACGGGCTACACCGTTTCTCTGAAGGACGGCGTGAAGGATGCCGACAAGTGGACGGTGAAGGTGGGCGACGGCCAGGCCCAGGCGCTGCCCATCGGCGGACTGAAGGGCGACGGCTCGGAGACCGTGACGCTGCAGTACACCGGACGACTGAAGGTGAAGGGCGTGAAGGCTACAAGCGACGCGGCACCGGCGGCTCCGACATATAATGAAACGAAGAGCATCAACGACGGTCCTGTGACGGTTGCTGCCGGTGAGCACTGGCTCATCACTGGCACTGGCACACCGACGAGCAATGCCATACTCATAGCCGCCGGCGCCACGGTGACGCTCGACGGCGTGAACATCAGCTCAGGCGACTACTGCATCAAGTGCGCGGGCGACGCCACCATCATCCTGAAGGACGGCTCGGAGAACACGCTGACCAGCTCGTCTGACTCATATCCCGCCCTCTCGATTGGCGACGCTAATACGACGCTGACCATACAGGGCTCCACGGGCGTGCTGAACGTCACGAGCGGAGAGAACTGCGCGGGCATCGGCGGCGGTTATATGAATGCCGACAGAACCTGCGGCAATATCAGGATTGAGGGCGGCGTCATCACCGCACAGGGTGGCCAAAGTGCCGCTGGCATCGGCGCCGATTGTGGTCCTGCAACTTGTGGCGACATCATCATCACGGGCGGAACGATAACTGCTAAAGGTGGCAGCAACGCTGCCGGTATCGGTACTGGTAGTGGTTATTCCAATCAAGTTGTCTGCGGTGACATCACGATTGCCAACACCGTGACCAAGGTGACCGCCACGAAGGGCGAGAATGCTACCCACAGTATCGGCAAGGGCTACGGCGGTAATGCCACCTGCGGCACGGTCACCATCGGCGGCACGAAGTATTGGGAGAACAAAGCTGCCGTGGGCGACGGCGCATCCTATCTGGCAACGAGCCCGCTTATCTACGACCCGGCTGCTCCGGAGGTCACCTATACGCTGCTCTCTGCCGCCACGACGGCGGACTGTGGCAAGGTGGTGTGCGCCGCAGGCCATCTGCACGACGCTAAGACTGCTGTTCCCGACGGCTGCACCGCCGTGGGCATCCTCGGCAAGGTGACCGAGACAGGCCACGGACTGATTCTCGCCCTGAAGAATGCGACGTCGCAGACATGGAACACCATCAACGGCTGGGCCACTGCCTCTTACGCCGGCACCACGCTGAAAGTGCTGCCCGACGATGACGCCCGCAGCACCAACCTGTCGAGCTACGAAACGCTGGGCGAGACCGCCGTGTCGAACTGGGCCGTGGCGCAGAAGAGCGACTACGAGACGATATTCACCAACCTCGGCTCGACGAAAAATAGTGGCGGTATGACTTACGACAACAACGTGAATGCCTATATCACCACTGGCGTCGGCGGTACGGCAATGGCTGGCGACTATTGGTCTGCTACGCCGGACGATGACTACGACGCGTGGTACTTCCACGAGAGTTCTTGGTACGACGAATATAATACTTCTACATGGTATGTCAGGCCAGTGCTCGGCTTCTAACCCCTCTCGCGCGTATATATAAAAGGTATATAGCGCACAGCGTTCCTTGACTTACTGAGACAAACGGATATAAAGAGACCCTCCCCCCTGCCCCATTCTTTGCGAGCAAAGCGTCCCAAAGGGCCGAGCGCCCGAGCAAAGCTCGCCTACCCGTAGCCTTTCCCTGTGGAGGGAGGGGAGTAGGATGCTGGGAGGATATAAAAAACTGAGGAAAATTGTAGGAATGTCGGAAATAATCTGTAACTTTGCAGCCATAAACGCATAAACAACGACGAATATGGAAGCAATTATCGACAGAACACCGAGGACGGTCACCGTCCGCATGAGTACCCGGCGCTGGAATCGAATGCTTCAGCTGGAGCAGACCTACAAGCTGGCCCGCATCATCAAGCACAGCATGGAGCAGGTGGAAAATGAACCGAGCATGACTCCCCAGGAGGCCATTGAAGCACTGAGGGCGCTATGAGAGTAAGAATGTCTGAGGACTTCAGAGCCTCATACAAGCTACTGAAAAAGCGCCACAAGTCGCTGGAGGCAGACTTTGAGCGCCTGCTTGCTTCGCTCCTCGAAAAACCCATGCAGGGCGTGGAGCTTGCACGACAAGGCCGACATGGAAAATGTCAGCGAAACTTTTCTCCGTGACGTGATGAAACGCATGGAATAGTCACCATACTTGACTTCCCTTGTGGAAACAAATAAATATCCGCCGAGACACCCCGCACACAGGGGACGTCCCGGCGTTTTCCTTTCCAATCCCCGCCACCTCCCTCCCCGCATCACATATCACTCCCCTCCCTCACAGGGAGGGGCAGGGGGTGGGTCTTTCCGTTTGTCCCAGTACCGATAAGAATGCGACTCAATAACATAAGAAAGAACAACAATAATAAAACAATAACATTATGAAACAAAAAACAAAACAACTAATCATGACGCTCGCGCTGCTACTGACCGCAGCCACGGGCGCATGGGCGCAGAGCACATTCCAGGTAAAAGAGCTGACCGCCGACATGGTGTCAGGCTGGACTGCGACCGACAACACGCCATTCAATTTGTCAGATATTCCGGGATTCGTGCAATTCATCAGTTTGGACGAGGCCAAAGCGTGGGCGGATGTACCGTCATCCGGACGTGTCAGTCTGATCTACAAATTTAAGGATGGTGAATTATATTGTGTTGATTTCGTAAACGGGCAGCTGGATAATCCTGCAACCAGTACTCTCACAGCACACAAGGCTGCGTATAACCGCATTCATGGATCAGCTGGACCAGACTGGACGTTTAAGATATATTACACCACTGCCACCCCCTTCGCCATCACCTGGAGCGCTGCGACGCCGAACACCGCCAGCATCGCAGCCATGCCAGCCGGCAACGTGACGGTCAGCGTCGACTACTTCGCCCAGGCTGAGCTCGCCGAAAGCGGCGCTCCCGCAGCCATCGCCGACGTTCCCGCCAACACCGACGAACCCATCGTCACCCCGGGCACCGTCGCGAACATCGGCACGAGCGAAGTCAAGCAGGGCACACTGATGTACTTCGTCAGCCAGTCCACCGGCGAAACCGCCCCCGAAGCCCCCGACTACGACGATGACGGCTGGAGCGAGGACGTGCCCACCGCCAACGGACTCGCCCAGGGCAAAGCCTACGTGTGGTACTACATCAAGGGCGCTGAACCCGATCAGGTCACAGACCGCACTGACGACAACACCCGCAACGACTCCGACATCATGCCCCTCGGCACCACCGGCTTCGTCACCCTCGACGCCGAACCCACCTACGACGTCAGCCTCAATAAGACCGACCTGGCCGAAGGCGAACCCGCCAAGTGGAGCGCCAAGAGCACGAACGTCGCCGAAGTCAACCTCGGCACCAACGACCTCAAGGGCGTGAAGAAGTCCGAGACCGTCACCGTCACCTACACCGGCTCGAAGAAGGTCATCGGCGTCAAGGCCGAGAAGAAAGCGAAGGCACCGACGCCCACGCTGGCCGAGGCTACGGCTGAGGACTATGGCAAGGTGGTGTGCGCCGCAGGCCATCTGCACGACGCAAAGACCGCCGTGCCCAGCGGCTGCACCGCTGTGGGCATCCTGGGCAAGGTGACATCAACCGGCCACGGACTGATTCTTGCCCTGAAGAACGCAGAGCAGCAGACATGGAACACCATCAACGGCTGGACCTCTGCCTCTTACGCCGGCACCACGCTGAAAGTGCTGCCTGACGATGCCGCCCGCGGCACCAACCTGGCCAGCTACACCACGCTGGGCGAGACCACCGTGTCGAACTGGGCAGTGGCGCAGAAGAGCGACTACGAGGCGATATTCACCAACCTCGGCTCGACGAAAAATAGTGGCGGTAAGACTTACGACAACAACGTGAATGCCTATATCATCACTGGCGTCGGCGGTACGGCAATGTCTGGCACCTATTGGTCTGCTACGCAGGACGATGACTACGACGCGTGGTACTTCCTCGCTAGTTATTGGGACAACGACTATAAAACTTATACATATTATGTCAGGCCAGTGCTCGGCTTCTAACCCCTCTCGCGCGTATATAATATAAAAGGTATAAACAACATAAAGAAATACAATATATGAAAACAATATCAAGATATATAATGACGCTCGCGCTGCTACTCACGGCAGTCACGGGCGCGTGGGCACAAGACCCTAAGGTCTACACGTCGGAAGTAGATATGTCCGTACTTAAAGTAGGCGACATCCTTGCTGAAGGATTCTCGCTGAAAGCGGATAAAGACAACAAAGTCAACTTAAATGCCAATAGATACAGGATAAGTGACGCGCCATCGACTTCTGATAAGGAATTGTATAAAAGTGGCATCACCGTCGGCACTAACTGTGTCCTTACATATAATTCTGTTGACTACATCCCCGTCAATGAGGATGGCAAGGACGGCAACGTCTGGGTGATAACGAAAATTACTAAAAATTATAGTTATATCGACATCAATATCTCCGGCTCCGGCACCGCCGAAACCCCCATCACCGTCGCTTGGACCGCCTCGACCAAGACCGGCACCTTCGCGATGCCCGGCAGCGACGTCGTGCTGACTCCCATCTACGCCAAGGCAGCCACATTCGCCACCACGGGCACCGAGCCCGAAGTGAAGACGCTGCTGCCCGAAGCCGCTGAAGGCGTCATCGCCGGCACCGACGCATCGCTCATCGCCGAGGGCACCGGCATCGTGGCCTTCGCCGGAACGAGCACCGAGGTCACGCAGGGCACGCTGATGTACGCCATCGGC
>JAFPVW010000055.1 GCA_017395215.1 Prevotella sp. | reverse complement strand
CCCATGACGCAGTGGCCGATGATGAGCGACGGACGCTCCTTCTCAGCCTGGGCCTTCTTGATGGCCTCGCGAATCTGGTCGACGTCGTTACCGTCAATCTTCTGCACGTACCAGCCCCATGCCTCGTACTTCTTGGCGGTGTCCTCGGAGGTCACCACCTCGGTCTTCGTCGAGAGCTGAATATCGTTGGCATCGTAGAACATGATGAGGTTGTCGAGGCCCAGATTACCGGCAATGCGGCCTGCACCCTGCGAAATCTCCTCCTGCACGCCACCGTCAGAGATGTAGGCGTAGATGGTCTGGTTCATCACGTTGCCCAGACGAGCCTTCAGGAATTTGGCGGCGATGGCAGCACCCACGGCGAAGGTGTGGCCCTGGCCGAGGGGACCAGAAGTGTTCTCAATGCCGCGCTCAATCTCGCGCTCGGGGTGGCCGGGCGTAACCGAGCCCCACTGGCGCAGGTTCTTCAGGTCATCGAGCGTGAACTTCCCGATGAGGGCAAGCTGCGAATAGAGCATCGGAGCCATGTGGCCGGGGTCGAGGAAGAAGCGGTCACGACCCTCCCAAGCGGGATTCTCAGGGTCGTAGACGAGGAATTCACTGTACAGGGTGTTGATGAAGTCAGCACCACCCATAGCGCCGCCGGGGTGTCCCGACTTAGCCTTTTCAACCATCGAAGCTGCCAGGATTCGGATGTTGTCGGCAGCCATGTTCATAACTTTGTTGTCGTTCATAATGAATAATTAATTTATTAAAAATGATTTTGCGTGCAAAGATACACAAAAAATCCGAAACAACCGAATGTTTTCTCTTTTCTTTTCACGTTAATAATCAAATCAACCTATGGAGACTGTTTTCTCCGCAAGTTGAAGAGTTCCCGAAGCCTTGGTTATGTCAAAGTTTCTTAGCCGCTTTGCGTGCGATATGAATTTAAATCCGCCATATCCGTCACAGCCGCGTAAACGTCAGACAATCAAGTAGATACATGGTGACGGATAATGGTGATGGGTGACGGATGTACGGTGCATTCCAGTGCGCTAAGCCTCTGTGCCTAATGTTCACGGGCGGTGAATCATTGTTCACCGCCCGTGAATCATTGCAGCCGTTGGAGCTTGCAGCCATCCGTCACCCACCACCATCATCCGTCACCACGTAACACACTCAGCATGAGGAGGATAGGTAGAAAGTGACGGATTGACGGATATATACATATTTGTCTTTAAGCACAGAAAAACACGGAATGACGTTAGAATAGCTGCCATATATATGTCCTACATCATTTTGGAGAGATTACTCCAAAATGTCAGAGGAAGAGGATATATGAGGTTCGGGAATCTTCACCATACGGAGAATGTTTTCAGCCAGACGCTGATAGACCAAACCGAGGTCGGCAAAGCGGTTAAGACTATTGAGAGCAGCCTTACGGACAGTCAAGTTTTGGGACTGAAGTGCCACTTGAGCTTGGTCAAGAAACTCATTGATACCACGCTCGTTAGGCTCTTGTCGGTTCATAAAGAGTCGGCTGAGGACATGGAAACCACAAAGCTGATAGAGGTCCTTGTCAGAAGCCATCCATTCGAATGCCTTCATGGGGGCATAGGGCAAATACTGATAGAGGTTCATCGAGGCCTGTTCGGCAATCTCAACGGTTTCTGTCTGCTCCATCCAAATGTCAACCACTTCGGGCAGTATGACGTCAGGCGGCATGATCATCGTGGCCAGAATCTTGCACTCGCGGACATTCTCTTTCCACAGGGCGATGGCCAAATCGTAATTTTTGCCGATTTCATCGGCTTTTTCGCGCAGTCTGGGTAGTGTGACACCCCAGTTGAGGTGGTAGTCAACGCCCTTGTCGCGCATTGACTGAGCCACAGAGCCATCCATCATCAGGCGGAACGACTGCTTGATTTCCTTGATTTTCTCATTCATATTAGTGTTGCGTACTCAGAACTGTAGCGCAGCATCTGGTGAGCATACTGTTCTGCATAGTTTAGTTGTATATCGGTTATCTTTCCGTCCGGGCCAAGAACGGGCAACATCTGCGGATTGATGAAGCCCTTGTAAGGAGCAAGGTTCAGGCGCCTGTAACGCTCCAAGACCTCGGCGTGGAGGTCGGCATCTACTTTGACGGCATAGCACTCTACCAGGTCGCGGGCAGCCTCGAAATCGCCTTCGCTCTTGATGCGCTGCACCTCAGCAAGCAGCTTCGCGAAAAGCTTTCGCAATTCGGCGTAATCGTCTATTTTTAAGTAGGTTTTACCGTCTCTCTTGATAAGCGAGACCACTGAACATTGGGCGGCACACCAATGGGCGATAAGGGCGCGGTTGCGCATGTGTGCTTCTTCTATCTGGTTGCCTGGTGTGATGCGGATAAGCTGAGTCATCAGGCCGTTCATCATGTAGGTGTAGTACTGCGATTTGTAGGCCTCAGCGTCAGGAACCAAACCTAACTCAACGAGCTTGGGGTCGGCAATATAGTAGAGTCCGAAAAGGTCGGCACGGGCTTCCTCGATGGTGTTACCATAGGCTTTCAGCGCATCAGGATTAACACCCGGCAGCAGTTGTCCGCTCCCGTGTCCCAAACACTCGTGCAGGTCGGTATGCAGATCGTCGCAGACGTCGCCATACTTCTCAATGAGCGCCAGTGTCTCGGCATCGATGACAAACTCCTCCTTGAACCCACTACCGTGAGCAGCCTTATTGTAGGCATCGGTGATATTCGAGATGGTGATGCTCTTCGAGCCATATTGGGCCCGAATCCAGTCAGCATTGGGCAGATTGATGCCTATGGCCGTTGAAGGGTACTCCTCACCGCCAAGCATAGCAGCACAGATGACGTTGGCCGAAACACCTTTTACTATAGGCTTGCGGAAGCGCGGGTCGACAGGTGAGTGGTCCTCAAACCACTGCGCGTTCTGGGCAATAGTACGTGTGCGGTAGGTAGCCTCCTCGTCGATGTACTCCACAAGCGACTCCCACGAGCCTTTCAGTCCCAATGGGTCACCGTAAACCTCGATGAAACCGTTGATAAAGTCTACCCTACCCTCCAGACACTGGAGCCACTCGATGCTATATTCATCGAACAGGCGCAGGTCGCCCGTTTCGTAATATTCAATCAGTTTCTCGATAACAGAGCGCTGGCTGTCGTTCTCTGCCACTTCAGCGGCCTTGCGCAACCAATAGACGATATGGCTAATAGCATTCCCGTAACGCCCATTGGCACTCCATACCTCCTCGGAAATCTGTCCGTCACGCTTCACGAGCGTGGAGTTCAGACCGTAAGATGGTGGCTGCTGATCCTGAGCATCTTTCTTGCTATTGTAATAGTCTTCAGCCTCAGCCTGCGTCACGCCGTCATAGAAGTTGCAGGCTGAAGTGAGCAGCAGGTCTTCGCCGTCAGCCTTATTCACGCGCTTGGGCAGCACCTGCGGGGCAAAGATAACAGGGAACAGTTCGTCGCACAGACCGTCCACGCTCTGTCCTTCGCTCAGTGGCAGGCGGCAGGCTTCCACCTCGTGGAGCACCCGTCGCAGATACTCCTCGCCAAAGCCAGGTATAAACTTCTCACAGCCGTAGTGGTGGTAGATACCGTTTGAGAACCAGACACGCTTCAGGTAAAGTTCGAGGGCACGGAAATCGTCGGTATCATGGTCGATACGCATGTCGGTATAGACCACTTCCAGCATCTTGCGGATGCGGAGGTTATAACGACCGTACTGGTCGAACGTTATGTCGCGCCCGAACAGTGCTGCTTTCGATAAGTAATAAACAAGTGTCTTCTGCTGTAATGATAGTTGTTCAAATCCCGTCAGCCGGTAACGAAGCATTTGCAAATCAGCAAAACGCTCGTCTGTATAACAGAAGTCTTTCATTCAGGATTATGCTTCTTTGGTTTCTTAGCTGCTTGCGACGGGTGCTGCTGCAGATGCTTAAGACGGTAGTCGCGCGGTGTCATATTCATAATCTTGTAGAACGACGCATAGAACGACTGGCGATTGGCAAAGCCAACCATATCGCTCACCTCCTCCATCCGCAAGTTCTGGTAGCGCTTGTCAACCAAAATAGACATCGCCTCCTCAATGCGATACTTGTTGACGAACGAAGCGTAGTTCATGTGGAAGCGTACGTTGACAACTGCCGACACGTAACGGGTGTTCGTCCCCAGGTCCTCCGCCAGCTTTTTGGCCGAATAGTCCTTGTCCTTGTACTTTTTCTGCATGACGATAATGTTAAGGATTTTCTCCTTCATCTCGTCCATCAGCTTAGGGCTCACCATACTTCTGTAGTGAGCCTCTTTCTCTTTCTTTTCAGTAATGTTATACTTTGCCATATGCCCAAAAAGAAGAATGTGAATCTTCTGTCGAGTGCAAATATAAGAAATTTTCAAATAATTTCCAAATAATCTTCCCTTTTTTTACAAAAAAGTTGTATTTTTGTGCCGAATTAGAGAAAAAGCATGGAAATATTTGCACTTTTGAAGAACTTTTTTGGATATTCTTCGTTCCGACAGAACCAAGAAGAAATCATCCGAAATGTCATGTCGGGACACGACTCTCTGGTCTTAATGCCAACAGGTGGCGGCAAGAGCATCTGCTACCAGATTCCAGCCTTGGCAATGGAGGGAACAGCCGTCATCGTGTCGCCGCTCATCAGTCTGATGAAGGACCAGGTGGAGACGCTGAAGTCGAACGGCATAGAGGCAGCCGCACTGAACAGCGACAATTCGGCCGATGCCGATACCTTCATCCGCCGGAAGTGTATGTCGGGCGACATGAAGCTTCTCTATATCTCACCCGAAAAGCTGCTGACGGAGATTCCCTACCTGCTGAACCGCATGCGAATCTCGCTGTTTGCCATCGACGAAGCCCACTGTATCAGCCACTGGGGACACGATTTCCGCCCTGAATACACACAGTTAGGGCAATTGCGTGAGCAGTTCCCCAACGTGCCCATTATGGCCCTCACGGCCACCGCTGACAAGATTACCCGCCACGACATCATTGAGCAGCTAAAACTGAAAGATGCCCGTGAGTTCATTTCAAGTTTTGACCGTCCAAACCTGAGTCTCACCGTCAAGCGCGGCTTCCGTGATGCTGAGAAGATGAACTACATCCTGAACTTCATCAAGGCCCGTCCTTACGATGCGGGCATCATCTACTGCCTGAGCCGGAAGACAACAGAGAAGGTAGCGCGCACGCTGAGGTCCAAGGGCATCAACGCACTCCCCTACCACGCCGGCCTGACCAACCAGGAGCGCAACGAGACCCAGGAGAAGTTCAAGAACGACGACTTGCTGGTGGTCTGTGCCACCATCGCCTTCGGCATGGGCATTGACAAGAGCAACGTCCGCTGGGTGATTCATTTCAACATGCCCAAGAGCATCGAGAGCTTCTATCAGGAGATTGGGCGTGCAGGGCGCGACGGAGCACCTGCCGACACCGTGCTGTTCTATTCCATCGCCGACATCATCCAGCTGACGGAGTTTGCCAAGGCCAGCGGTCAGCAGGACGTCAATATGGACAAGCTGAAGCGCATGAGGGAGTATGCCGAGTCGGGCGTCTGTCGCCGCCGTATCCTGCTGAGCTACTTCAACGAACAGACCGACCACGACTGCGGCAACTGCGACGTATGCCAGAATCCGCCGCAACGGTTCGACGGCACGAAATACGTCCAGATGGCGCTCAGTGCCATGAAGCGTACGGAGGAGCAGGCACGTCTGTCGACCATCACCGAGATACTGAAGGGCATGAACTCGTCGACCGTCGTCAAGAAGGGCTACAACCAGTTGAAGACCTTTGGCGTAGGGCGCGACCTGAGTGTTCAGGACTGGAACGACTATCTGCTGCAGATGATGCAGATGGGGTTCTTCGAGATAGTCTACAACGAAGGCCGCCGCACGGTAGTCACGCCGTTGGGCGAGGATGTGCTCTATGGCCGCAAGCAGGCCGCCCTGTGCGTCATCGACCGTAGCGTCAAAGAGGAGCCTCGCCGACGCCGACAGCGCCTGACGTTAGAGATTCCCACCATCACCATCCCGGGAATGCCCCCGACAACGGGTATCGAAGACCCGAAGCTGTTTGATGCCCTGCGTACCCTGCGCCGCCAGTGTGCCGAGGAAGAGGGTTTCCCGCCTTACATCGTGTTCAGCGACAAGGTGCTCCACGCCTTAGCCACACAGAAACCTGTCACCGCCGAACAGTTTGGCTTTATACCTGGTGTCGGCGACCATAAACGCCAGAAATACGGTTCTCGCTTCATTGCCCTGATTAAGAAATTTGTCTGAAAAAGCAAAAATCACCTATTTCTTACGCGTGAATCATTTTTTTTTCGTACCTTTGCACGATTAAAAGCAAAAAAGGAAAGAAAACTAAATGAAACAGACAGCCATTCTGCTTCTGCATTGTCCTGACCAGCAGGGCATTATCACAGAAGTAACGAAGTTCATCACCGACAACAAGGGCAACATTGTGTACCTCGACCAATACGTAGACAAGCTCGACGGGATGTTCTTCATGCGCATTGAATGGGAGCTGGAGGGCTTCCTCATTCCACGCGACAAAATCTACGAATATATCACTACGCTCTATGCCCAGCGTTACAAGATGAAGTTCTCGCTCTACTACAGCGACAAGAAGCCGAGGATGGCTATCTTTGTCTCGAAGATGAGCCACTGCCTCTACGACCTGCTGGCGCGCTGGAAGGCCGGCGAGTTTGCCTGCGAGATTCCCTGCATCGTCTCTAACCACGAGGACCTGCGCTACGTCGCTGAGCAGTTCGGCATTCCCTACTACGTTTGGAGCATCAAGAAGGACCATTCGAACAAGGCCGAGGTTGAGCAGGCCGAGATGGAACTGCTGAAGAAGCTCGACATCTCGTTCATCGTCCTGGCCCGCTACATGCAGATCATCTCCGACGAGATGATAGCCGAGTATCCGCACCACATCATCAACATCCACCACTCGTTCCTGCCAGCCTTCGTCGGTGCCAAGCCCTACCATCAGGCCTGGGAGCGCGGCGTGAAGATTATCGGTGCCACGAGCCACTATGTGACGGCTGAGCTGGACGCCGGTCCCATCATCGAACAGGACGTGACGCGCATCACCCACAAGGACACGCCTGAGAGTCTCGTGCTGAAGGGCAAGGACCTGGAGAAGATTGTACTGAGTCACGCTGTTCAGAAGCACATAGAGCGCAAGATACTGACATACAAGAACAAGACAATCATCTTTAGCTAAATGAACGTAGCAATCGTAAAATACAACGCGGGAAACATCTACTCGGTGGTGAACGCCCTGAAGCGGTTAGGTCTTGAGCCGCTGCTGACTGACGATGCCGAGCAGCTGCAGAAGGCCGACCGCGTGCTGTTTCCCGGACAGGGCGAGGCTCGCGGCGCAATGGAGTACCTGAAGGCCCGCCGCCTCGACGAGGTAATCCGCTCGCTGCAGCAGCCCGTTCTGGGCATCTGCGTAGGTCAGCAGCTGCTGTGCCGCCATTCCGAGGAGGGCGACGTCGACTGCATCGGTGTGTTCGATGCCGAGGTCAAGCGTTTCCAGCCCCAACAGCATGAGGACAAGGTGCCGTGCATGGGTTGGAACCAGCTCTACGACACCAAGTCGCCACTGATGCAGGGCATCGAGGGCGGCTACGTCTACTTCGTACATTCCTTCTATGTACCCCTGTGCGTTGAGACCATCGCGACGGCCGACTACATTCAGCCCTACTCGGCCGCTATGCACAAGGACAACTTCTACGCCTGCCAGTTCCACCCCGAGAAGAGCGGTCGCGTGGGCGAACAGATCATCAAAAACTTCTTAGCGCTATGATAGAACTGATTCCCGCCATAGACATCATCGAAGGCCAGTGCGTCAGACTGACCAAGGGCGACTACGACCGGAAGACCGTCTACCGCGACTCCCCGGCTGAAGTGGCCAAGGAGTTCGAGCAGTTAGGCTTCAAGCGGCTGCACGTCGTCGACCTCGACGGCGCCAAGTCGAAGCACATTGTGAACAGTTCTGTGCTCAGCCGTATCACGGCTGAGACCCAGCTCATCGTTGACTTCGGCGGCGGCATCAAGACCGACGAGGACATTGAGAAGGCCTTCGAGGCTGGAGCCAGTATGGTGACAGTCGGTTCGATAGCCGTCACCCGGCCTGAGCTGTTTATGGGCTGGCTCGACAAATACGGTGCCGATCGCATGATTCTCGGTGCCGATGTGCGCAACGGCAAGATCAGCATCAACGGCTGGAAGGAGGACTCCACCGAAGACCTGCTGCCCTTCCTTAAGAAATACATTGATGCCGGCGTGAAGAATGTGCTCTGCACGGAGATATCAAAGGACGGTACGCTTCAGGGGCCCGCCATCGGGCTCTACAAGGACGTAATGACGGCCTACCCGCAACTGCACCTCATAGCCAGCGGCGGCGTCTCATCTATTGACGACATCCGCGCCCTCGACGCGGCAGGCATACCTGCCGTCGTCTTCGGCAAAGCTATCTACGAAGGTAAAATCAACTTGAAAGAATTATGGGACTCGCAAAACGCATAATACCCTGTTTAGACGTGAAGGACGGCGAGACCGTCAAGGGCACGAACTTCGTCAACCTGCGTTCCGCTGGCGACCCTGTGGAGTTGGGCAAAGCCTACTCTGACCAAGGTGCCGACGAGTTGTGCTTCTTAGACATCACAGCGAGCTTTGAGGGCCGCAAGACCTTTACCGAGATGGTGACCCGTGTGGCTGCTGAAATCAACATACCCTTCACCGTCGGCGGCGGCATCAACGAGCTCAGCGACGTGGAGCGTCTGCTCTACGCCGGAGCCGACAAGGTGAGCGTCAACAGCGCTGCCATCCGTCGCCCTGAGCTCATCGACGAAATAGCCGGTCGGTTCGGCAGTCAGGTGTGCGTCTGCGCCATCGATGCCCGACTCGACGAGGATGGATGGCACTGCTACCTGAAGGGTGGCCGCGAGCGTACGGAGCGCGGACTCTTTGAGTGGGCACACGAGGCTCAGGAGCGCGGTGCCGGCGAGATTCTCTTCACGTCGATGAACCACGACGGCGTGAAGGAAGGCTATGCCAACGAGGCTCTGCGCGAGCTGGCCGACAACCTGTCGATACCCATCATTGCCAGCGGCGGAGCTGGTTGTAAAGAGCACTTCCGCGACGCATTCACGCTTGGTCACGCCGACGCTGCGTTGGCCGCCAGCGTCTTCCACTTCGGCGAGATTCCGATACCCGAACTGAAACAATATTTAAAGAACGAAGGAATAAACGTAAGATTATGAAAATAGACTTTGACAAGTGCGGCGGTCTCGTACCTGCCATCATCCAGGACGCGAAGACGAAGAATGTCCTGATGTTAGGATATATGAACAAGGAGGCCTACGACAAGACCGTGAAGACGAAGAAGGTCACCTTCTGGAGCCGCTCGCGCAACTGTCTGTGGACGAAGGGCGAGACCAGCGGCAACTTCCTGAACCTCGTCGACATCAAGATTGACTGCGACAACGACACACTGCTGGTTCGCGCTATACCCGACGGCCCTACCTGCCACAAGGGCACCGACACCTGCTGGGGCGAGGACAACGAGCAGAATCCGCTGCTCTTCCTCACCGAGCTTCAGGACTTCATCAACCGCCGCCACGAGGAGATGCCCGAGGGCTCGTACACCACCTCGCTCTTCAAGGACGGCATTAACCGCATGGCTCAGAAAGTGGGCGAAGAGGCGCTTGAAGCCGTCATCGAAGCCACCAACGGCTCTAACGAGAAACTGGTCTACGAGGTCAGCGACATGATGTACCACCTCATCGTACTGCTCACCAGCAAGGGCCTGCGCATTGAGGACGTCGCCGCCGAACTGGCCAAGCGTCACGACCCCAACTGGGACAAGAAGCGCCGCGCCGCCAAGGCTGCCGGAACAATGGAATAAATAGTAAACCGAAAATCGTAAATCCCCATGGTGCTGATTAATTATAAGAACGTCAACGTCTACCATAAGGACGGCGACACCGTGCTCCGCAATGTGGACTTTCACGTTGAAGATGGCGAATTCGTCTATCTTATCGGAAAGGTTGGCTCAGGCAAGAGTTCGCTGCTGAAGACCATCTACGGTGAAATGGACATCGACGAGGCCGACGAAGCCACCGTCCTCGAGTACGACCTGCTGACCATTCGCCGCAAGCAGGTACAGGACTTGCGAAAGAAGATGGGCATCATCTTCCAGGACCTGCAGCTGCTCAGCGACCGCAGCGTCTACCGTAACCTGCGCTTCGTCATGAAGGCGACGGGCTGGAGAGACAAGGAACGTATCAACAACCGCATTGACGAGGTGCTCGAACAGGTAGGCATGGCCGACAAGAAAGACCGCATGCCCCACGAGCTGTCGGGCGGCGAGCAGCAGCGCATCAGCATTGCCCGTGCCCTCTTGAACGCGCCTGAGCTCATCGTTGCCGACGAGCCCACCGCCAACCTCGACTATGAGACGGCCGACACCATCATCCAGCTGCTGCGCGAGATTTCGCTTCGGGGCACCGCCGTCATCCTGACCACCCACAACCGCACGCTGCTGAACAAGTATCCCGGCATCGTCTACCGTTGTAGCGACGAGCGGCTGGAGGAGGTCACCAACGACTTCAACCAGATGCAGTTATCCGAAGAAGAACTGAAGGACTAAATCGAAAATAGAAAATCAATAAATCGAAAATAGAAAAGCTATGAAAGTAATGAAATTCGGCGGCACCTCTGTAGGCACGCCACAAAGAATGAAGGAAGTAACGCAGCTCGTCATCAAGTCGGGCGAGCCTGTTTTCGTCGTACTCTCGGCCATGTCGGGAACAACCAATTCGCTGGTCGAAATCTCTGACTACCTCTACAAGAAGAACGCCGACGGCGCCAATGAGGTCATCAACCGTCTGGAGGCCAAGTACATGAAGCATGTCGAGGAACTCTACACCCAGGACGAGACGAAGCAGACCACCCGCGACTTCCTGAAGGAGGAGTTCAACTTCCTCCGCTCGTTCACCAAGGAGATTTTCACGTCGTTCGAAGAGAAGGCCATCGTGGCCCAGGGCGAGATGATGTCTACCAACATGGTGGTGAACTACATGAAGGAGCAGGGCATCAAGGCCGTGCTGCTCAACGCCCTCGACTTCATGCGCACCGACAAGAACGCCGAGCCCGACCCCGTCTATATCAAGGAGAAGCTGCAGGCCGTCATGCAGGAGAACGAGGGCCAGCAGGTCTACGTCACCCAGGGCTTCATCTGCCGCAATGCCTACGGCGAGGTCGACAACCTGCAGCGCGGCGGCTCCGACTACACCGCCTCGCTCATAGGAGCTGCTCTGAACGCCGAGGAAATTCAGATTTGGACTGACATCGACGGCATGCACAACAACGACCCGCGCGTGGTCGACAAGACGCAGCCCGTCCACCAGCTGCAGTTCGAAGAGGCTGCCGAGCTGGCCTACTTTGGGGCCAAGATTCTGCACCCGACGTGTGTGCAGCCCGCCAAGTACGCCGGCATCCCCGTCCGCCTGCTGAACACGATGGACCCCGATGCCGAGGGCACCACCATCTCCAACCAGACGGAGTACGGCAAGATCAAGGCTGTCGCCGCCAAGGACAACATCATCGCCATCAAGATTAAGTCGAGCCGCATGCTCCTGGCCACTGGCTTCCTGCGCAAGGTCTTCGAAATTTTCGAATCTTACCAGACGCCTATCGACATGGTCTGCACCTCCGAGGTTGGTGTCTCAATGTCGATTGACAACTCGTCACACCTCGGCGAGATTGTCGACGAGCTGAAGAAGTATGGCACCGTCACCGTCGACACCGGCATGTGCATTATCTGCGTCGTCGGCGACCTCGACTGGTCGAACATCGGCTTCGAGACGCGCGTCATGGATGCCCTGAAGAACATCCCCGTGCGCATGATCAGCTACGGCGGTTCCAACTACAACATCTCGTTCCTCATCAAGGAGGAGGACAAGCGCCGCGCCCTGCAGAGCCTCAGCGACAACCTTTTTAATTCTTAATTTGACAGATGAAAGGTAACTTCCCCGTAGAGCGGTTCCAGCAAATCCAGACACCGTTCTACTACTACGACACAGAACTGCTCAGACAGACACTACGCGCCATCAACGCCGAGACCAGCCGCCACGAGGGATGGCACGTCCACTACGCCGTCAAGGCCAACGTCAACCCACGCCTGCTCACCATCATCCGTGAGGCAGGCCTAGGTGCCGACTGCGTCAGCGGCGGCGAGATTGAGGCCTGCGTCAAGGCTGGCTTCCCCGGCTCGAAGATTGTCTTCGCCGGCGTTGGCAAGGCTGACTGGGAAATCAACATCGGCCTCGACCGCGACATCTTCTGCTTCAACGTCGAGAGCATCCCCGAGCTCGAGGTCATCAACGAGCTGGCTGCCGCCAAGGGCAAGGTGGCCCGCGTGGCCTTCCGACTGAACCCCAACGTAGGTGCCCACACCCATGCCAACATCACCACCGGACTGGCCGAGAATAAGTTCGGCATCGCCATGCGCGACATGGTGCCCGTCATCGAGCACGCCAGCCAGCTGAAGAACGTCCAGGTCGTCGGACTCCACTTCCACATCGGCAGTCAGATTCTCGACATGGGCGACTTCCAGGCTCTCTGCAACCGTATCAACGAACTGCAGGACGAGCTCGAGCGTCACCGCATCCGTGTGGAGCATATCAACGTCGGCGGCGGTCTCGGCGTGGACTACGAGCACCCTAACCGTGTATCTATCCCTGACTTCAAGGCCTACTTCGATACCTACGCCAAGAAGCTGAAGCTGCGCCCAGGCCAGACGCTCCACTTTGAGTTAGGCCGCGCCGTGGTCGCACAATGCGGCACACTTCTCACGCGTACCTTATTTATTAAGAAAGGGGCCGTCAAGCAGTTTGCCATCGTCGACGCTGGCTTCACCGACCTCATACGTCCTGCCCTCTATCAGGCCTACCACAAGATTGAGAATATCAGCAGCGACGAGCCGACAGAAGCCTACGACGTCGTCGGCCCCATCTGCGAGTCGACCGACGTCTTTGCCAAGCAGGTCGACCTCAACCGCACCAAGCGCGGCGACCTCCTGGCCATCCGCTCTGCCGGTGCCTACGGCGAGATTATGGCCTCGCAGTACAACTGCCGCCGACTGCCCCAGGCCTACACCAGCGACGAGTTCTAAATGGCTGTCATCGAGATAACATCCCTGTCGCATCCCGGCGTCGAGGTGTTCAGCACCTTGACCGAGGCACAGTTGCGCAACCGCCTGGAACCCGCCAAGGGCATCTTCATTGCAGAGAGCCCGAAGGTCATCAGCGTGGCGCTCGATGCTGGTTACCAGCCTACAGCACTTCTCTGCGAGCGTCGTCACATCGAGGGCGACGCTCGCAACATCATTCAGCGCTGCGGCGACATTCCCGTCTACACTGGTGAGAGACAACTCCTCGAGCAGCTGACGGGCTACACCCTGACGCGCGGTGTGCTTTGCGCCATGCGCCGGCCGTCGCCACAGCCCGTTGCCGACGTCTGCCGCGATGCCCGCCGTGTGGTGGTCATCGACGGCGTGGTCGACACCACCAATATCGGCGCCATCTTCCGCTCGGCAGCCGCCCTGGGCATCGATGCCGTGCTGCTCACCCGCTCGTCGTGCGACCCACTCAACCGTCGTGCCGTGCGCGTCTCTATGGGCAGCGTCTTCCTTGTTCCCTGGACGTGGCTCGATGCCCCCATAAGCAGTCTTAACGACTTAGGATTCAAGACTGCCGCCATGGCCCTCACCGACGACAGCATTCCCCTCAATGCTCCCCAGCTGAAAACCATTCCCCGCCTGGCCATCATCATGGGAACTGAGGGCGATGGTCTCTCCCCTGCTACCATCCAAGCCGCCGACTACGTTGTGCGTATCCCGATGTCCCATCACGTCGACTCCCTCAACGTCGCTGCCGCCTCAGCCGTCGCCTTCTGGGAACTCAGGGCTTCTCTGCCGTAAAATTGGCACGCTTTTTGCATAGCTTGGTGTTGTAAACGAACAAACAACAAGCAGAACTATGCAAAAAGGTAACATCGGGGTTACAACAGAGAACATCTTCCCCGTCATTAAAAAGTTTCTCTATAGTGATCATGAGATTTTCCTGCGTGAGATGGTCTCCAACGCCGTCGACGCCACCCAGAAGCTGAAGACGCTCCAGCAGCGCGGCGACTTCAAAGGTGAGCTGGGCGACATCACCGTGCACATCAATATGGATGCCGACAAAGGCACCATCACCATCAGCGACCGTGGCATCGGCATGACCGAGGAGGAAATCGACAAGTATATCAACCAAATAGCCTTCTCAGGAGTCACCGACTTCCTCGAGAAGTACAAGGACAATGCCAACAACATCATCGGCCACTTCGGACTCGGTTTCTACTCGGCCTTCATGGTCAGCAAAAAGGTGGAAATCATCACCCGCTCCTACAAAGACGATGCCAAGGCTGTGAAGTGGAGCTGCGACGGCTCGCCTGCCTACGAGATTGACGAGGCTCAGAAGGACGACCGCGGCACCGACATCATCCTCTATATCGATGACGACTCAAAGGAGTTCCTCGACCGCTCGAAACTTGAACAGCTGCTCAACAAGTACTGCAAGTTCATGGCCGTACCCGTAGCCTTCGGCAAGAAGCAGGAGTGGTCTTCCGACGAGAAGAAGATGGTCGACACCCAGGAGGACAATATCATCAACAGCGCCCTTCCCTTGTGGACGTCGACTCCGTCGACGTTAAAAGACGAAGACTACAAGCAGTTCTATCGCACGCTCTACCCCATGAGCGACGAGCCCCTGTTCTGGATTCACCTCAACGTCGACTACCCCTTCAACCTCACGGGCATTCTTTACTTCCCCAAGATCAAGTCGAACATCGAGCTGCAGCGCAACAAGATTCAGCTCTATTGTAACCAGGTATTCGTCACCGACCAGGTGGAGGGCATCGTGCCCGAGTTCCTGACGCTACTCCACGGCGTCATCGACTCGCCCGACATTCCCCTGAATGTCAGCCGCTCGTATCTGCAGAGCGACCGTGAGGTGAAAAAGATTTCAACATACATTACTAAGAAGGTGGCAGACCGTCTGAAGGCCATTTTCAACGACAACCGTAAGGAGTACGAAGAGAAGTGGGACGACCTGAAACTCTTCATTAACTATGGCATCCTCAGCGAGGAGGGCTTCTACGACCGTGCCAAAGATTTCGCGCTCATGAAGGATGTCGATGGCAAGTACTTCACTTTCGATGAATACAAAACGCTGATTGAAGCTTCGCAGAAGGACAAGGACGACACGCTCATATACCTCTACGCCACCGACAAGGAGGAGCAGTATTCCTACATCAAGGCTGCCCAGGACAAGGGCTACTCCGTGCTGCTTTTAGACGGCCAGCTCGACGTGCCAACCATCCAGACCTTAGAACAGAAGTTCGAGAAGAGCCGCTTCACCCGTGTCGACAGCGATATCATCGACCGCCTCATCGTGAAGAGCGATGCTCCCAAGAGCGACCTCAGTGCCGATGACAGTGACAATTTGTCAGCCGTATTCCGTTCGCAGTTGCCAAAGCTCGACAAGACGGAGTTCATGGTCCAGGTCGACGCCCTCGGCAGCGAGGCCCGTCCGGTCATCATCACCCAGAACGAGTGGATGCGTCGTATGAAGGAAATGAGCAAGTTCCAGGCCGGCATGGGCTTCTACGGACAGATGCCCGACTCGATGAATATCGTGCTCAACAGTGACCACCCGCTCATCAAGCAGGTTCTCGACGACACCAAGACTGCCACTGCCGAGGCCCTGAAGCCCATTGATGCTGAGCTGAAGGGACAGGAAGCCCGTCTCGCCGTCATCCGCCAGCAGCAGGACAAGAAGAAGTACGACGAACTGACACAGGAAGACCGCGACCAGAAGGCCGAGGCCGAGAAAGCCGTACAGGCCGAGAAGGACAAGAAGCAGGCTGTTTTGGCCGACTATGCCAAGGGCAACAGCATCGTCCATCAGCTCATCGACCTCGCTCTGTTACAGAACGGTATGCTGAAGGGTGAAGCCCTCGACCGTTTCCTGAAGCGCTCTGTTGACCTGATTAAGCAATAAGCAGCTTGAGGAGGGCTGTACGCTACACGCCTTTCATTTGATTTTCGGCTTCAACTCGTCGGGCGAGTCGTTGGTGAACATGTTGACGGCCGGCGCCTGGCGGGTGAAGAAGTGAGCGACCTGGTCGGGCGTCATCGTGAGCGTGGGCTTGAAGTCGCTGCTCTGCATGTAGTCGAGAATGGCCTGCCGCATCTGGCGTGCCACGTGACGGCTGTCGAGCCGGCTGCTGATGTCCATCGTCGTCATCAGCAGCCGGCCTTTTCCTACCTTAGCCTCGACGATCATGCCGAGCTTGCGCGAGACGTGCCACGTGTCTATGGGCTGGACGGGCGGCTGGTAGCCGGCGGGCAGCTCCATGAGGTTCATGACCTGCGCCTTGTTGAGCAGTTCCCACCAGTTGAGATTCGACCACGAGTCGGTTGGGAATCCGTGACTGAAGAGCGGGTGGTCGCGGTCGATGTAGGCGCCGGTGGTGTGGGGCGGCCGCATCTTGAACCACGAGGTGTTCCAGAACACGGGCAGGTAGTGCTGCACCACGTCGCTGCCCAGCTTGACCTGTCCGGCAGCCTCGAGCAGCACGGTCTTCCCCTGCCTAAGCAGCCGGAGGGCTTCCTGGTAGTCGCGCGTGGCAACGACCGGCGCGGCGGGCTGGCTCACGGGGCCCGGCTCGGGATATACCCAGAAGTCCCACTGGTTCTTGAAGTCCTTTGAGAACCTGATCTGGAGCGTCAGCTTGGCGGGGGCCGGCATGTCGGCCAGTGGCATTTCGACGAGGCCTAACGACTGGTTCTTGCCGATGGGCAGCTCGTCGGTGAAGAGCACGCCGCTCTTCAGGATGAGCCCGGCGTCGTTCATGATGTAGTAGGTGGCCTTCACCTGGCTCACGCGCGTCTTGTAGGCGTTGTAGACGTCGACGGGCACGCGCAGGGTTTCGCCCTGTGTGTAGACGAACTTCGGGAACCGGGCCAGGGGGACGAGGTAGTTGCAGAACTCGCGCCAGGCTTCGGCGGTGACGTAGCCCTTCTCGCGCCAGTAGACGTTGAGCGGCCCTACGAGTGCCGTTCCCTGGCCGCTGTAGTCGTTGAGTGCGAGCAGCTGGAATCCGGCATAGTCAGGCGTGCGCAGGTTGCGCTCCATCTCGTACTTGTAGCAGAGCGTCTGCAGGCGGCCGCTGGCCATGAGGAACTTCTCGGCCATCGGCTCCATACCGCCGTCGCGCAGCAGGTCGCGGAATATCTCGAAGTTGCCGGGCTTATAGGCGCCGGTATACTGCGAAATCTCCTTGAAGTCGGGGAAGGCGCACCACTGGCCCTGCTCGTGGGCGACGATGGGCGTCTGGTTGGGCTCGGTGCCCTTGTAGTTACGCGGGAACTCTATCTGGCTCAGGTAGTCGTCGTCGCTCGAGGGGGCATGGCTGTCCCAGGCCAGGCCGCGGGCACCGCCCTTGACGTGGTACTCCGAACCGTCATCCCAGGCCCAGCCGCCGCCGACGGAGGCTCCGCAGTAGAGCTTCGAGGGGTCGTAGGCCTTCATCTCGCGCACCCAGTCGTTGCAGTAGCTCACCCAGTCGCCGGCAGGCTCGTTGCCGGCTGCCATCATGACGAACGAGGGGTGGTGGCCGAACTCGTCGACAATGCGCTTCGACTCCTCGAGCAGATACTCGTCGATGGCCTGCCCCCGGCGCAGGCGGACGCCGTGGTTAGGCCACGACGGCCCCTCGGGCTGCAGGTAGATACCTGCCCGGTCGGCGGCAACAAAGGCTGCCTCAGGCGGACAGTAGGAATGGAAGCGCACGTGGTTGAGCCCGTACTCCTTGATCTTAAGAAACACCTCGAGCCACGACTCCACGTCGGTGGGCGGGTAGCCCGTCTCGGGGAAGCAGCAGTTCTCAACCGTTCCGCGCAGGTAGAGGGGACGGTCGTTGATATACAGCTGGCGCCCGCGAATGCTCACGTCGCGCAGTCCGAAGGTGGTGGTGTACTCATCGTCGCCGGCCAGGACGATCAGCTGGTAGAGGCTGGGCGTGAACTCGTCCCACAGCTGCAGCTTGTCGGGCAGGCGGAAGTCGAGCTTGACCGTGTTGCTGACAATCTCGCGCCGCGCCATGCTGACGGGTATCCGCTCAACCGTGGAGTCGACGTCCAAGGGGTGGATGTAGCCCTGGGCAAAGAACTGCGTATCGCCCAGGAGATGGAGGTGGCTGTCGAGTTTCAGCTCTACGGTGACGGTCTTCTTATTCAGGTCGGGCAGTATCTTGACGTGCTGAATGTTCAGCCGGTCCCACTGGGCCTGCAGCTCGATGCGCCCCACGATGCCGTTCCAGTTGCCCTGCGTCTGGTCGGTAACCGAGTGGGAGTCCTGGCCCACACAGACGTTCTCAATGCCGTTATAGACGCGGATGGCTATCTCGTTGGCCTCGCCGGCACGGATATACTTGGTCACGTCGTAGCGATGAGGCGTCGAGAGCGACATCTGCCGCCCCACCTCGTTGCCGTTGACGTAGGCCTTGGTCTCGATGTGGGCACGCTCCAGGAAGAGCGTCACGCGGCGGTCGTTCCAGTCGCTGGGTATGTAGACCTTCTTGCGATACCAGGCCCCTCCGACGTAGTGACGCTCGGGCGTCAGGAAGAAGGGGAACTTCATCTGGCCCTCATGCCGGTACTTCTCCATGTAGGGGTTGAAGTAGTAGCTGGAGTCGTAGAGCGAGCCCGTCCACGGCGTCTTGACCGACACGGGGTTGCCCTTGCCGTTGGTCAGCATCGAGCCGGGCAGCACCACATAGTCGTCGAACGTTGCCACGCGGTAGTTGAAGTCGGGGCCGGGCTCCACCTTGAAGTCCCACGGCCCTGAGAGGTCGATAATCTCCTGCGCCGCGGCATAGCCGCACAGGAGCATAACAAACACGGAAACAATTGTTCTTAACAGTCTCATCGTCAATCGTTTATTATATCATGCGTCTAACGCTTCGAGCGGGTTATCATCGTCTGTAGCTTGTTGTTGAACTTGCTGGCCTCAAGCAGCTGGCCGATGGTCAGGTGCATGCGGTACTGCCAGCGGTTGTAGGGGTCGCTGGGCACGTTGATGCGCTCCTCGCGGGGATTCTTGCGGCGCAGCTCGGTGTCCATCGCCAGCCAGTCCTGCAGCGACAGCAGGCAGAGCATCGACGGCGAGTAGAGGTGGCGCGCTATGATTTCCTCGGCCAGGTGGGCAGGCAGGTGCTCGGGCGCCCGACCCTGCTTCTGAAGCATGGTCACGTAGTAGCGCTGGGTGCGCTCGGGACTCTCCTCCCACCACAGCCGCAGGGGCGGCATGTCGTGGGTCGAGAAGGTGGCCACCGAACGGTAGGGATAGCCGTCGAGATGGCTGAACTCAAAGCCCTCCTGCTTGGGCATGGTCTGAATCTCGAGCTGCAGGATGCGCAGGCTGTCGAGCACGGGCTCCACGCAGTCGGGCAGCATGCCCAGGTCTTCGGCGCAGATGAGCATGCGGCAGTCGCCAAGCGTGTCCTCCATCCGGCGGATGGCCCCGCTGCCCCAGAACAGGCCGTGGCGCTGGTAGAAGTAGTTGTTGTATAGTCGCAGGTAGGCGTCCTTCTCGTCGCCGCTGAGGGCATCGAACACGGGCTCCTTGTAGGCTGCAATGCGGGGATGGTACATCTCGGCGTGGCGCGGGTCTTCGACGAACAGCACGTTGCTGATCAGGCGGTAGAGGCCCTCGCGAATCCAGAGGCTATTCTCGTCGCCGCGGCCCTCGAAGTGGCGCTCCACCTTGCGCTGGGTGTCGTAGTCGGCCTTGAGGTCGTAGAGCCCGTAAGCCTTGGCAATGAGGAACGTGTCGCGCACGTACTGGGCATGCATGCCGAAGAGGCGCTCCAGCACGCGGTCGTTGATAAACGGACGGGTGAACAGCTCGCGGCGGAACGACAGTCCGAAATACTCTATCTCGCCTGCCGTCAGGGGGAGTGCCGGCGAGAAGTGGCCCAACAGGGCGTAGACGGCCTCCTGGGGAATCTCCCAGATGCGGAAATAGCCCAGGATATGGTCGATGCGGACGGCGTCGAAATACTGCTCCATCCAACGGTAGCGGCGGCGGAACCACTCGGCGAGCTGCCCGTTGTCCCAGTTGTAGGTGGGGAATCCCCAGTTCTGCCCCAAGGGCGAGAACGCGTCGGGGGGTGCTCCCGTCTGGCTGTCCATATTGAAGAGTTCCGGCTGCGTCAGCGTCGCCACGCTTTGGCGGTTGACGCCGATGGGCACGTCGCCCTTCAGGACGACACCCTTCGAGCGGGCATAGTCGGCAGCCGACTTCAGCTGCAGGTGCAGGTTGTACTGTATGTAGTACTGCAGTTCGTCGTCGCCCAGCCACTTGGCGTAAGGCTCCAGCCACCATGAGTTGTCGGCCAGCCAGGCCTTGAACTCCTTCGAAGCCAGCACTTGCGCGCCACGCTCGGCAAAGACGGCAGCCACGTACTCCATCTTCACCCGGTGGACGGCCTCGTAGTCGCTATAGCCGAGGGCGTTCAGCTCGCGCTGGTGGCGGCGGTAGACGGTCATGCGCTTGCGGTCGCGCAGCTCGCCCAGCTGCTCAAGGTTCAGGTAGTGGGGATGCAGGGCGAAACACGAGATGATGTTGTAGGGATAGGAGTCGTGCCAGTAACCGTCGGTCGTCGTATCGTTGACGGGCAGCAGCTGGATGACCTTCATGCCCGTTCTGACAGCCCAGTCGACCATCTGACGCAGGTCGCCGAAGTCGCCCACGCCGCACGAATGCTCGCTGCGCAGGGCAAAGACGGGCACGACGACGCCTGCCGCCCGCCACGTCTTCTCGCGCATCCGCAACACGCCGCCGTAGAGCACGCGCACCTCGCCGTCGGTCAGCTCGTCGGTGACCACGCGGTTGTCGCCTTCCTCCCACGTCAGCAGTTCGTGCGTCTTGTCGTCGACGACCACATACTTATACTCCAAGGGCAGCCCTACGGCATCGGTATTGACCGACAAAATCCAGTCGTGCTGGCCGATGTACTCCATGCGCAGGTAGCGGGCCGGGCTCCAGCCGCCCATCATGGGATGGCTGCCCAGGAGGGCTACCGACTGTCCCTTCTGCAGCTGGGGCGCCGAGATGCGGAAGACGACCGTTCGGCGGTAAAGGGGAAGCCGCCGCGCCTCAACCTGCTCGCCAAGCGGGGCATGGACGGTCGTCAGATAGGCGTTGGTATAGAGATGGGCACAGAGCGGGCGGTCGCGCCACTCGTCGCAAAATACGTAGTTCTTCGAGGCGTCGAACCAGTAGACGCGCGGCACCTGGGCCCACTCCCGACGGAGCACGCGCCCCTCGCCGTCCTCCACCTGGTAGGCGTAGCTGATGGCGCTGACGGTCTGCTGGCGGCTCATGGTGGCCGCCGTCTCGAGCGTCCACGTCTGTCCGTCCTGGGTGTCCATCAGCAGGTCGTGCCTGCGCTGCTTGCCGTCGGGGCTGTGGTAGCTCAGCACGACGTGCATGCTCTCGCCCCATTGGGTGTTATAGTGTATGGTGAATTTCAGTTTCATGACTACTTTTCAACAAGTATGCGGGCATCAACAGCCGTCACGTCGTCGGCATCGGCCAGCAGCGGGTTGATGTCCATTTCCTTGATTTCGGTGGCAAAGCGCAGCAGCGTCGACAGGCGCACGATGATTTCGGCGTACTTGCGCTCGTTGATGCCCTTCTGGCCTCGCGTACCTTTTAGAATCTTATATGCGCGGAGCGAGCGAATCATCGAGTAGGCCTCCTCATAGCTCAGCGGCGCCAGACCCGACGACACGTCGCGCAGCACCTCGACGAAGATGCCGCCCAAGCCGCAGAGCACCACGTGGCCGAAGCGCTCCTCGTACTTGGCGCCGATGAACAGCTCAGTGCCCTTGATCATTTTCTGCACCATCACCGCCTTGGCATCGGCTATCTGCATCATGCGCTCGAACTCGGCAGCCAGCACTTCCTTCGAACGGATGTTCAGCGCCACGCCGCCGACGTCGCTCTTATGCACTGGCCCTACAACCTTGGCCACCACGGGGAAGCCGCACTCGCCGGCAAACTTGATGACCTCTTCCTTCTGGTCGCTGACGAACTCGGGGACGGTCGGTATGCCGGCTGCCGACAGCAAGTCGTGGACGAGGCTGGGCGAGATGTAGCCGTTCTCCCCTATCCCATCGATGATGCGACGGATGCGGGGCACGTCGACGCCGTTCACCACAACGTTCTGGTCGGCGGGCTCGGGCGTCTTCATCACCTGCGTCAGGGCGGTGGCCAGCGTCACCTCGTCGCTGAAGTTCACGTGGCCGCGCTTCAGGAACTCCTGCACCTCGGGGCCGGCCGTGCTGACGCTGGGCAGGATGGGGAATATCGGCTTGCTGCTCTCGCGTATCTTCTTGTCGAGCACGTCGTAGACCTCGAATATCTTCACCAGGCCCGGCGTGCCGAAGATGACCATGATGGCATCTATCTCAGGGAACCGCTGCTCGCAGTAGTCGATGGCCAGCGACAGCTGCTCGGCGCCGCCGGTGGCCAGGATGTCGATGGGATTGCCCACGCTACTGCCGGGCAGCAGCTTCGACTTCAGCTCGTCGGCGGCAGGACCCGTCAGCGGCGGAACATTCATGCCGCCCTTCGACAGAGCGTCGGTCAGCATCACGCCAGGGCCGCCGGCATGGGTGACGATGGCGAAGTTGATGGGGTTCTCGCGGCTGCGGCGCAGGGGCTGCGGCAGACTCAGGATGCAGCCGACGGTCGTCAGCTCCTCGCGCGAGAAACAGCGCACGATGCCGGCCTTGCGGAACAGGGCCTCGACAGCCGAGTCGCTCGAGGCGATGGCTCCCGTATGACTCGATGCCGCACGGCTGCCGCTCTCAGACGAACCGGCCTTGATGGCGGCTATCCGACAGCCCTTGCGAATGAGCGAGGTGGCGTGGTAGAGCATCTTGTCGGGGTCGGCTATGTTCTCGATGTAGAGCAGCTTCACCAGCGGGTCGTTCTCGGGGTCGAAGTGCTCGTCCATATACTCCAGCACGCTCTCGATGCCTATCTGATGGCCGTTACCGACCGACCATACACTATTGAAAGCCAGTCCCTTAGTAACGGCACTTTCAAGAATGAATACAGCCGTGGCGCCGCTGCCTGATATGAAGTCGACGCCCTTCGGCGTGAGTCGCGGAATGGGCTTGGTGAACACCGAATGATGCCACCGCGTCAGCAGTCCGATGCAGTTCGGACCTATCAGCGCGCAGCCGTATTCCTTACAGGTATCCAGTATCTGCTGCTCGAGTCTGGCGCCTTCAGCCGTCTCCTCGCTGAAGCCTGCCGAGATGATGATGAACGCCCTGACCTGCTTCTCGGCGGCCAGCACCTTCACATAGTCGGGACAGAAGCGGGCGGCAACTACCAGGATGGCCAGGTCGGTGGGCGGCAGTTCGCGGACATCATGGAACACCTTGATGCCCTGCACCTCGTCCTCCTTGGGATTGACCACCCGGAGCGTGCCCTCGTAGCCTCCGCTCAGCAGGTTGCGGACTACGGCGCCGCCAGGTTTATGTACATTATTACTACCGCCGATGACGACGATACTTTCCGGTTGTAGCAGTTCTTTGTTTATCATGTATTTCTCTTCAGTTCTTCTATCATTTTGTCTATCATCATCAGTTCGCGGGGAATCTTGATGCCCTGCGGACAGTGGGGCTCACACTGGCCGCACTGTATGCAGTGGTCGGGCTGGCGGTCGCGGGGCACGACGCGGTCGAGCGAGATGAGGTACTGGCGGCGGTGCTTGCGATACTCCTTGTCGCCCACGCCCATGGGCAGCGAGCCCTCGTTCTTGCATTTATTATAATGTACGAAGATGGCCGGTATGTCAATGCCGTAGGGACAGGGCATACAGTATTTGCAGTCGTTGCAGGGGATGTTCTTCAGGCCCACAATCTTCTGCGCCACTTCGCCGTGCAGGTATTCCTGCTCGTTGTCGGTCAGCGGTTCCAACGGGCAGTAGGTCAGCAGGTTGTCCTTCAGGTGCTCCATATAGGTCATACCACTGAGCACGGTGAGCACGCCCTCCGGCGTACCGGCATAGCGGAAGGCCCACGAGGCTACCGACCGCTCGGGGTTCTTCTGCTTCAGCTCAGTCATCAGGTACTGCGGCAGCTTCACCAGTCGTCCGCCGAGCAGCGGCTCCATGATGACGGCCGGAATGCCGCGCTTCTCAAGTTCGGCGTAAAGATAGCTGGCGTCTACGTTGCCGCTGTTGATCTCGTCGGCGAAGTTCCAGTCCAGGTAGTTCAGCTCTATCTGCACGAAGTCCCAGTGGTACTCATCCTGGCGCGCCATCATCTCGTCGAACACCGACTTCTGGCCGTGGAACGAGAAGCCGAGGTTGCGTATGCGGCCTGCCTTGCGCTCTGCCTGCAGGAAGTCCATGATGCCGTTGTCAACGTAGCGGCCGTTGAACTCGTCCATGCCGCCGCCGATAGAGTGCAGCAGGTAGTAGTCCAGATAGTCCACCTGCAGCTCCTTCATCGAGTTGCGGTACATCTCGATGGCCTTCTCCTTGGCCCAGTAGTCGCGGTTGAAGTTCGACAGCTTCGTGGCCACGAAGTATTCCGACCGCTTGTGGCGGCTCAGGGCGATGCCCGTGCAGCGCTCCGACTGCCCCATGCAGTAGACGGGACTGGTGTCGAAGTAGTTTACGCCGTGCTCGATGGCATAGTCCACCTGACGGTTGATCATCTCCTGGTCGAACTCCTGGTCGTTGTCTACCTTCGTCGGCAGGCGCATCATGCCGTAGCCCAGCAGCGACACCTTCTCCTTCGTCTTCGGGTTCTCGCGGTAGGTCATCTTCCCCACCGGCGGCTCCACCTGGTTCTTATACTCGTCGGCCACTTCCTGGCTCACCTTATCCTTGCAGCCTGCCACGACGGCAGCCGTGCCCACGGCACCCGCGCCGAACAGTTTCAGGAAAGAGCGTCTGGAGAGCCCACCCAAGCCCTCCCTAAGGGAGGGATGTTGATTACCTGAATGTTTATTATCTGTATGATTCATCATGCTATTATTATTTGAATGTATTGTAAGTATCTAAACATCCCTCCCCTCGGGAGGGCTTGGGTGGGCTTTTATATCTTCCTATGCACCTCATGCCCCTCAACGATAATCGCTGAGAACGGACGGGCGGGACAGACATACTCGCACGCACCGCAGCCGATGCAGGCCTCCTCGTTGACGGCGGGCACCCACGGCGACTCCTCGTCATCCTCACGGAGGGCCACCAGCTCGATGGCGCCCGTCGGACAGTGGCGTTCGCAGTTGCCGCAGTCGACGCCGTCGGTCACGGCCACGCAGTTCTTCTGGATAAACACGGCGTGGCCAATCTGGACAGACGACTTCTCGGCCTGGTCAACCAGTTTGATGGCCCCAGCCGGGCACACCTCAGAGCAGCGCGTACACTCCGGACGGCAGTAGCCGCGCTCATACGACATCTCGGGCAGCATCAGGTGCATCAGGTCGGTCGTTGGCCGCAGCACGCCGTTCGGGCACTCCGACACGCAGAGCTGACAGCCCGTACAACGCTTGGCATAGTGGTCGAACGACAGCGAGCCCGGCGGCGTCAGCGGCGTCTGCCGCTCAGGAGCCACCTTGTCCTCCAGTTCGGCCAGTCCGCCGTCCATCAGTTTCTCCTTCTTCTGGGCCATCGCGGCGGTCGTAACAAGGGCTGCACCAATGAGGAATGAGCGGCGGGAAGCCTCCCCAAGCCCCTCCGAAGGAGGGGGTGTCTGGTTAGATGAAGAAGAGCGGGAGGCCTCCCGACCATATTTCAGCGCCCCGAACTTACAGCTCTCGATGCAGTTGCCGCAGACCACGCAGCGCGAGTAGTCCACCGAGTGAGTCTTATAGTCGATGCACGCTGCCTTGCAGTTCTTCGAGCACATCGAGCAGTTACGGCACTTCTCCTCGTCGAACCGTATCTTCAGCCACGAGAAGCGCGCAAGGAACGACAGCACCGTTCCCACCGGACAGATGGTATTGCAATACGTTCGGCCGCCGCGCCACGCCAGCACAGCCAGCACTATCAGCGTCGCCAAGGCAATGATAAGCACCGGCAGCGACTTCATCCACACGTCGACGGTATAGAAGGCGTAGCTGTCGGCCCGCTCGGCCAGGAAGCCCAGCACGTTGTTGCCCAGCATCCACAGCGGCTGCAGCACCATCGTCGCAATGCGCCCGAAGGCACTATAGGGCGCCAGCAGCTGGAACAGCGAACCGACGCCGGCCACCGCTGCCACGACAAACACCACCAGCACGGGATAGCGCAGCCAGCGCACCTCCTTCGAATAGCCGTACTTGTTCTTCTTACGGTGCAGCCGCGCCAACACGTCCTGAAGGATGCCCAACGGACAGATAACCGAACAATAGATGCGGCCGAAGACGAGCGTCAGCACGGCCAGCGCGATGATGACCACCACGTTCAGCGCCATCACCGCCGGCAGCAGCTGGATCTTAGCCATCCAGCCCAGCCACGTGTGCAGCGTTCCCGTAAAGTCAAGGAACAGCAGCGTAATGCCCACAAACATCACTGCAGCCAATACGGTTCTGATTTTTCTCAGCATAAAAGAACTTGTTTTATAGTTTTGTGTGCAAAGATAAACAAAATTCCCCGAAACTCAAAACAATATCGGGATTTTTATTTTTCCTACTGTATTGTCAATCGCAGGAAACACCCTACACTCCCGACACTTCCTGCACTTGTTGAACTTTCTTAGGTGTAGGAAGTGCAGGGAGTGTAGGATAAAAAGTGCGAATGGCAACTATAATAGCAAAAGTGGCCGAAATAATCGGCATGAGCGTGCTCTCTGCCCACCTTTGGAGGCGGGAACCGACACCTGAACCGACACTTTGGCAAAAGGCGGCGCGTTTTCCGCAAAAGGCGGCGGGTTTTGCCAAAAAGGCGGCGGGTTACAAGCAAAAGGCGGCGGGTTTTGCTCGTAACCCGCCGCCTTTTTTGCTCATGAATGTGAGTCTACATTTTCTTGATAATCCCGATGAGCGCCGTCACGTCCTGGATGTCATTCTTCGTGTCGCCGTTAACATCAGCAGCCGGCTCGTTGACCAGCGTGCCCTTGCCGAGAATATAGTTCACCAAGGCCGTCACGTCGGCGGCGTTGACATTACCGTCGCCGGTCACGTCGCCCTTCAGCACTTCTGCCGTTGAGAGGACGCTCACCGTCGTCTCCACTTCCTCCGTCAGGTAGAACTTGCTGATGTCGGTCTCTGTCAGCTTCACGTGTTTCATAACAACGGGATAGTTTCCGTCGGCCATGTTCTCGGCTACGTTTACCTGCAGCGTGGCTATCTCGCCGTCGTTGCCCGTGAACGTCTCGTCGTACAGGGAACTGCAGAGGAAGCGGATGGCTCCGTCAGCCTGTTCGCTGAACGTCAGGTCGTGCTCGTCGTCCTCAGGCAGTCGGCCTGCGATCAATGCGCCCTGTATCCTACCCTTAGGACTCTTGACCACCGTCACGCCCTCAGGCAGATAGAGGTCGAACTGGAAACCGCGAATCTCGGCCGTGTTCTTCATCTTGAAGGAAATGGTCGTCTGCGTTCCTGGTGTAACGGCGAACGGTTCCACATAGATGACGTTGTCGTTGCTGCTCACATCCGTATTCTCCTTCTTGGGGCTCCGCGACATCTCTCGTGAGCCGCTGATGCCATAGATATTGCCGGTATGGATGATATTGGCTATGCCCGTATAGTCGCTCACGTCAATGATGCCGTCTTCGTCAACATCGGCAGCATTGACAAAGAAGTTCTGCGGCGTGTTGCCGTGAATATGGTTGGCCACGCCCGTATAGTCGCTGATGTCAACCTTTTTGTCTCTGTTGATGTCGCCAATGACGTATAAATTGACGTTCAAGTAGCTCCTCAGAAGATCTGTCTCATAATACTTGTCGATGTCCGACTCCGTCAGTTTCATATTCTTCAGCTGCACGAGATAGTCGCCATCGGCCATACCATCGGCAATGTTCACTTGCAGCGTGGCTATCTCGCCGTCGTTGCCCGTAAACGTCTCATCGTACTGGGAACTACAGAGGAATCGGATGGCTCCGTCAGCCTGTTCGCTGAGCGACAGGGTGTGTTCATCCTCATCAGGCAGGCGGCCAGCACTCAGCGCCCCCAGAATCTTGCCCTTTGAGTTCTTGGCCACTGTCACGCCTTCCGGCAGGTAGAGGTCGAACTGGAAGCCGCGAATCGCTGCCGTGTTCTTCATCTTCAGCGAAAGCGTCATCTTACGTCCCTGTCTGGCCAATGTGTCATTGATATACACAGCGTTGTCAACGAAGAACGCATCATCTTTCTCTATGATGTTCTTAAACACGCTCCAGCCTTCTGTCGCCTTATATAGTTGCTTTGTTCCCTTTGGCACGTAGAGGGGAATTTCTGCTGTAGGAACTCCATCCCAACAATCTGTGTTTATTGCAAAGGGTTCCCTTATCATTGACAGGACTTCGGTCAGGCCGGAACAGTCTTCGAAAGCAATACCACCAATGCTGGTCACGGAGTTGGGGATGGTGATGCTCGTCAGGCCGGTACAGACCGCAAACGCAGCCCCCCCGATGCTGGTCACGGAGTTGGGGATAGTGAAGCTCGTCAGGCCTGAACAGTCAGAGAAAGCCCTGTCATCAATGCTAATCACACCCTCAGGGATGGTGATGCTCGTCAAATCGGGGCAATCTGCGAAAGCATAGCGACCAATTCTGGTCACGCCGTCAGGGATAATAGTGTTCTTACATCCAGTAATGAGTAAGTTTGATTCTTTCTCAATAATAACATTTGCGCCATTTGCAGATGTATATACAGTATTACCTTCATCTACGACAATGCTCATTAGGCCAGAGCAACCATAGAAAGGATTGCGTATTTCATTGATACCAATTCTGGTCAAGCCCTCAGGTATGTTGATGCTTGTCGGGCCAGGGCAATGTGCGAAAGCACCTTCACCAATATTGGCCACGGAGTTTGGGATAATGATATTCGTCAGGTCGAAGCAGTATTCGAAAGCAAAGCATCCAATGTTAGTCACGCTTTCAGGGATGGTGATACTCGTCAGGGAGAAGCAACCCTGGAAAGCCACGTCATCAATTTTCGTCACGCCGAAAGGGATGCTGATGCTTGTAAGGTTTGTGCAATATTGGAAAGCCCCGCAACCGATACTGGTCACAGAAAACTCATTGCCACCAAATTCCACTTTCTCAGGAATGACAACATCACCCTCATACGAACCACCACTTGTAACCTCAACGGTCATTTCATCAGGTGATGTGACAGTGTAATTGATTCCGTCAACTTCAAAGACTTCAGTGATGTTCTTAAACACGCTCCAGCCTTCCGTCGCCTCATACAGCTCTTTTGTACCCTTTGGAACGTAGAGAGTAATTTCATCGAGATTAATACCTTCCCAACATCCTCCACCCAAAGTTACAGTCATAGGTTCCTTTATCATCGATAGTATTTCGGTCAGATTGTCACTGTTATCCAAAAAAGCCCTGTGATCAATGCTCGTAATACTCTCTGGTATTACAATTGACGTAAAGCCGTTTCCGCAATGAGAGAAGCATAGGATTCCAATTTTTGTTACTGTCTTTGGAATAATAGTATTTTTACAGCCTTTTATTAACTCATTTGTAGCAGTCTTTATAATTGCGTTGCAATTATCTCTGGAATCATAGACTGGGTTGTCGCTATCAACTACCATAGAGTTTAGACATCCCTCAAATGATCCATATCCGATGCTTGTTACATTTTTAGGAATGAAAATGGAGATCAGATTATAACAACACTGGAAAGCAAAATCTTCAATTCTTTCCAAACTATTAGGTAAATCTATTTCTCTTATGCTTGTACCAATGAAAGCCTGGTAGCCAATACTCGTCACAGTCTCAGGGATATTGACTGAGGTTAAGCCTCCACACCAGTTGAAAGCCCAACTTCCGATTCTCGTTACCTTGTAACCATTTGCCGTGGAAGGAATAGTAATACCCCCATTGTAATCGGTTGGGAAAGAGTGAACATGCTCACCTTTTTCATCGCCCACCATACAGGTTTTTTCTCTCTCACTGATGACCTTGAATGTCATATCAACACCCTCTACCGTTTTGGCAGTAAATATGGGAGTAAATATTTCACCTTCTTCTACAATAATATATTGAGGGAATACTGC
The DNA here is from genome assembly GCA_017395215.1 of Prevotella sp. Taxonomy (GTDB): domain Bacteria; phylum Bacteroidota; class Bacteroidia; order Bacteroidales; family Bacteroidaceae; genus Prevotella. The sequence goes on along the minus strand of JAFPVW010000055.1, from coordinate 2,417 downwards.
TTCATAGGCTGCCTTGCTGCCTTTTGGAACATAAACAATGCAATCGTCGTCTAATCCTATGGTTTCAGGAAAGTTTCCTGGGGTAGGATTCAAGAAGATGACAGACTTTAATCGGTGACAAGACGCGAACGCACCGTCCCCGATGTTCGTCACGGAGTTCGGGATGGTCACGCTCGTCAGGCCGGAGCAATCAGCGAAACCCCAGTTGTCAATGTTGGTCAACCCCTTATGGATGGTGATGCTCGTTAGACCAGAGCATCTGTAGAAAGCCTGTTCGCCGATATTTGTTACGCTCTCAGGGATGGTGATGCTCGTCAGACCAGAGCAACCCTCGAAAGCATGGTGGCAAATGCTTGTCACGCCCTTAGGGATGGTAATGCTCGTTAGGCCAGAGCAATTATAGAAAGCTCCGCCGGCAATGTTGGTCACACCTTCAGGGATAACCGTGATACTACATCCAACGATGAGCTTATTTGATGCTTTCTCGATAATAGTGTTTGAACCATTCGCCGAGGTATATGCAGTATTGCCAGCATCGACGACAATACTCGTCAGGCCGCAGCAATCCCAGAAAGCATAGTCGCCAATTCTATTCACGCCCTTAGGGATGGTGATGCTCGTCAGACCGGAACACTCAGAGAAAGCATCGTCGCCAATGCTTGTCACACTCTCGGGGATAGCAAAACTCGTCAGACCGGAACAAAATTTGAAAGCATAGCCACCTATACTGGTCACACCCTCAGGGATGACGATGCTCGTCAGGCCGCGGCAACCACAAAAAGCCTCCTCGCCAATGCTCGTCACTGAAAACTCATTGCCACCAAATTCCACTTTCTCAGGAATGACAACATCACCCTCATACGAACCACCACTTGTAACCTCAACAGTCATTTCGTCTGGTGACGTAACGGTGTAATGAATTCCGTCTACATTAAAAACCTCTGTAATATTCTTAAACACATTCCAACCTTCCGTCGCTTGATATAACCCTTTTGTTCCCTTTGGAACGTAGAGAGTAATTTCATCGAGATTAATACCTTCCCAACATCCTCCACCCAAAGTTACAGCCATAGGTTCATTTATCATCGAAAGTATTTCGGTCAGATTTTCATTTGCCCCCAATGCGCCATCTTTAATTGTTTTTACACTTTTTGGTATAGTTATCGTCTTTAAGCTAGTGCACCAAGAGAAAGCATCAGAGCCAATATATGTGACACCATCAGAGATTATTAATTCTGATAGTGAGGGACAACTAGCAAATGCAACATCTTCTATATGTGTTATATTTGAGGGAATCACAAAGCGTACCAGTCTTCGGCAGCCTTCAAAAGAACGATTACCTATAATTGTTACACTTTGAGGTATTATTGTATTTAATCCACCTCTAATTAACTTGTTTGTTTCTGTTTCAATAATAGCGTTACAATTCTCGCGTGAATCGAAAACAGGATTCCCTTCAGCAACTTTGATTGTTTCAAGATTATCACACCCAGAAAAAGCCGCAAATCCAATTGAGGTAACACTACTTGGTATCAATATACTTTTTATACCAGAATCTGTAAAGGCAGTTGACGAGATGCGTGTAATACCTTCTGGAAGGTAAACATAAGATAAATCAACACAGCCCCGAAAAGCATCAACACCTATAGTATTCACACTGTACTCAACTCTGTCGTAAACTACTTTTTCTGGAATCGTAATACTTCCCGTATATTGGGTTGTGCTTTTTGTCACTTCTGCCGTATTATTGTCTAAATCCAAATTATAGTAGATTCCGTCAATTTTTTCTGCTGCCTTACCCACTAACACCGTTAGGAGCATCAGCACTGTTAATAACAATGTCTCTCGCTTCATAATGTTTATAGTTTACTTGTGCAATATTCTGCCTTTTGCCTACAAACACCCCAGAGTCGGCTGTTAATCCATAGCTTAAAGTTCCCTCAGATATACAAAAAAGGCGTAGGTGTCTGTTCTTCTGCCTATCCTGGCATAACAGGCTCTCGCATTGCCTCGCCACACAGGATAGACAACGCTCATCAGCCCACGCCAGTACGGACTATATAATTAGCTATATAGAAACGCACTACGTGACGCTTCGTTGTCATCTGTCTGCTGTGGCTTGGAATTTGCGAGATTCGTTATGCACAACGACAGACGTTCGAAAACGTCTTTCTCATATATAAGTTCGCCCGCCGCCCACGAGTGGGCTGACTAAGCGACGGTGCAAAGATACAAAAAGAAATCCGAACCGCCAAACGATTCGGAGAATATTTTTGTATAATATGAATTTGCTAAGTATGTAATCAAAATTAAGCGGCATGTTTAAGATATTGAATATTCAGTCCTTTTCCTATGTCAGCCAACGCCCTGTTGGTGGTATAGAAAAGCATGTCCGTACTTTCGTAATCCTGTGGTCT
>JAFPVW010000054.1 GCA_017395215.1 Prevotella sp. | reverse complement strand
TTTTTACTTAAATTGGCGTGATTCAACCGAATTTTGGCGGAAAAGTCAATTTTGTAAGTTTCTTATAACTATCTGATATTTAACGTTATAGTATTTTTGGCGTTGGTTCGATTAAGAAAATTGTGTCGCAAGTGTCGACACAAAAAAAAGAAGCAAGCTTTTCGGGCTTGCTTCTTTTTTGTGTATTAGTCTTTCGTCGTCGACGTTGAGTAGCGCACCGAGACGGTGGGCGAGTACGTGTTGAGCAGTATCAGCAGAACGGTGCCCTTCTTGCTCTCAAAGGTGGCCTCCTTGTGCAGGTCGCCGTGCTTGCCCATGTTGGGCCAGCCGAACTCCTTCTCAAACTCGTCGTGCTTGGCCTGCCAGAGGTTCGAAGTCGAGTCGTTATACGTGGCCGAGTACTGTTCCAGAATGTCCGAGATGGTGTCGTTCTGGTGGTAGACGGTCACGACAAAGTTACGGGCAATGGTATCGGCCAGCACAAAACTGGTCTCCGTAGAGTGCGCTGTGTCGAGGGCGAGCCCCTGCAACTCCAGCGAGTCGACCATGCTCTTGGCCGACATGCCCATCGACATGCCGCGATAGTTCAGATACTCACGCTCGCCCGAGCAAGCGCACATTGCAATGACGGCCACTACGGCCAACAGGATTTTCTTCATAAGCTTCTTTTGTTTATTTGACGTTTCCTACTTTAATCAGGTATTCGCCTATCTGCACGGCATTCAGGGCGGCACCCTTGCGAATCTGGTCGCCCGAGAGCCAGAAGGTCAGACCGCAGTCGTCTGTCAGATCCTTGCGTACACGGCCAACGAAGACGTCGTCCTTGCCGGCGGTGTCGAGGGGCATCGGGTAGGTCAGCGTCGACGGGTCGTCGACCAGCGTGCAGCCGGGAGCCTGGGCGATGGCCTGCTGGGCCTCCTCGACTGTGAGCGGGCGCTCGGTCTCAATCCACACGCTCTCCGAGTGCGAGCGCAGCGAACTGACGCGGACGCACATGGCCGAACACTTCGCGTCGGTATGCATGATCTTACGCGTCTCGTTATACATCTTCATTTCCTCCTTCGTGTAGCCGTTGGGCTGGAACACGTCAATCTGCGGGATGACGTTGTAGGCCAGCTGGTGAGGGAACTTCTTAATGGTCTTCACCTCGCCCGTCTCCACAATCTCCTTGTACTGCTGCTGCAGCTCCTGCATGGCGGCGGCACCTGCACCCGAAGCACTCTGGTAGGAGGCCACGTGGATGCGCTTGATATGACTCAGCTGCTCTAAGGGCTGCAGCACGACGACCATCATGATGGTTGTGCAGTTGGGGTTGGCGATGATGCCGCGCGGACGGTTCAGTGCGTCCTCGGCGTTGCACTCGGGCACCACTAAGGGCACATCCTCATCCATGCGGAAGGCCGACGAGTTGTCGATCATCACGCAGCCGTATTTCGTTATTGTCTCGGCAAACTCCTTCGACGTGCCGGCACCGGCCGACGTGAAGGCGATGTCGATGTCCTTGAAGTCGTCGTTCTTCTGGAGCAGTTTCACCGTCAGTTCCTGACCGCGGAAGTTATACTTCCGGCCGGCGGAGCGTTCGGAGCCGAACAGCACCAGTTCATCCATCGGGAAATTTCTCTCATCAAGCAGGCGCAGGAACTCCTGACCCACGGCGCCCGAAGCGCCAACAATTGCTACTTTCATTTTGCTTTTCCTATAAAAATCACTTTTCGGCTGCAAAATTACAAAAAATCCGTGTAATCCGTGTAATCCGTGCCAAAAAAATTACTTACGCCTTTCCCTCGGGTGGTGCAGCCACCGCAGAACAGTGTCGTAGATTGACTTCTCCTCATGGTGCTGGGCCTCGGTGAAGCTCATGCTGTCCTCCTTCTGGTCGCCGTACTGGTCGGGGAAGATAATCATCAGGTTCTTGCCCGAGAAGTACTGCTGCAGTTCGTCGGGCAGGCGGTCGAGAGCGTTCTTGTAAGAAATGGTGCCGCGGCGGGCGGTGACGACGACGAACAGGTGGTCGTCGGCAATATGAGCGGCCAGCTGCGGCAACTCGTTCCAGTGGCCCATCGGCGTGAACTCGGCCCTCACGGAGGGATGGCTGTCGTTAATATACTTGGCAATCAGCGTCAGCGACTCGTCGCGCCCGTGGAACTGTATGCGGCAGTCCAGCTGCTCGGCCAACTGGCTCAGACGCTCCAGCCAGCGGTGGAACCCCGGCTCAAACTCAGCCCGGCTGGGCACCGCCACACGGATGCGGCGCAGCGTGTTCAGCGGCTGAACAAAGCGCGAGAGCATAATCTGACGGTTCAGGCCATTGTAAAGACTCTGGATGAAGTCGCCCCAGAACTTCGCGTTCTGCGATGTATGAACGTGCATGCCCATGATAACCTCCGAGCAGCCCGTCTCGCGGAAGGCGTGCTTGATGCCGTTGGCAATGTTGGTGGCCAGTCGCACCTGCGTCTGCAGCTGCACCTCCGAGGCGCTGGCCTGCCGCTGCAGCTGTTCAAACAGTCGCAAGCCCTCCTCACGGTTGGTGGTGGCGTGCTGGTCGTCATAGACCACGTTCAGGGCGACCAGTCCCTGCGGGTGGTGCTGGCTGCGCACGAGCAGGGCGAGGTTGAGCAGCTGCGGCGCTATCTCGGGATATTTTACGCAGATGAGGATGTTCTCGTGGTGGGCAGAATGGGCATTGTGGGCAGGATGGGTATTGTGGGACTCAACTGACTGCGAAAGGATAATCTGCTGCGAGGCGTGCTCAGTCATCAGCGTCGAGATGATGCAGGTGACCAGAATCATCAGCACCACGCCGTTCAGCATGTTGTCGTTCGTCAGGTACTCGCCCGGCCCCACCTCCAAGCGCATGCCCACCATGACGATGGCGATGGCACCTGCGGCGTGGGCCGACGTCAGGCCGAACATCATGTTTCCGTCGCGCTTCGGCAACCGGAACAGCAGGCTCGACAGATAGGCGGCCACCGCCTTGCCGAAGGTGCCGAAGAAGGCAATCATCAGCATCACCCACAGCACGTAGGGGCCTTGCAGCAGCATGCGTACGTTGATGAGCATGCCCACACCGATGAGGAAGTAAGGTATAAACAGGGCGTTGCCCGTAAACTCCAGGCGGTTCATCAGCGGCGACACGTGGGGGATGTACCTGTTCAGGATGAGTCCCGAGAAGAAGGCGCCGAAGATGCCTTCCAGACCGATGAAGTCAGTCAGCGCAGCATTGAGGAACATAACAGCCAGGACAAAGATGAACTGCATGACGGCATCGCTGTAGCGGCGCAGGAAATAGCGCGTCAGATGTGGGATAAGCCAAAGCATAAGCCCGATATAGGCCCCCAGCTTCACAACGAACAGCAGCCAGAACAGCCAAGCCCCCATAGCCACGCCCGCTTCTGCGCCACCGCCCGCCGCTGTCGGCTGTGCAGCGGCGCCGCCGCTGCCGTAGCTCCCCGCCAGTCCGGCAATCATCACCAGCGCCAGGAACAGGCTGATCATCGACGACCCCACAGAGAGCGCCACCGAATGGTGCCGCTGCAGGCCGTAGCGGCTGATGATGGGATAGGCAATGAGCGTGTTCGAGGCCATGATACAGCCCAGCAGGAACGACGCCGCCGGTGTGTAGTGCAGCAGCGTGATGGCCATCAGGTACGTCAGCCCCAGGGGCACCAGACACGTCAGCAGTCCGAAGACGAGGAACCGCTGCTTGTTCTTCTTTACGCCCTCCATGTCCATCTCCAGTCCGGCCAGGAACATGATGTAGTAGAGACCGACGCGCCCGAACAGTTCGAACGAGTTGTCGCGCTCCAGGATGTTCAGGCCGTACTGTCCCATGATGACGCCCGCCAGCACCATGCCGATGATGTGCGGAATCCTCAGCTTGCCCATGATGATAGGGGCAAACAGGATGATGAGCAGCACCACGAAGAATATCAGCGTGGGGTCGGTAATGGGGAAGTACGAAGTCAGTATCGTCATTTCGGGTGCAAAGTTACGCAAAAAAACTCATTTCCCATTTCTCATTTCCTATTTTTTTATTACCTTTGCAGCCAAATTCACAAGCAATGATCACAACCCGCAACATTACCAAGAGCTTCGGCTCGCTCCAGGTGCTCAAGGGCATCGACCTGCACATCGACCGTGGCGAGATTGTCAGCATCGTCGGACCCTCCGGCGCCGGCAAGACCACCCTGCTCCAGATCATCGGCACCCTCGACCGCCCCGATGTCGGTTCCGTATGTGTCGATAGTATCGACACCACCACCCTCTCGCAGCAAGCCCTCGCCGACTTCCGCAACCGCCACCTCGGCTTCGTCTTCCAGTTCCACCAGCTGCTGCCCGAGTTCACGGCCTTAGAGAACATCATGATTCCTGCCTACATCGCCGGCACCTCACAGAAGCAGGCCCGCGAGCGCGCCATGGAGCTGCTGCAGTTCATGCAGCTCACCGACCGCGCCACCCACAAGCCCAACGAGCTCTCAGGCGGCGAGAAGCAGCGCATCGCCGTGGCCCGCGCCCTCGTCAACAACCCCGCCGTCATCCTCGCCGACGAGCCCTCCGGCTCTCTCGACACGCATAACAAGCAAGAGCTCCACCAGCTCTTCTTCGACCTCCGCGACCGTTTCGGCCAGACCTTCGTCATCGTTACCCACGACGAGCAGCTCGCCACCCTCACCGACCGCACCATCCACCTCCGCGACGGCATCATCGAGCAGCCGCTCTCCGAAGCCCCCACCGAAGAACCCGCAGAAGAACCCGCAGAAGCCCCCACCGAGTCCTCCGAAACCCCCGAAGCCCCCACCGCCCCATGATCACCCTCGGCAAATACAACACCCTCCGCATCGTCAAGCGCGTAGACTTCGGCCTCTACCTCGCCCCCATCCCCGAGGGTTCGCCGTGGCGCGGCGGGGCCCCGGCCCCCCCCG
>JAFPVW010000053.1 GCA_017395215.1 Prevotella sp. | reverse complement strand
TTCGGGTGTCCCAAATGTCAACGATGTGTACGATGTTCGAAGATGGATAGTAACTTATCTTAACCATGGATACTTCTGGTATAATTCTTCCCACATCTGCTCCGAAGAGATCCACTTCTCAGGATCTTCGATGCCGGCATCTACCTCGTCCATATCGGCCTCTATCTCGGCTACCCGCTGCTCGAACACATCCGGGTCGTCGGTATAGAACCCGAACGCCCCAAGGGGAATCTGCTCTGTCTTCTCGGTTTCATCATCCATATAGGTAATGCCGGAATGCCCATACTCCTGTGTGGCGTACGCAACGGCTGGCTCGGCTGCGGTAAGGCTGCCATCCTCCTCTTCAATCTTCGGATATCTCTTTTCTTCCATCGTTCCAAGTGTTTATGCGACGGTGCAAAGATACAAAAAAGTTGTGAGAGCACAAAGGAAAAGGCAGGAAAAATAGGAAGACACGAAAAACGGTGTATGTTTATACACGTCGGGATGGACGGAGCAAGTGGGCGGGTTGGTCTTAGTAAACAGCCGGGTTAAGCCTGGCAAACCGCCGGTTTGGTTGGACCTCCCGTCCGTCCTCTGAACCCCCGATGGATAAGGGATTTCGAGGTTTTGAGACCTCCCGTCAGAGGTCCCGTCAACCTCCCGTTGACGTGCAAGGGCTCGAAGCGGGAGATCGACGGGAGGTCGAAGTGACCTCTCTGCGTTTGACCTCCCGTATCGAAACCCCTTTCTACAAAGGCATTTCGGAAGAAAACGGGAGGTTGGGAGGTCTTTTTCTGCTGCGCCATGCAATAAAAGGGGAGTTGCAGCCGTTATTCAGAATGTATTAATACAAAAAAGGAAATAGAATGATAGAATACATCAAGGGCGAGCTGACCGAGCTGACGCCTGCATACGCTACGGTTGAAGCCGCCGGAGTGGGGTATGGCCTGAACATTTCGCTGAACACGTTCAGCGCCATTCAGGGAAAGAAGGAGGTGAAGCTCTACGTCTATGAGGCCATCCGCGAAGATGCCTACGTGCTCTACGGCTTTAAGGACAAGAAGGAGCGCGAGATGTTCCAGCTGCTCATCACCGTGAGTGGGGTGGGGGCGAACACGGCGCGGATGATGCTGTCGGGCATGAGCGTTGCGGAGCTGTGCAACGCCATCTCGACCGGCAATGCCAAGCTGATACAGAGCGTGAAGGGCGTGGGCAAGATGACGGCGCAGCGCATCATCGTCGACCTGAGAGACAAGATTGTGGACCTCGGCATTGCCAGCGAGATTCCCGCCGGCGGCACGATGACTGCCCCCGTGAACAACGCCGTGCGCGACGAGGCTGTGGCCGCTCTGACGATGCTGGGCTTCTCGCCCGCGCCGACGCATAAGGTAGTGACGCAGATTCTGCAGGAGCAGCCCCAGCTGCCCGTGGAGCAGGTGGTGAAACTGGCGCTGAAGCAGATTAAGTAGACCCACCCCCGACCCCTCCCTGTGAGGGAGGGGAGTAGATACTAAAGAGGATGAAGAGGAACGATATATATAAGGTGATTAGGAAGTACGCTTCTTCGGGAGGTGTGCTCTATCTTGTATTGTTCCTGTTCATCGCCGTTTCGCTGTTTGCTACGCCCCCGCAGGACGATAACCGCCGGCGCCAGCAACAGCGCAACCAACCTCAGCGCAACCAGCCGCAGCAGGGTAACCCCTCCCCTCCCTCACAGGGAGGGGCCGGGGGTGGGTCTTCTGTAAAAGCCCAGCCCAAGCTGGAGGTCGAAGACGAGACCATCCCTGACTCGCTGCTGCACGCCCGCTGGAAGATTCAGCGGACGGCACCGGTGGTGACCGAGGACTTGGACTCGACGGTCATCGACCTGAAGATGCCCGACAACATCAAGCAGCAGGCTGAGTATAACGACTCGCTGAACCTCTACTTCGTCGGCTCGAAGATGGGCGACGGCTACCTGAACGCCCCCATCCTGATGACGCCCGACGAGTATCTGAAGTGGAGCGAGCGTCAGAGCCGCACGGCCTTCTTCAAGAGCAAGAACGCCGAGGCCGTCAAGACGCAGGGCAAGGAGAAGTTCTCGTTCACCGATATGCACTTCGACCTGGGACCTGCCGAGAAGATTTTCGGTCCTGGCGGCGTGCGCGTGAAGACGCAGGGAACGGCCGAGCTGAAGCTCGGCGCCACGCTGAAGAACATCGACAACCCGTCGCTGCCCATCCGCAACCGCAAGACCACCAACTTCGACTTCGACGAGAAGATCAACATCACGGCCAATGCGAAGGTGGGCGACAAGATGAACTTCAACTTCGGCTACAACACCGACGCCACCTTCGACTTCGACACGCAGAACCTGAAGCTGAAGTTCGACGGCAAGGAGGATGAGATTATCAAACTGGTGGAGGCCGGCAACGTCTCGTTCCCCACCAACAACTCGCTGGTGAAGGGCGCATCGAGCCTCTTCGGCATACACACCGCCATGCAGTTCGGCAAGTTGAAACTGGATGCCGTCGTGTCGCAGAAGAAGTCGACCACGAAGAGCGTCTCGTCGAGGGGCGGCACGCAGACCACGCCGTTCGAGATTGACGCAGCCGACTACGAGGAGAACCGCCACTTCTTCCTGGCCCACTACTTCCGCCAGATTTACGACCGGGCGATGTCGACCCTGCCTAACCTGACCACCGGCGTGAAGATTAACCGCGTGGAGGTGTGGGTGACCAACAAGACGGCCAATACCAACAACACGCGTAATATCGTGGCCTTCACCGACTTGGGTGAGAACGAGCATCTGTCGAACCCCCGCTGGACGGGTGGCAGCGAGACCGTGCCCAGTAACCTGGCTAACGATGTCTATACGACGCTGATGAGCCGGGTAGACTCTGCCGCCCGCAGCGTCGATGCCGTCAGCACGGCTCTGGAGGGCATCGACGGCATCCGTGGCGGCGTCGACTACGAGAAGCTGGCCTCGGCGCGGCTGCTGTCGTCGTCGGAATACACGGTGAACGATGCCTTGGGCTACGTCACGCTGAAGACCGGCCTGCAGACCGACCAGGTGCTGGCCGTGGCCTTCGAGTACACCTACGCCGGACGCACGTTCCAGGTGGGTGAGTTTGCCAGCGACCTGACCGACACGAAGAAGTGCCTGTTTGTGAAGTCGCTGAAGAACACGTCGAACAGTCCCTCGCAGGGCAACTGGGACCTGATGATGAAGAACGTCTACTATCTGGCCACGAACATCGAGAAGGAGAAGTTCCGACTGGACATCAAGTACCAGAGCGACACGGCGGGCGTCTACCTGAGCTACCTGCCCGAGGAGAAGCTGAAGTCGCAGACGCTGCTGAAGATGCTGGGCTGCGACCGCCTGGACAATAATATGAAGCCGCACGCCAACGGCCAGTTCGACTTCGTCAGCGGCTACACCGTGCAGAACGGCCGCGTCTTCCTGCCTGCCGCCGAGCCTTTCGGCGACTACCTGCGCCAGAAGATGAAGGAGGCCGGTCTGGGCGACCTGGCCGACAAGTACGTCTTTGACCAGCTCTACGACTCGACCAAGACCATTGCCAAGCAGACGGCCGAGAAGGACAAGTTCCTGATGACGGGCCAGTTCAAGGGCTCGAGTGCCAACGTCATCTCGCTCGGCGCCTACAACGTGCCGCAGGGCTCGGTGAAGGTGACTGCTGGCGGCGTCGAGCTGATGGAAGGCTCCGACTACACCGTCGACTACTCTGCCGGCGAGGTGACCATCATCAACCAGAGCATCCTCGACGCCCAGACCGACGTGAGGGCCTCGTTCGAGTCGAACACCGACTACGGCATGCAGCGCAAGACGATGTACGGCATCAACTGGGAGTACGACTTCTCGAAGAACTTCATCCTCGGCGGTACGCTGATGCACCTCTCCGAGCAGGCCCTGACCACGAAGGTGTCGATGGGCGAGGAGCCGCTGAACAACACCATCTGGGGGCTGAACCTGAGCTGGAAGAAGGAGTCGCAGTGGCTCACCAATATGCTCGACAAGATACCGTTCCTGCACGTGACGCAGCCCTCGCAGATACAGCTGTCGGGCGAGTTTGCCCAGCTCATTGCCGGGCGCGCCAGTGGTACGCAGGACAATGCCTCGTATCTGGATGACTTCGAGAACACGAAGAACCTCATCTCGGTAAAGGAGCCGAAGGCGTGGTCGCTGTCGAGCGTGCCCTCGATGATGCCCGAAGCCGCCGACAAGACCGGCACGAGCTCCGGCTACGGGCGCGCCTTGCTGTCGTGGTACTACGTCGACCAGCTGTTCACCAACCGCTCGTCGAGTCTCACGCCCGGCCACATCAAGAGCGACCTCGACCAGCTGTCGGACCACCGCGTGCGCGAGGTCTACATCAAGGAGCTTTACCCCAACCGCGACCAGTCGAACTACAATGGTGCCACGTCGAAGCTCGACGTGCTCAATCTGGCCTACTATCCACAGGAGCGCGGTCCCTACAACCTGACCACCCAGCTCAACCCCGACGGCTCGCTGATGAACCCCTCGGCGAAGTGGGGCGGCATGATGCGCCGTCTGGAGACCACCGACTTCGAGCAGGCCAATATAGAATATGTGGAGTTCTGGCTGATGGACCCCTTCATCTACCAGCGCCGCGCGGGCACCGCCTCGCAGTACTCGGGCGACCTCTACATCAACCTCGGTGAGGTCAGCGAGGACGTGCTGCGCGACGGCAAGAAGTTCTACGAGAGCGGCATGCCCGTCGACGGCACCTCGTCGTTCAGCACGACGCAGTGGGGCCGCATTCCCGAGCAGCCCTCGCAGACCTACGCCTTTGCCACCACCACTGGCTCGCGCGCCCTGCAGGATGTCGGTCTCAATGGTCTCAACGACGAGGAGGAGCGCCAGTACGACGCCTACAAGGAGTGGCTCGACCAGGTGGCCACCATCGTCACCAACGACTCGCTGCTCCAGGCCTGGCGTCAGGACCCTGCCGGCGACGACTACCACTACTTCCGCGGCTCGGACTTCGACCAGGCCGAGACCAGTATCCTGGACCGCTACAAGCGCATCAACAACCCTCAGGGCAACTCGCCTGACACCGACAACCGCACGGAGACCTACGACACGAGCTACAAGACCGGTCCCGACGTGGAGGACATCAACCAGGACTTCACGCTCAACGAGTACGAGCGCTACTTCCAGTACCGCGTGCGCATCAGCGACGACGAACTGCAGGCCTACAACAACGGTACGGCTACCGACAGCTACATCACCGACCGCCGCGACAGCTACGTCAAGCTGCGCAACGGCGACTCGCTGACCGTGCGCTGGTACCAGTTCCGCATACCGCTGGCCGAGTGTAAGGACCGTGTGGGCAGTATCAGCGACTTCACCTCCATCCGCTTCATGCGTATGTTCCTCACCGGCTTCGAGAAGCCCATCGTGCTGCGCTTCGGAAGTCTCGACCTCGTGCGCGGCGAGTGGCGCCAGTACAAGCAGAGCCTGATGACGGCCGCCGGTGCCGAGACGGGAACGATGGAGATGAGCGCCGTCAACATCGAGGAGAACACCGACCGCCAGCCCGTGGCCTACACCCTGCCGCCGGGCATCAGCCGTGCCACCGACCCCAACCAGCCGCAGCTTGTCGAGAACAACGAGCAGGCCCTCTGCCTGACCGTCCGCAACCTGAGCCAGGGCGAGTCGAAGGCCGTCTACAAGAACCTGAACTACGACCTGCGCCAGTACAAGCGCCTGCAGATGTTCGTTCATGCCAACCACCTGCTGCCCAACGCCACCAACCTGCAGGACGACCAGCTGGCCGTCTTCATCCGCCTGGGCAGCGACTACAAGAATAACTACTATGAGTACGAGATACCGCTGAAGCTGACGCCCGAGGGTCACTATTCGTGGCAGTCAGCCGGCGACCGCTCGAAGGTGTGGCCCAGCGAGAATATGCTCGATGTCGACATCAGCGTCTTCACCCGTGTCAAGAAGGCGCGCAACAAGCTCAGGAGCGAGGGAGGCACCAGCTACAACCAGCTGTTCTCGCAGTACGACGACGACCGTCCCAACAACAAGGTGAGCGTCATGGGTAACCCCAGCCTGGGCCAGGTCAAGACGATGGTCATCGGCGTGCGCAACCTGTCGAGCACGGAGAAGTCGGGCGAGGTCTGGGTCAACGAGCTGCGCCTGAAGGAGTATAACAACGAGGGCGGCTGGGCAGCATCGGGCAATCTCAACGTGCAGCTGTCGGACTTCGGCAGCGTCAGTCTGACGGGCCGCTACATGACCGACGGCTTCGGCGGACTGGAGGAGAACGTGCTGCAGCGCTCGAACGAGAACCAGCGCTCGTACTCCATGACGGCCAACCTCGAACTGGGCAAGTTCTTCCCCGACAAGGCCCAGGTGAACATGCCCTTCTACTACAGCGTGACCAAGGACGAGGTGCGACCGAAGTACAACCCCCTCGACACCGACATGGACCTGGAGGATGCCCTCGACGCCATGAGTGCCCGCGAGCGCGACTCCGTGGAGTCGATAGCCGTCAGCAAGCGCCTGTCGCGCAACTTCTCGCTCTCCAACGTCCGCGTGGGCATCAAGAACAAGCGTCACCCCATGCCCTACGACCCCGCCAACTTCTCGTTCTCCTACAGCCACCGCCACAACCACACCACCGGCGAGACCACCGTCTATGAGAACGACGACCACTGGAGCGGCGGACTGTCGTATAACTACTCGCCCGTCTACAAGACGTGGGAGCCGTTCAGTAAGCTGAAGGGCAAGTCGAAGTGGCTCAACTTCCCCAAGGCCTTCGGACTGAACTACCTGCCGCAGACCATCGCCTTCAACAGCGAGATGACGCGCGACTACAGCGAGCTGCAGGAGCGCGACCTCGAGAACACCGAGTCGCCCAACCTGCCGCTGACCTTCAACGAGCAGTTCCTCTGGAACCGCGACTTCCAGCTGCGCTGGGACCTGACGAAGAACCTGCACATGAACTTCCAGTCGGCCACACGCGCACAGATTGAAGAGCCTTACACACCCATCAACAAGGACCTCTACCCCGAGCGCTACACGGCGTGGAAGGACTCCGTGAAGCAGAGCATCCTGCACTGGGGCGAGCCGCTCGACTACCAGCAGACGTTTACCGCCTCCTATCAGCTGCCGCTGAACAAGCTGCCCATCTTCGACTGGGTGAACAGCGACGCCTCCTACAACGCCACCTACTCATGGGTGCGTGGTACGGAGATGGACGACGGCCGCTCGCTTGGCAACATCATCACCTCGAACCGCAACGTGAACATCAACGGTGCGCTGAACCTTGAGACGCTCTACAACCACTCACCCTTCCTCAAGAAGGTGAACGAGCGCTTCAAGAAGGCTCCCGCCAAGAAGACCGAGAAGAAGACCGAGAAGAAATCCACAAAATCCCAAAACGCCCAGTCTGCCCAAGATCCCCAGTCAGCCCAGAACGCCCAGAAAGCCCAAAAGGACGCCGCCAAGGAAGAAAAGGCCCTGCCCAAGAACAAGAACACCTTCCAAAAGGAGATCACCCTGACGCCCGACACGACGCTGACCATCCAGCACGGCAAGAAGTCGAAGCGCCTGCTCGTCTCGGCCCGTGGCCAGGACGGCCGCCAGGTGAAGCTGAAGTGGAAAGTGAAGGACGACAACAGCATCACCGTCAAGCTGCCGAAGGATCTGGCCGCCAAGCTGCGCCACGACCCCAGCGACTCAACGGCCACCGACTCGCTGCTGAAGCTGAAGCTCAGCGTGCTGCCCAAGGCGCCGCTCGACGACCAGTGGTGGTACGAGCCGGCCCAGCAGGTGAGCCGACTGCTGATGATGGTGCGCACGTTGAACATCAGCTACCGCAACCAGCGCTCGATGACGCTGCCGGGATTCCTGCCCAACGTGGGCGACGCCTTCGGACAGCGCACGGGCAGCGTGCTCTCGCCGGGCCTCGACTTCGCCTTCGGCTTTGCCGGCGACGACTATCTTGACAAGGCCGCCCGCAACGGCTGGCTGATGAGCGACAACGTGGCCACGCCCTTCACCTCGTCGACCAACGAGGATTTGCAGCTGCGCGCCACCGTGGAGCCGCTGCGCGACCTGAAGATTGACCTCAATGCCTCGCGCACGATGACCCGTGCCCAGAGCGTACAGTATATGTACGAGGGGTCGCCGACTACGCGCAGTGGTACGTTCAACATGACCACCATTTCCTTAGGCTCGGCCTTCGAGCGGACGGGCGACGCCAACTCGGGCTACTCGTCGAAGACATTCGACAAGTTCTGCCGCCTCATTCCTGAGTACCAGGCCCGTGTGCAGGCCCAGTATGCCGGCGTGCCTGAGTCGGTGGGGCCGGTGGGGCAGTATTCTGCCGACGTGCTGGTGCCTGCCTTCTTGGCTGCCTATACCAGTGGCTCGGGCTCCTCGCTCGACCTCTTCCCGTCGCTATGGCGGATGCTCCCCAACTGGACGGTGCGCTACAGCGGCCTGTCGAAGATTCCCTGGCTGGCCGACCGCTTCAAGAGCGTCAACATCAACCACGGCTATAAGTCGGTGTTCGCCATCGGCTCGTATGCCAGCTACTCGTCGTGGCTCGAGTATATGGGCGACCTCGGCTTCGTCAGCGGTGCCGACGGTTCGCTCTCGGCCTCTTCTATGTATAACATCTCGACCGTCAGCATCAACGAGCAATTCTCGCCCCTGCTCGGTATGGACGTGACGCTGCATAACAACATGACCGTGAAACTGGAGTACCGAACCACCCGCGTACTGAACCTCTCGATGACCAGCGTCCAGCTGAACGAGCAGCGCTCCAACGACTGGGTCATCGGTCTCGGTTATAAGATCAGCGACTTCAAGCTGAATCTCTTCGGCGCAAAGGGCAGCCGTAAAATCAAGAAGGCACAGAACCGCAAGGGCAGCCAGTCGCAGGAGAACGACAAGAAGTCGCAGCAGAAGTCCAACTCCAAGGGCGTCAATCACGACCTGAACCTGCGTGCCGACTTCTCGCTGCGCTCACAGGCCGCCATTACCCGCGACATTGCCACCGGTGTCTCGTCGGCCAGCAGCGGTAACTCGGCCTTGAAGTTCTCATTGGCCGCCGACTACACGCTGAGCCGTCTGCTCACCCTGACGTTCTACTACGACCGCCAGACCAACACGCCGCTGCTCTCGGCCAGCTCGTATCCCACGACGACCCGCGACTTCGGCCTGTCGGTGAAGTTCTCGCTGACGAGGTAAAAACAAAAGCGTCACATCCGTCACTTTGTCAGAAATATCTGGTAATCAGCTTGATACAGTGTGACGGTTTTTGTGACGGGTGACGGATGTATGTGCAGTCCCCTCGTGGGCGCAGTTCTCAGGCAGCTTCGGCCTCTTTTGTTCACGGGCGGTGAATAATTGTTCACGGCCTGTGAATCTCCGCTGCCGGTCAAGATGGCCGCGCAGCTCCTTACAGTGGTCGAAGCCCTGGGGCCAAGAAGCGCCATCCGTCACCCATCATCACCATCCGTCACACCGTAATGCTCTCATTATAAGCTGGATAGACGAAAAGTGACGGGGTGACGGATGAAAAAATAATTCAGGTCGAGAACAGGACGTCAGTCGGCTCGTCGCCTTTGCCTCGGTTCGACTCCATCAGTCGGATGGCTTCCTGGTAGAGGTCGCCCTGAGGCTCGTCCGGCTGAACCTCGTCTTTCTTGTCGTAGGCGTGGACAGGGTAGTCGATGGTATAGTGCAGTCCGCGGCACTCCTTGCGCTCCAAGGCCCAGCGGGTGATGAGGTAGCCCACGTTGATCATGTTACGCAGTTCGCAGATGTCCTTCGAGGCCTTCACGCGCTTGAAGAGTCGCTCGGTCTCCTCGTAGAGCATGTCGAGGCGGTCCCAGGCGCGGTGCAGGCGCAGGTCGCTGCGCACGATGCCCACGTAGTTGGCCATAATCTGGTTGACCTCGCGTACCGACTGCGTGATGAGCACTTTTTCTTCGTTGGTCATCGTCCCCTCGTCGTTCCACTCCGGCACGCGCTCGTTGAAGTCGTAGAGGTCGACGTGCTGCAGCGAGTCGCGGGCGGCGGCGTCGGCGTAGACGACGGCCTCGATGAGCGAGTTCGAGGCCAGGCGGTTGCCGCCGTGCAGCCCCGTACACGAGCACTCGCCGAGGGCGTAGAGGCGCTCGATGCTCGACTGTCCGTTGAGGTCGACCTTGATGCCGCCGCACATGTAGTGGGCTGCCGGGCGCACGGGGATGTAGTCCTGCGTGATGTCGATGCCCATCGACAGGCACTTCTGGTAGATGTTCGGGAAGTGGCGGCGCGTCTCCTCGGCCGGTTTGTGTGTCACGTCCAAGCAGACGTGGTCGATGCCGTGAATCTTCATCTCCTTATCGATGGCACGGGCCACGATGTCGCGCGGTGCCAACGACAGGCGCTCGTCGTACTTCTCCATGAAGGTCTCGCCGTTGGGCAGCTTCAGAATGCCGCCGTAGCCGCGCATGGCCTCGGTGATGAGGTAGGCGGGGTGAGTCTCCTTGGGGTTGTGGAGCACCGTCGGGTGGAACTGCACGAACTCCATGTCGGCCACCGTGCCCTTGGCGCGGTAGACCATGGCGATGCCGTCGCCGGTGGCAATGACGGGGTTCGACGTGGTCAGGTAGACGGCACCGCAGCCGCCGGTACACATGACGGTCATCTTCGAGAGGTAGGTGTCGACCTTCCCGGTGTCGGGGTTCAGCACGTAGGCGCCGTAGCACTGTATGTGGGGCGAGCGTCTCGTCACCCTCACGCCAAGATGGTGCTGCGTGATAATCTCGACGGCGAAGTGGTTCTCCTTGACGGTGATGCCGGGGTTGCTGCGCACGGCCTCCATCAGTCCGCGCTGTATCTCGGCACCCGTGTCGTCGGCGTGGTGCAGGATGCGGAACTCCGAGTGGCCGCCCTCGCGGTGCAGGTCGAACGTGCCGTCGTCCTTGCGGTCGAAGTTGACGCCCCAGTTCACCAGTTCTTGAATCTGCTCAGGGGCTTTCCTCACAACCTGCTCCACAGCAGCGCGGTCGCTGATGTAGTCGCCGGCAATCATCGTGTCCTCGATGTGCTTGTCGAAATTGTCGACGGCTAAGTTCGTCACACTGGCAACGCCGCCCTGTGCAAACGAGGTGTTGGCCTCGTCGAGCGACGTCTTGCAGATCATACACACGCTGCCCTTCTTAGCCCGGGCAACTTTCAGGGCATAGCTCATACCGGCCACGCCGGCACCGATGATGAGAAAATCGTATTTGTAGACCATAAAATACAGGTTAGACGCTGCAAAGATAATAAATTTTTGTATCTTTGCACTCGAAATGAAGAATTTTTTGTTTTTAGTACTCTCTTTTTTCCTTTGCACGACAAAGGTGGTGGCTCAGACGGAAGTCCTTGCGGCCGATACACTTGTGACCGACACACGGCCTTGGACTGAGCGCCTCAAGGCACGGATGGACTCGATACTGACGTCGCCCCTGCTGGAGACCACGCAGCTGGGCCTGATGGTCTATGACCTGACCGCCGACTCGACGGTCTATACCTATAACCACCGGCAGCGGCTCCGCCCGGCGTCGACGATGAAGCTGCTGACGGCCATCACCGCCCTCGACCGGCTCGGTGCCGACTATCAGTTGCGCACGTCGCTTTATATTACCGGCCGTATTGCCGGGAGCACACTTATTGGCAACGTCATCTGCGTGGGCGGCATGGACCCGATGTTCGACCGCACCGATATGCAGGCCTTTGTCAGTCAGCTGCGCCAGATGGGCATCGCAACCATCCAGGGGCGCATCGTCGGCGACACATCGTTCAAGGATGCCGACCGTCTGGGCGAGGGCTGGTGCTGGGACGACGACAACCCCGTGCTGACCCCGCTGCTCTGCGACCGCAAGGATACGTTTGTCGAACAGTTTACTGCCGAGCTGAAGCGCGGCGGCATCACCGTCAGCGCACAGGGTCCACAGAACCAGCCCCGGGCCACCCGCCGACTCGTCGGCACCCGGAGCCATAGCATCGCCCAGGTGATGGTGGATATGCTCAAGGAGAGCGACAACCTCTATGCCGAGTCGATGTTCTATCAGTTGGCAACCCTCACCAACAACAAGACGGCTACCGCCAAGCTGGCAGCTTCGCAGGTTCGGCAGACCATCCAGCGCGCGGGCCTGCAGCCAGGCGACTACCGCATAGCCGACGGTTCTGGACTGTCGCTCTACAACTATGTGTCGGCAGAACTCGAGGTGGCCTTCCTGCGCTATGCCTGGCAGCACGAGCAGGTTTATATTCCGCTTTACGACGCCCTGCCCATTGCCGGCCTTGACGGTACGCTGAAGAGCCGTATGCAGAAGGGGCGCGCCATCGACAATGTCCACGCCAAGACGGGGTCGGTGTCGGGCATCTCCAGTCTGGCGGGATATTGTACGTCGGCCGAGGGCCATCTGTTGGCTTTCTGCATCATCAATCAGGGGGTGGCGCGGATGGCCGACGGTCGTGACATGCAGGATAGCCTTTGTGAGGCCATGTGCAGATAATCAATAAGGAACGATGAGCGACTTCACCCTAACCCTGCTGCGCTGGTTCCGAGAGAACGGCCGCGACCTGCCCTGGCGGCAGACCCGCGACCCCTATGCCATCTGGCTGTCGGAGATTATCCTGCAGCAGACGCAGGTCCGTCAGGGCTGGGAATACTGGGAGCGCTTCATGCGCCGCTGGCCAACGGTCGATGACCTTGCCGCTGCCACCGAGGATGAGGTGCTGCGCGAGTGGCAGGGCCTCGGCTACTACAGCCGCGCCCGCAACCTCCACGCTGCCGCCCGCCAGATCATCGCGGGTGGTGGCTTCCCCACCACTATCGAAGGTCTCCGTGCCCTGAAAGGTGTCGGCGACTACACTGCCGCCGCCATCGGCTCCTTCGCCTTCGACCTCCCCGCCGCCGTCGTCGACGGCAATGTCTACCGTGTCCTTGCCCGTCACTTCGGCATCGCCACCCCCATCAACACCCCCGATGGCAAGAAGGAGTTTGCCGCCCTCGCCCAGTCGCTCCTCCCCGAAGGTTCGCTGTGCAACGGCGGTGCCGCTGCCTACAACCAGGCCATCATGGACTTCGGCGCCACCCTCTGTACCCCGCAGTCGCCCCGCTGTCAGCAGTGCCCCCTTATGGAGACCTGCGCCGCCCTGCGCGAGGGCAGGGTAGGGCAGCTCCCCGTGAAACTCAAGACCACGAAGGTCAAGGAGCGCCGCCTCACCTATGTCTATATACGCTGCAATGGCTATACCGCCATCCACCGCCGCCCTGCCGGCGACATCTGGCAGGGCCTCTACGAACCGCTGCTCACCAGTCAGGTCCCGTCTGGCGCAATATTATTGCGCCGTAACCAGAAGCACGTCCTCACCCACCGCGTCCTCTACGCCGACTTCTATCTCTGGACTCCCGCCGGGCGCCCGCCGCTGCCCGCCGACTACTTCTGGATTCCCGAACAGGACATCGACCAATACGGCGTGCCCCGACTCATTGAAATACTCTTAGAACAACTGCCGCAATGAACAGAATCATGGAATGCGTGCCCAACTACAGTGAGGGCCGCGACAAGACCGTCATCAACCAGATAGCCGACGCCATCGGGAGTGTCAGTGCCGTCAAGGTGCTGAACGTCGACCCCGGAGCCGATGCCAACCGCACCGTCATCACCTTTGCCGGTGAGCCGGAAGCCGTCAGCGAGGCCGCCTTCCGTGGCGCGAAGGCCGCCAGCGAGCTCATCGACATGAGCCGCCATCACGGCACCCATCCCCGCATCGGGGCCACCGACGTGCTGCCCTTCGTGCCCGTCCGTGGCATCACCCTCGACGAGTGCGCTCGGCTGGCCCGCGAGTTAGGCCGCCGCATGGCCGATGAGTTGGGCATTCCCGTCTACCTCTACGAGGCTGCCGCTCTTCGCCCTGAGTTCCGCAACCTTGCCGTCTGCCGTGCCGGCGAGTACGAAGGCATTGCCGAGAAACTGGCTGACCCAGCCCGTTGCCCTGACTTGCTGCCCCATTCCTCATTCCTCATTCCTCATTCCTCATTAAAGTCCGGCTGCTCCGTCGTCGGTGCCCGCGACTTCCTCATCGCCGTCAACTTCAACCTTGCTACGACATCTGTTGAGACCGCCACCGCCATCGCCCGCCAAGTCCGCGAGCACGGCTACCAAGGCCGTCCCGGCACGCTGAAGTGCGTCAAGGCTATCGGCTGGTACATCCCTGAGTACGGCTTTGCCCAGGTCAGCTGCAACCTGACCAACTTCCACGTCACCTCGCTGCGCCAGCTCTTCGACGAGGTGAGCCGCGTGGCCCTGCTCCAAGGCACCCGCGTCACCGGCACCGAGATTATCGGTCTTGTTCCCGAGGAGGCACTATTCCCCGATGCCGTCAGCTATCTTGGGCTCGAGCAGCTGCGTCCCTTCCGCCAGGAGGAGAAAGTGTTAGAATATGTATTGAACAGATAGAATATGAAAAAAGTAAATATAGCCATCTTCGTGTCGGGAAGCGGCACGAACTGCGAAAATCTCATCCGCTATTTCGAGGGCAGCGACCGCGTCATCTGCGCCCTCGTCGTCAGTAATAAGGCCGACGCATTGGCACTCGAACGGGCTACGCGCCTCGGGGTGCCGACTGCCGTCACGCCGAAGGCTCAGTTGAACGACCCGCAGGTCATGCTGCCGTTGCTCCGTGAGCACGCCATTGACTTCATCGTGCTGGCGGGCTTCCTGCCATTGGTTCCCGACTTCCTTATCGACGCCTTCCCGCGCCGCATCGTCAACCTTCACCCCGCGCTGCTGCCGAAGTATGGCGGCAAGGGCATGTGGGGCCACCACGTCCACGAGGCCGTGAAGGCTGCCGGAGAAAAAGAGACGGGCATGACCGTTCATTGGGTCACACCCGTCTGTGATGGTGGTGAGATAATTGCTCAGTATCGTTGTGAGCTCAGTCCTGACGATACCGTCGACGACATTGCCGAGAAAGAGCATCAGCTTGAGATGGCTCATTTCCCGCAGGTTGTCGAGCGGGTGCTGCTGGCTACTTTTTCAGAATAGCCGTAACGGCTTCCAGCAGACGGACGGTCAGTTCGCGGTTATCAGAGAGAACGTTCCAGATGGCGTCCTCTGACAGCACGCCGCGCCGCAACGAGGGAGGCAGCTCGCCTGCCTCGTCGGCAGCGAAGTCCTGCTTCCATTCGTCGCTGGTATAGTAAGCATCCAACTGGCTGATGTCGTCCTGCGCCTCGTTGTACTTCTCAAGGGCAGCCGACAACTCCATCACGGCGCTCGACGCACGGTCGAGGCGCAGTTCCATCTGTTTGATGCGTTCTATCTGTTCCATTACTGGGCGCGGAAACTGTCGAGGTCTTCTGCCTTGAACATTCTGATGTAGGTCGACTTGCCTGCGACGTCCTCTTCGGTCATGCGCACATAGACGTGGGCGCTCTTCTCGAAGAGTTCAGGAGCAGCCGTGGCATCGCGGAGGATGAGGAGTGACATGACGAGCTCGGCAGTCATATCGTAGAGCCGACGAGCCAAGAAGTCATGAGCATCCTGGTTATCCAGAGCCTTCACATAATTGAGAGCCTCCTCGTAAGCAGCAATCAGTACGCCAACGCGGTTCTTCAGTCTCTGCAGATTCTCGCTGACCTCCAGGGTCTCATACATCTCCTTCAGGTTGTTAAGCATCGTGCCGTTGGTGATGTAGCGGATGGCGGCGACGACCTGCAGCTGGGTGGTACCCTCGTAGATAGAGAAGATGCGGGCGTCGCGATAGAGGCGCTGGCTCTTGTACTCCATGATGAAGCCCGAACCACCGTGAATGGAGATGGCATCGTAGGCGTTCTGGTTGGCGTACTCAGAGTTCATACCCTTGGCCAGCGGCGTGAAGGCATCAGCCAGGCGCTGGTACTTCTTCATCTCCTGCTTCTCCTCGGGGGTGAGCTTGCGGTCGCGCTCGATGTCCTCCAGGCACTTGTAGATGTCGACGTAGCAGGCTGTCTCGTAGAGCAGCGAGCGACCGGCATCAAGCTTGGCCTTCATGCGGCTCAGCATATCATAGACGGCGGGGAAGTTGATGATCTTGTCGCCAAACTGCTGGCGCTCCTTGGCGTAGGCCAGGCCCTCGTTGTAGGCCTCCTGCTCGACACCTACCGACTGGGCGGCGATACCGAGACGGGCGCCGTTCATCAGGGCCATCACATACTTGATGAGGCCGAGACGGGTGGAACCGCAAAGCTCTGCCTTGGCGTTCTTATAGGTCAGCTCGCAGGTGGGTGAGCCGTGGATGCCGAGTTTGTGCTCAATGTGGCGAACGTTTACACCGCCCTGGCGCTTGTCGTAGATGAACATCGACAGACCGCGGCCGTCCTTCGTGCCCTCCTCAGAGCGGGCCAGCACGAGGTGGATGTCAGAGTCGCCGTTGGTGATGAAGCGCTTCACACCGTTCAGACGCCAGCAGTTCTCCTTCTCGTCGAAGGTGGCCTTCAGCATGACACGCTGCAGGTCAGAACCGGCATCGGGCTCTGTGAGGTCCATGCTCATACCCTCACCGGCGCAGACACGGGGAATATACTTCTGGCGCTGCTCCTCGCTGCCAAACTCATAGAGCGTGTCGATACACGACTGCAGGCTCCAGATGTTCTGGAAACCGGCATCGGCAGCCGAAATCATCTCAGAGAGCATAGAGAACACAGCGTTGGGCAGGTTCAGACCGCCATAACGGCGGGGCATGGAGACACCCCACAGGCCAGCCTTGCGGGTGGCGTCGAGGTTCTCGTAAGTCTTAGAGGCGTAGATCATACGGCCGTTCTCGAGGTGCGGACCTTCCAGGTCGACGCTCTCAGAGTTTGGCTCGATGATGTTGGCAGCCACGTCGCCCGTGATGTCGAGAATCTGCTTATAGTTCTCGATGGCATCGCCCAGGTCAACAGGGGCGTAGTCATATTCCTTTGCGTCAGCAAAGCCTTTTTCCTTCAACTCGACGATACGAGCCATCAGGGGGTGGTTGAGATAGAACCCTATCTCGGGGTGGTCACTATAATAGTTTGCCATAATTATTCTTTTTCTTTATCCAAGTTTATCCATACCCTGTAGAAAGCAATGGAGAAATAGATTGCAATCACCTCATTGAGGACTCTTCTCCATGTTGCCTTATCCGTGTCGAGCGACAACCAAACGGACGCGACGACGAGAGCTGCATACAGAAGTAGGAATAGAACTTGTTTCTTCATTTTTACTTCGAGTTCTGCTTATAATACTTGATCAGTTTCGGCACGACTTCTTCAACGGTGCCAACGATGACGTAGTCGGCGATGCGGTTGATAGGTGCATCGGGGTCGCTGTTGATGCTGATGATGATACCTGAGTCCTGCATACCGGCAATGTGCTGAATCTGTCCAGAGATACCGCAAGCGATATACACCTTCGGATGAACGGTGACACCCGTCTGACCAATCTGACGGTCATGGTCGAGCCAGCCTGCATCGACGGCAGCGCGAGAGCCGCCAACCTCACCATGAAGTACCTTTGCCAACTGGAACAGCATGTCGAAGTTCTCTTTCGAGCCCATACCATAACCACCGGCTACCACGATGGGTGCACCCTTCAGGTTGTGCTTGGCAGCCTCTACGTGGTGGTCGAGCACCTTCACGACGAAAGCCTCGGGGCTGACATACTTGCTCACCTCGGGGTAAACCACCTCCTTCT
>JAFPVW010000052.1 GCA_017395215.1 Prevotella sp. | reverse complement strand
GAGTGACATGCAACATACCAAATGCTTAATCATTGGCAGCGGGCCCGCAGGGTACACCGCTGCCATTTACGCTTCCCGCGCCAATCTCAGCCCCATTGAGTACTGCGGGATGCAGCCCGGCGGCCAGCTGACGCAGACCACCGAGGTAGAGAACTTCCCCGGCTACCCGCAGGGCGTCGACGGCAACCAGATGATGATGGACCTGCGCGAGCAGGCCGAGCGCTTCGGCACCGACATCCGCGACGGCGAGATCGTGAAGGTTGACTTCTCGAAGGCTCCCTACGTCTGCACCGCCGACGACGACACCGAGATTGAGGCCGACACCGTCATCATCGCCACCGGTGCCTCGGCCAAGTACTTAGGGCTCGACGACGAGCGCAAGTACAACGGCCAGGGTGTGTCGGCCTGTGCCACCTGCGACGGTTTCTTCTACCGCAAGAAGACGGTGGCCGTGGTCGGCGGCGGCGACACAGCCTGCGAGGACGCCCTCTATCTGAGCGGTCTTGCCAAGAAGGTGTACATGATAGTGCGCAAGCCCTTCCTCCGGGCCTCAAAGGTCATGCAGCAGCGGGTACAGGAACGTGAGAACATCGAGATTCTCTTCGAGCACAACACGCTCGGCCTGTTCGGCGAGAACGGCGTGGAAGGCGCCCACCTGGTCAAGCGCAAGGGTGAGCCTGACGAGGAGTTGGTCGACATTCAGATTGACGGCTTCTTCCTGGCCATCGGTCACAAGCCCAACACCGACATCTTCCGCGAGTGGCTCGACACCGACGAGACGGGCTACTTCAAGAAGATTGACGGCACACCGCGCACCAAGCTGCCCGGCATCTACGTTGCCGGCGACTGCGCCGACCCCGTCTATCGTCAGGCTATCTCAGCAGCAGGCAGTGGCTGCCAGGCCGCAATCGAGGCAGAACGCTACCTGATGAATCACACTTGAAAACATTTTAGACATATCGAGAAATCAAGAAAGCCCCGCTTCACAGCGAGGCTTTCTTTTACTTTAAAACTAAATTAATCAACCATAAACCTTAACCATTAAAAATCTTTTCGTGTGCAAATGTACGAAAATAATTGGGAAAGTCCACCATGTTTTTTGCTATTTCATACCGGAAAGGCTTGAATTTAACTTTTTTTACCCAAAAACAGGCCTGCGAGACGGCCTGTGAGACGAATATGAAACATTTATAGCGAAATAAAAACAAGAAATCAAGAGAAAAATTTATAGGCCGAACTGCCCCGGAGGCCCGCGAACGTCAGCAGTCCGTTGAGCATCAGCAGTTCGTAGCCGAAATGATAGCCCCACTGCGACTGTGCCAAAACATCGATAGCAAGACAAAGCAGAGGCGAGGCCACACAGATATATGGGACCAAACGGTCAGCAGGGCGGCGCCGGGTAAGGAGTCCGAAGGCGAACAGTCCGAGCAGCGGACCGTAGGTATAGCCGACCATCGTGTAGATGGCGTCAATAAGCGAGGCACTGTTGACATAGCGGAACAGGATGATAAACACCGCAAAGACCAGACACATCAGCAGATGGACACGGCGCCTCAGTTGCACGTCGGCAGGTCGCTGGCGCACGTCGACACAGAAGCTGGTGGTCATCGACGTCAGGGCAGAGTCGGCGGTGGAGAAGGAGGCGGCGACGATGCCAAGCACGAAGATGGCGGGGATGGCAGGGATGGCGGCGACGGAGTCGCCTTCTGCGAGGAAGGTGTGGACGTAGGCGGGGAGAAGGGCGTCGCCAGTGGCACCGGAGGTGGCGGGGAGCATGGTGAGCAGCACGCCGAGCGAGAGGAACAGCAGGTTGACGGGGACGAAGGCCACGCCATAGCTGCACATGTCCTTCTGCGCCTCACGCAGCGTCTTGCAGGTCAGGTTCTTCTGCATCATGTCCTGGTCGAGGCCCGTCATGACGACGACGATGAACACGCCGCTGAGGAACTGCTTCCAGAAGTTGCGGGGCGACGCCCAGTCGTCCATCACGAAGACTCGGCTCATCGGGCTGTCGGCCACGGCCTGCACGGCGTCGCCCAACGACAGGCCGAGATCGCCCGTCACCTTATATATAATAAGGAGAAGGGCGGTGAGGAGGCAGACGGTCTGCACGGTGTCGGTGACGACGAGCGTCTTGATGCCGCCCCGATTGGTGTAGAGCCAGATGAGCAGCACAAGTCCCACGACGCCCGCCCAGAAGGGAATGCCCAGAGCGTCGAAGACAAACTCCTGCAGCACCATGCAGACTACATAGAACTTCAACGCCGCTCCAGTCATCTTCGACAACAGAAAGAACCACGCCCCCGAGAGGTAGGACTGCCGCCCCAACCGCTGACCCAGATAGGTGTAGATGGTGGTCAGGTTAAGGCGGTAGTAGAGCGGCAACAGCACAAAGGCTACGACAACGTAGCCGACAATGAAACCTAAGCAGACCTGCAGGTAAGCCATCTGCGACGACTGCACCATACCCGGCACCGAGACGAAGGTGACACCCGAGATACTGGCTCCCACCATGCCGAAAGCCACCATCGGCCACGGCGAGCGGCGGTCGGCACGGTAGAACGCCTCGTTCGTTGACCGCCTACTGGTAAGCCTGCCGACGGTGAAAAGAACTGCGAAATATGCTAAAACGATTAGAATAATTGCCATTGCGGTTGCAAAGTTACGTTTTTTTACGTACTTTTGCAAACGGAATAACAAGAAACTAACCAAAACTACTTAAAATGCAAGCAAGACTGTCATCCCGACTTCTCGCCGTCATCGTTCTGGCGATGGCAAGTATCACCATGAGTGCCCAGCAACTGGCCTTCCCCGGCGCACAGGGCTGGGGCCGCTTCGCCACTGGCGGACGAGGTGGCTCCGTCTACCACGTCACCAACCTCAACGACTCGGGCACTGGCTCGCTGCGCGACGCCGTCAGCCAGCCCAACCGCATCGTCGTGTTTGATGTGGCAGGCGTCATCAACATCTCGTCGCGCATCACCTTTGCTAAAAACCTTTACGTGGCAGGACAGACGGCACCTGGCGAGGGTGTCACAGTCTATGGCGATGGTGTGTCTTTCTCGGGGGCCGACAATATCATTGTTCGCTACATGCGCTTCCGAATGGGGCACAAGGGCAGCAGCGGCAAGGATGCCGCCGGCATTGCCAACGGTGCCAACATGATCTTTGACCACTGCTCCTTCTCGTGGGGACTCGACGAGACCTTCAGCATCAATCCCGACGGCAAGGGCACCACGCCGCAGAACATTACGCTCCAGAACAGCATCGTGGGCCAGGGTCTGCTGACCCACTCGGCAGGCGGACTGATGCAGACCAACTACGTGTCGGTTATCGGCAACCTGCTCTGCGACAACTCCACCCGTAACTTCAAGATTAAGGGCATCAACCAGTATGCCAACAACATGGTCTATAACTGGTCGAACGGCGCCTATATCATGGGCGGCGACTCCGAAGGTAAGTCGGCTGTCAATATCCAGTCAAACCTCTTCATCAACGGGCCGGCCAAAGGCGGCGCAGCGTTCACCGGCGGCAACGCCGACTTCCACTGCTATGGCAACGACAACTGGCAGGACAATAACATGAACGGTGTATTCGACCCCTTCGAGATAACCGACTACAACGCCGCCACACGCGAGCCCACGCCATACGACTACCCGGAACTGACGCTCAATCCGGGAAGGACACTACTCGAGACCAACCTGCCCACTGTGGGTGCCTCCCTACCCTACCGCGATCCCGCCGACTGCTACATGGTGGACGAGGTGCTGTCTTACGGAAAGAAGGGGGCGCTCATCTCCAATGAGGAGACGCTCATTTATGGTGCTCCCTCGACGTGGGACGTCTATGCCGGCGTGAAGAAGCAGGACACCGACGGCGACGGTATGCCCGATGAATGGGAACAGGCAAACGGCACAAACCTCAACGCTAACGACGCAATGACCATCGGGGCCGACGGCTACGCCAATATCGAACGTTACATCAATAGCATCACCGTTGACGACCGCGACTATTTCCTGCGCACACCCGTCGCCCTGACGCTCGACAAGGCCACCACCACGACGCTCGCCATCTCATGGCGCGACTATACTTACGCTGAAGAGGGATTCTCCATCAAGGTAAATGGCAGCGAGGTGAAACGCACCGACGCCAACACCACCAGCTACACCATCACGGGCCTGGAGCCAGGCACGAAGTATACCGTCTGCATCTGTGCCTACGACGGCGACAACTTCTCCAGCTACACGCGAGACGTGGCCATGTCAACCCGCCCCTTAGAGGTGGACGTGGTAGACATCGACAGCTACTCGGCTGACTATTCCTGGACGGGCGGCGACTTCGACTACGATCAGGCCACGGGAAACGTGCTCCTGGCTCCCACCGGCAGCACGACACTCTCGCTCGCCAGTGCCATTGCTCCGAAGGCCATCGTCTATAACGTGCCCGCCTCGCTGACTGTCAGCGGCCAGGCCATCGGCGGCCCTGCCTCTGTCAACAAAGCAGGTAGCGGCACGCTCACCCTCAGCGGCAGCAACGCCTACACCGGCGCCACCGTCCTGCACGACGGCGTGCTGGAGTTCTCGTTGCTGAAAGACGGCGGCGAACGTTCGGCCATCGGCAGCAGCGTGGAATTCGCCCAGAACTGGATAGCCGACGGCGGCACCTACCGCTACACAGGCGGCAACAACACCTCGACTAACCGCTCAATGAAACTCTCGAGCACCTCGACCTTCGACATCAAGTCGGCCACGGTCACGATGAACGGCACCATCGAGAGCAGCGATGCCTCGGCCGACTTCATCATAGACGGCGGCGGCCAGCTGACCGTCGGCACCACCGATTTCTTCGGATACAAGGGTTCCACCATTCTGAAAGGCGGCACGCTCTACCTCAGCACTGCCGAAATCGCCAAGAAAGGCATCGGCTCCTCGAAGAAGCTTGTCATGGCAGGCGGCCACCTGAAGACCAAGGGTGAGAGCAGTGGCTACGAGACCTACTCCTTCCCCATTGAAGTGGCGGAAGAAACCATCTCGCAATTCTCGCCCAACCGCAACTGCTATATAAATAATGAGGTAAGCGGACTTGGGACAATCCAATTGAACATCCCCTACGTCCGTGAATATCTTCAGGGTGACTGGAGTAATTTTAATGGACGGCTCATTGCCAATGGTACAGCAAAGACCTCGGACAATAACGACGTTAAGAATGGTTGTTTGCTGCTGCTTAATAAAAAACCAAATCTTGACAACACCATTATTGAACTGACGGGAAACACCCGTTTGGCGGGATGGTCCACAAACGCCGAACTTACCATTGGCGGACTCGCCGGTGAAAGTACCACATGGCTCAGCGGTTCAAGCAAGGATACCGACGGTTTCACAACGAAGTGGAATGTCGGTAGCCGAAACTCGGACGAGACCTTTGCTGGACGAATCAACAATTGGTCGGCAAGTGGTAGCGGGCATACTGGCACCGTACACATCAACAAGATTGGTACTGGCATCTGGCGTCTCACCGGCACCAATGACTACAAAGGCACTACCACCGTCAGCGGCGGCACGCTCATCGTCAACGGCAAGAACAACGGCACTGGGACCGTCACCGTGGCTACCGATGCAACACTGGCCGGAAAGGGCACCATCGCCGGACAAGTCATCATCGAAAAAGGCGGTACCCTACTGGTGGGCGACGAGGGAGCCAACGACAAGGGTCTGACGCTGAGCGGCGGACTGAAGCTGAACAGCGGTGCCATTCTGCGACTGAACGACGCCATGCTAAACAAGAGTTACAGCAACGGCCAGCAGATACAAGCCTTCACCGGCAGCGTCAGCAGCG
Organism: Prevotella sp.; assembly: GCA_017395215.1. Taxonomy (GTDB): domain Bacteria; phylum Bacteroidota; class Bacteroidia; order Bacteroidales; family Bacteroidaceae; genus Prevotella. The sequence continues at coordinate 26,051 of JAFPVW010000052.1, read as the reverse complement.
GCACATTTGCCGAGATTATCCCCGCCACACCTGGCGACGGCCTGAAGTGGGACACATCGGCACTCTACAGCAGCGGCGTGCTAAAGGTGATTGCCGAGGATGATGACCCAGGGACAACCGAGCCTGTCGAACCCGTGGTAGAGACCCAAACTGCCGTGCTAAGCTGGAACAACATGGCCACAAATTCTTACGACAACAGTACATATAACAACCGACTCATAGGCAAAAGCAACACTGCAGCCGCCGGATTCACTATGGATTTGACAGGTAATGCCGAAAAAGCATATACCAATGCCGATGATATCAATGCTGCCAACACCAGCGCTACAACCATCAAACTCTCAAACCAAGCTGAGAACACCATCTATGTGCCCAACGGCTATGTAGCCACCAGCATGACCATCTGGAGTTACACTAACTACAACAAAACCGAAACTCCTCGCACCTCCTATTGGGTTAGCGTCGGCGGAGTGGAATACACAACAGAGACTACAACCATACTGCCTGCATACAAATCAGACGGTACAACTCACGTGACCTTCGCCCTCAACAACCTGTCAGTTATTAAGTTCAAAAACGCCGGTGAACAGCAGTGCGTCGTCATCAGCATTGACTACCAGAACGTTATCCCTGGCGACGCGAACGGCGACACCAAGGTCGACGCTGACGACGTCACCGCGCTTACCAACCACCTTTTAGGCAACACCCCGACGGGCTTTATCCTGGAGGCTGCCGACCTGACGGATGACGGCAAGGTGGACATCACCGACCTGACCAAACTCATCAACATCATCATCGGCGGCAAGGAATAACAGCTTGCAGCAACAGGGGAAAGGACAGAAAGCACGGCAAAAAAGAAAAAAGCCGTGCTTTTTGTTCTTCTTTTCATTTATTATTAGTACCTTTGCACACGGATACACCAATCCCTAAACTAAAGTATTATGTCAAAGCAAAAGAAATTCATTCTCCAAGAGAGCGAGATCCCAACACAGTGGTACAACATTCAGGCCGACATGGTGAACAAGCCCATGCCGCCCATCCATCCGGCAACGAAACAGCCGCTTGGCGTCGACGACCTGGCACACATCTTCCCCCGCGAGTGCTGCGTCCAGGAACTGGACACCGAGCACCGCTGGATAGACATTCCCGAGGACGTGCTCGAGAAGTACAAGTACTACCGCTCGACGCCGCTCGTCCGCGCCTACGCTCTCGAGGAGGCCCTGGGTACACCCGCCCATATCTACTTCAAGAACGAGTCGACCAACCCCCTCGGCTCTCACAAGATCAACTCGGCCCTGCCCCAGTGCTACTATGCCAAGCAGGAGGGCACGACCAACGTGACCACCGAGACCGGTGCCGGACAGTGGGGCGCCGCCCTCTCGTATGCCGCCAAGATCTACGGACTGGACTGCGCCGTCTACCAGGTGAAGATCACGATGCAGCAGAAGCCCTACCGTTCGTCAATCATGCGCACCTTCGGTGCCGTGGTCGAGGGCTCGCCCTCGATGTCGACCCGTGCCGGTAAGGACATCCTGACCAAGGACCCGACGCACAGCGGCTCACTCGGCACCGCCATCTCTGAGGCTGTTGAGCTGGCCACGACGACGCCCAACTGTAAGTACACGCTCGGCTCGGTGCTCAACCACGTGGGCCTGCACCAGACCATCATCGGCCTGGAGGCTGAGAAGCAGATGGAGATGGCCGGCGAATACCCCGACATCGTCATCGGCTGCTTCGGCGGCGGCTCTAACTTCGGCGGCATCTCGTTCCCCTTCATGCGCCACAACCTGAGCGGCGAGCGCCACACGGAGTTCATCGCCGCCGAGCCCGACTCATGCCCGAAGCTGACGCGCGGACAGTTCCGCTACGACTTCGGCGACGAGGCCGGCTACACGCCGCTGCTGCCGATGTTCACCCTGGGCCATAACTTCCGCCCGTCGAACATCCACGCCGGCGGTCTGCGCTACCACGGTGCGGGCATGATCATCTCGCAGCTCATCAAGGACGGACTGATGCACGGTGTCGACATTCCGCAGCTCGAGACCTTCGAGGCCGGCATGCTGTTTGCACGCACCGAGGGCATCATTCCCGCCCCGGAGTCGTGCCACGCCATCGCCGCCACTATCCGCGAGGCCAAGAAGTGCAAGGAGACGGGCGAGGAGAAGGTCATCCTGTTCAACCTCTCTGGCCACGGACTCATCGACATGCCCAGCTACGAGGCCTTCATCAAGGGCGACCTGCAGAACTACACCGTCACCGACGAGATGATAGCTGCAAATCTGGCTGAATTGGACAAACAAAACTAATATATGGACATTGTAGAAAGATTCCTGAACTACACCAAGTTTGACACGCAGTCGGCAGAGGATGCTGACTGCGTGCCGAGTACTAAGAAGCAGCTCGTCTTCGCCGAATACCTGAAGAAGGAGCTGGAAGCCGAGGGCCTTGACGATGTCGAGATGGACGACAAGGGCTACATCTACGCCACGCTCCGTGCCAACACCAAGGACCGCGTGCCCACCATCGGCTTCATCTCGCACTACGACACCAGTCCCGACTGCTCGGGAGCCGACATCAAGCCGCAGATTGTGCACGGCTACGACGGCTCTGACATCCTGCTCAGCGAGGGCATCGTCTCGTCGCCGAAGAAGTTCCCCGAACTGCTGCAGCACGTCGGCGAGGACCTCATCGTCACCGACGGTCACACGCTGCTCGGCGCCGACGACAAGGCCGGCATCGCCGAGATCGTACAGGCCATGGTCTACCTGCAGCAGCATCCTGAGATCAAGCACGGGAAGATTCGCGTGGCCTTCAATCCCGACGAGGAGATAGGCATGGGCGCCCACCACTTCGACGTCGGGCGCTTCGGCTGTGAGTGGGCCTACACGATGGACGGCGGCGACGTGGGCGAGCTGGAGTTCGAGAACTTCAACGCCGCCTCGGCCAAGGTCGCCATCCACGGCGTCAGCGTACACCCGGGCTACGCCAAGGACAAGATGGTGAACGCCAACCGCCTGGCCGCCGAGTTCGCCGCCATGCTGCCCGACGACGAGACGCCCGAGACCACCGAGGGCTACCAGGGCTTCTACCACCTCATCGGCATGCAGACGAACACCGAGCTGGGCCGACTCAGCTACATCATCCGCGACCACGACCGCGACCGCTTCGAGGACCGCAAGCGCTTCATACAGCGCTGCGCCGAGCAGATGAATGCCAAGTACGGCGAGGGCACGGTCGACATCGAGGTGAAGGACCAGTACTACAACATGAAGGAGAAGATCGACCCGCAGATGCACGTCATCGACCTGGTGCTCCACGCCATGCAGGCCGTGGGCGTCGCCCCGAAGGTGAAGCCCATCCGCGGCGGCACCGACGGTGCGCAGCTCTCGTTCCGTGGCCTGCCCTGCCCTAATATCTTTGCCGGTGGCATCAACTTCCACGGCCCCTACGAGTTCGTGCCCATCCAGTCGATGGAGAAGGCGATGCAGGTTATCGTCAAGATCTGTGAACTGACGGCAGGATACAATGGCTGAACTACCTGCAATGATTCAAGACCTGGCACTGATGCTTATCGTGGCAGGCATCGTGACACTGGTGTTCAAGCGGCTCAAGCAGCCGCTTGTACTGGGCTATATCGTGGCCGGTTTCCTGGTCTCGCCCCACATGCCCTACACGGCCAGCGTCGTCGATCAGGAGAACATCCAGCTCTGGGCCGACATCGGCGTGATGTTCCTGCTGTTCTCGCTGGGTCTCGACTTCTCGTTCAAGAAAATCCTAAAGATGGGCGCCTCGCCCATCATCTCGACCATTACCATCATTTTCTGCATGTCGATGCTGGGCATCATCGTCGGCCAGTGCTTCGGCTGGGGCAAGATGGACTGCATCTTCCTCGGCGGAATGCTCGCCATGTCGTCGACCACCATTATCTACAAGGCCTTCGACGACCTGGGGCTGCGCCAACAGCAGTTTGCCTCGCTCGTCATGTCGGTGCTCATCCTTGAGGACATCCTGGCCATCGTTATGATGGTCATGCTCTCGGCCATCGCCAGCGGCAACAGTCCCGACGGCGGCCAGATGCTGGGCTCGATCCTGAAGATAGGCTTCTTCCTGATACTGTGGCTCGTGGTAGGCATCTTCGCCATACCCATTTTCCTGCGCTCCGTGCGCCGCCTCATCAACAGCGAGGTGCTGCTCATCGTCTCGCTCGGCCTCTGCTGTGCCATGGCCGTCTTCTCGACCAAGGTGGGCTTCTCGTCGGCCTTCGGAGCCTTCATCATGGGCAGCATCCTGGCCGAGACCGTCGAGGCCGAGCGCATCGAGAAGCTCGTCGAGCCGGTCAAGAACCTCTTCGGCGCCGTCTTCTTCGTCTCCGTCGGCATGCTCGTCGACCCGCAGATACTCATCGACTACGCCGTGCCCATCCTGGTGCTCGTGCTCACCATCCTCATCGGCCAGTCGGTCTTCGGCTCCATGTCGTTCATGCTGGGCGGCGAGAGTCTGAAGTCGGCCATGCGCTGCGGCTTCTCGATGGCGCAGATTGGTGAGTTCTCGTTCATCATCGCCTCGCTGGGCCTGTCGCTCGGCGTCATCGGCGACTTCCTCTATCCGGTTGTGGTAGCCGTATCAGTCATTACCACATTTCTCACACCTTACATGATACGGCTTGCCACGCCGGCTTATAGTGCCCTCGAGCACCGTCTGCCCAACAAGATCATCCGCTCGCTCAACCACCTGTCGATGAGCCGTCCCAACACCACCGAGCAGAGCAAGTGGAAGCGGCTGCTCACGCAGATGGGCATCAACACCGTCGTCTACAGCATCCTCACGTCGGCCACCATCGCCGTCAGCTTCATGTTCCTGCTGCCCCTGCTGCAGCATGCCGTCGGCTACGACTTCACGCTGCTGGGCATCCACATCTCGCTGCCCGAGCTGCTCACGGGCCTCGTCACGCTGATAGCCATCGCCCCATTCCTGCGCGCCATGGTGATGAAGAAGAACCGCTCCGAGGAGTGGAAGGCACTCTGGGCCGAGTCGAACCGCAACCGCCTGCCCCTGCTGTCGACCATCCTGGCGCGCGCCGTCGTGGCCCTCAGCTTCATCTTCTACGTCTGTCACCGCCTGGGCCACTTCTCGACGGCCGTCATCGTCACCCTCGGCTTCGTCATCCTGGCGCTCATCATCGTCTCGCGCGCCGTCAAGCACCGCAGCATCGTCCTCGAGCGGCTGTTCATCAACAACCTCCGCTCGCGCGACATCGAGGCTCAGGTACACGGCAAGAAGCGCCCCCTCTACGAAGGACGGCTGCTCGACCGCGACATTCACATTGCCGAGTTCGACGTGCCGTCTGACTCACAGTGGATGGGCCAGACCTTGAAGCAGCTCTCCTTAGGCAGCCGCTACGGCGTACACGTCAGCAGCATCATGCGCGGCGGCCGGCGGCTGAACATCCCCGACGGCGACTACGTCATCTTCCCCGGCGACCGCCTGCAGGTCATCGGCAGCGACGACCAGCTGGCCCGCCTCGGCACCGCCCTGAAGGAGGAGGTACTTGGCGAGGAGGAGGACATCGAGGCCCGCGAGATGAAGCTGCGCCAGCTCATCATCGGCCCCGCCAGTCCGTTCATCGGCAAGACGCTCAAGGAGAGCGGCATCCGCAGCCTCTACAGCTGCATGGTCGTCGGTCTTGAAGAAGGAAAGGAGAATCTGTCGGCCGTCAGCCCCACACGTCCGTTCCAAGAGGGTGACATCATCTGGGTCGTCGGCGAGCAGGAGTCGCTCGATGCCCTGCTGAACGGCTGAGTATTTATTTACTGACCCTATTTACTGACCGAGCGGTTATTTGTCGCTGTAGTGTTCCTCAGCCTGAATAATCAGCACTGAAATACGCTCATCGTAAATGTCGTAAATGATACGGTCGTTTGCCGTAATATGACGCGAATAGGTTACGTCATTTCCACCGACCAGTGCCTCAGGATGGCCTAGCCCGGTTCGGGGATGCTGCATAATGTCAAACAACACCTTTGTTGCCTTCTTGAACAAGCGAGGATTAGACTTCTTCCACTTACGGAGTGTCCTGTCTGCTTCTTTGGAATACTCTATGCTGTAGTTCATAGACTATCGAAGTATTTCTGCATCTCCTCAGGAGTATTGCATACAATAGTCTCCCCGCGAGCCGACTCCTCACGTGCTCGCTTGATGTTACGCCGAATGTCAGGAGTGATGGTACGGTCATCGCCGATATGAGCCACACGTACAGAGGCAATGCCACGAATAAGCTTCAGAGCCTTTCGGATTTCTGATACCATAGCATTGTCTTCCAGCGTCACAATCATCTGGGTTGTTTGTGGGATTTGTGTTGTCACTGCCATAATTATAACCTATTGGATGCAAATATCGCTGCAAAGATACAGAAAAATCCATGAATTTCCAAACATTTCCCTAAGAAATCACCCACATAATTGTTAATCGCAGGAATTACCCTGCACTTCCGACACTCCCTACACCTGTTGTAATATTTTAGGTGTAGGAAGTGTCGGAAGTGTAGGATAAAAAGTGCGAATGACAACTATATTAGTAATTTGTCATGAGGAACAGGCCGAAACAGGTACTTCGTACCGGCTTTCGGAAGGTGGAACCGACACCTGAACCGACACTCTGGCAAAAGGCGGCGGGTTACGGGCAAAAGGCGCCGGGTTTTGGGCAAAAGGCGCCGGGTTACGAGCAAAAGGCGCCGGGTTTTGGGCAAAAGGCGGCGGGTTACGTTTTCACCTTATTATATATTCCTCGATGGTTCGCGTCCTGGTCGAGAACGAGAGGCCGACCTTGTGGAGGCGGCGACCGTCGAGGGCGTAGGAGACGAGGTAGCCTTTGCGGTCAATCTGGTCGATGGCCTCCTGTGCCGGGCGGTCAATCTTGAGCTCGATGACGTAGACGTCGGTGCGCGACTGCCAGACAACGTCCATGCGGCCCGTTGCCGTGCGAACCTCGGTCAGCAGATACATGCCCATCAGCGAGAACACCACGTAGAGCATCTGCTGGAAGTGGCCCTCCGACGTGGCTCCCTCGGCGTATGGCACCGCCGAGAGGAACGTCTTCAGCCGCTCGAAAGCCTCGGGCAGGTCTTCGGCGCGGATGGCGCGGTAGATGTCGGTGATGCTGTTTCGGGTTTTCAGTGTGTCATCCCAGACGTAATAAGGCATCAAAGCCTTGATGACTCCTAACCGCACCTCCTGGTTCGGATAGCCCAGGGTGTACTCGTCCAGCTCGCGGTCGTAGTCCTTGACGGTCAGGTAGCCGCTCTGGTAGAACAGCGGCAGCACGCTCTGCATCTGCTCGGTCGGCGCGTCGAACTCCTCGGAGCGAGCCTTGCTGCCGTCCAGCTGCGTAATGTCGGTTTGGAACTTCTGCAGCATCTTTACCAATACGGTGGGCGTGCCCGTCTCGAACCAGTGTGCAGCTATACGGCCGAATGAGAAGGTGTTGATCAGGCTGAAGGGATTGTAGACGTCGGTCATGTCCTGGGCGAAGTGGTAGCCGTCGTACTTCTCCTTCAACTGGCGGTAGGCCTCGTCCTTCTCGACGCCCATTTTCTCTGCCAGCTCTGCCACGACATAGTCCCACTGCTCGTGCAGTTCCTGTTCGCTGATGCCGCAGATGGTGGAGTAGCGCGGCTCCATCGTGATGCGTGCCAAGTTATTCAGCTCGCTGAAGATGCTGAGCTGCGAGAACTTCGAGATGCCGGTGATGAAGACGAAGCGCAGCCACGGGTCGCAGTCCTTCAGCGGCGAGTAGAAGGCGCGCAGGGCCTGCCGCATCTCGTCGAGCAGTTCGGGCTTGTGGAGCACGGTCAGCAGCGGGGCGTCGTACTCGTCGATGAGCACGACGACCTTCTCGCCGTACTTCTCGGCGCAGCCCTTGATGAGCGTTTCCAGTCGTGCGCCCAGCCCTTCCTTCGTGCATTCTATGCCGTATTTCTTCTCTGACCACTCCAACTGCAGCCCCACCATTTCCTGCAGGTTCTGGATGGTGCCGCCCTTGGCCGAGGCGAGGCTGATATGGAGCACGGGGTGCTGGCGCCATTCGGTCTCAAGGCGCGAGGCGGCAAGCCCCTCGAACAGGTCGCGGCGCCCCTCGAAGTAGCTCTTCATGGTCGAGACGAGCAGCGACTTGCCGAAGCGGCGCGGACGGCTGAGGAATACGAACTGAAAGTTCTGTGCGAGGTCGTAGACGTAGCCCGTCTTGTCGACGTAGGCGTAGTTGCCTTCGCGAATCTTCTCGAAGGTCTGTATGCCGATGGGGTATCTCTGTCTTTCTGTCATCACGGCGCAAAGATACAAAAAGATTTCTTAACTTCCAAGGATTTTCCCAAGAAAATCTGTGGGCTGTCAATACCACTGCACGGAGTTGGAGTAGCTTGAGCGCTTGTCGTACTTCAGGGCGTCGGTCAGGGTCGAGGCGTTACAACGGAACGAGAAGTTGTAACTGGTGTAGGGGGCGAGCACGACGGAGCACGACATGTTGAAGCAGTGGAGGTCGCGGCTGAGCGAGGCGGTGGTCATCGAGATCTTCTTGTTCTCGAAGTCGTAGCCGCTCGAGAGCTGTATGTTCCAGCCGTCTGACAGGCGCACGTTGCCGCTGAAGTTCAGGTGGTGGCTGAACTCATAGGGGTAGCGCATGGTGTTGTAGTTAAACTTCTTCACGTCGCGGCTCTCGTGCATGGTGACGCCATAGTCGAACCTGAGCGACCACGGCAGGTTGAACGTCATGTAGCCGTCCTCGTCGGTCTCGGCCTTGCCGGCATTCTCCTTCTTGGCACCGCGCTTGGCCTTCTCCATCTCAATGTCGACGTTGCTCTCCAGCTCCAGGTCGTCCTCCTCCTGTTCCTCCTCTTCTTTGGTCTTGGTCTTCTCCTTGCCCTTCTTGTCGACCTTCTCGCCGCGCAGCCACTTCAGGAAGTTCACCACCTTCGAGTTGTCAAGGTTATAGCTGATGCTCTTCGAGATCGAGCTGAACGGGCCTATCTTGCCCTTCTCCCAGTAGGTGGTGTGCTCGCTGACGCGCGGAACGGCTCCTACGGAGTCGGCCTCGTAGACGTAGCTGGCGAAGGTCAGGCTCAGGTTGAGGGTATAGCTCTTGGTGAACTTGATGCGCAGCGTGGTGCTCACGTCGTCCATCGGGCGCACATTGGTGGCAAGGTTGTAGCCTGTGCGCAGGCTGAACTCGTCGATGAGGCTCACCTTCTTCACCGAGTCGTCGGCAGAGCGCACCTTCATCTCGACATTGTTCTTCAGGTCGATGCTGATGCGCCCCGTGCGGCTGTTGCTCACCTGCCCGATGTTGCCGACGCTGTAGGGCCAGTACTGCACCCGCGAGACGTTGCCCTCGGCGTCGACCTTGTCGTAGTACTCATAGAATCCGTAGCGGTCGACGCTGAAGTTCGGGGCATACTGGAACGAGATGGTTGGCGTCAGCACGTGGCGGATGGCCTGTATCTTGTCGCCGAAGAGCTTCCGCGACGGCACGTACGTACCGTAGAGGGTGGTCGAGACGCCCAGGTTGAGGCTCCAGTTGTAGACGTTGTAGAGTCCGGTCACGGTGTCGGTCACTTCCTCCTGCGTCTCCTTGTCCCAGTGCTTCCGTGCCTTGATGAAGCTCATCTTGTCGCTGAAGTTGAACGACGGGTTGATGTTGAAGTTGTCGAGGAACATGAAGTTGGCGCTGATGGGAATGGAGTGGGTGATGCCGTTCTTCCAGTCGCGGCGGAAGTCGGAGTGCAGCAGCTTGTCCTCCTTGGTGTTGATGGAGTTGCTGAACTCACCGCGGTAGTTGGCCGATATCTTCTCATACCAGCGCTCCTTGCCGGCCATCTTCTTGCGCTTGAAGGGATAGAATCGTGCGATGTCGATGTTGAGTCGGGGCAGCGTCATGCTGATCGACGAGTCGCGCATGTTCTGGCTCAGGTCCATCGACGAGCTGACGGTCATGCCGAGACTCGAGAATCGGGTGGTGAAGGCCACCGACGACGTTCGCGTCGACTGCGTCAGGGTCTGCGGGTTGTACATCGAGGTCAGGTTGTTGCGCTCAAAGCTCTGCGATGCGAAGTTCACCCTGGCCTGAAGCGTCGAGAAGGGGTTGGCCTTCGAGTCCTGGTTATGGGTCCAGGTGAGCTTGAAGCTGGTGGTGCGCTCAAAGTCGGGCAGGTTCTTCTCGCCGCGGACGCTGTTCTGGTAGCTCAGCAGGAACGAGCCCCTGTACTTGTAGCGGCGGTTGTAGTTCGACGTGGCCGTCAGTCCCCACGAGCCCTTGGTGTAGATTTCGCCGATGAGCTTGAGGTCCATCTTGTCGGAGATGGCGAAGTAGTAGCCGCCGTCGCGCAGGTAGAAGCCGCGCTCCGACTCGTCGCCGTAGGTGGGCATGATGAATCCGCTGGAGTAGCTCTTCGTGAAGGGGAAGAAGCCGTAGGGGACGGCCAGCGGCAGGGGCACGTCGCAGACCACGAGGTAGGCCGGCCCGAAGACGACGTCCTTGCCGGGACGCACCTTGGCGCGCGACATGGCGATGTAGAAGTCGGGATGCGGGTCGTCGCAGGTCGTATAGCGGCCGTGCTGCAGGAACAGCTCGCCGCCGGCGCCGCGCTTCGACAGCTCCGAGGTTAGGAATCCGTCCTCCTGCTCGGTGTAGACCTGGGTGATGAGGCCCTTCTTCGTCTTGAAGTTGAAGGCCATCGTGTCGCTCTGGTACTCGTCGCTGCCCATCTTGAACACCGGCGTGCCGGTCAGCCGCCTGGCGGTGGAGTCCATGACGCCCGTGGCGTGTACCAGCGAGCTGTCGAGCACCATGTATATCTTCTCGCTCTTCAGGTCCATGTTCTGATACTCCACGTGGGAGTCGCCGTAGAGGTGGGCCGTCCCCGAGCCGGCCTCGTAGGTCAGCGAGTCGTTGGCCGAGTACCTCACGGGGGCGTCGATGCCGTTCTTGCGGGCGCGGTTCACGCTGTCGAGGGCCAACGAGTCGTCAACCACCTTGTTATATTTATAGATGGCCAGCTCCAGCGAGTCCATCGTCGTCGTGTCGCGCTTGGTCTTGGCGGCGGCCTCGCCGCCCGTCTTGCCGATGAGTGAGTCGAGCGCCGCACGGTCAAGCTGGCGCGCCTCCTCCTCCTCGGCCTTCTGCCGGGCCTCCTTCAGGGCATCGGCGCCGGCAGCCACGGTTTCGGCCACGGACTCAGCCACGGACTCAGGCACGGACTTGAGCACGGAATCGGCCACGGTTTCAGCCACGGACTTGAGCACGGACTCGGGCACGGACTTGAGCACGGAATCGGGCACGGACTGAGCCACGGTTTCGGCCACGGAATCGGCTATGGCATCGGGCACGTTCTCACGGACTTTCTCTATCAGCGTGTCGAGTGGAACAGCATCGGGCAGGGGTAAATCGCTGACAGCCTTCGACTGCTCCTTACTGTTATCCCGGCGGAGCGACGAAGGCGTGCATGCCCACATACAGAGAAAGGCAACGAACATCAGAAGGATGACCGTTTTCTGTTTCACGGGTGCAAAGGTACTACTTTTTGAGGAGTTAAAGGAGTTAATGGAGTTAAAGGGAGTTAAAGGACAATAGTTTTAACGTCTCTTATTCAAACATTTTTGCCCAGCCCAGGAACTTTTCCACGCCTTCGTGGCCGAAACGTTCCAGGCTCTGGGCCGTTTCGAGCACGCTGAGCACGCGGTCGGGGTGCGACTTCGAGTAGAACTTGTCGGCATAGCAGACCACCTGCTCCTCGATGTTTTCGGGCTCGAAGCCCGGCAGTCCGGTCCCCGTGTGGCGCTCGGCTACGCGGGCGTGGCGCTCCCAGCCTTCGCGACGCAGCACCTCGCCGCCTATCGGGCCGTGGCGCAGGTAGGGCTCGGTGCCGTAGCAGAAGATGGAGGGGGCCGAGCACCAGCGTATGCCGATGTCGTGGAGCATGGCGGCCTCCTCGACAAACTCGCGGTCGATGTGCAGCTCGGGGTGGCGGTCGCAGATGAGCAGGCAGCGGTCGGCGACCTGCCGCGAGTGCTTTAACAGCAGTCGCCGCAGGTCGCCGTCCTCCGGATAATATTTGTCTATAATGGCCTGATACATCGTTTTAAATCACCCCCGCTCAATCCAGGCAATGGTGTCGCCTTGCCGAATCTGCTGACCCGGCTTCACGCTGATATCCACCAGCTTGCCGCCCATGGCAGCGGGAATCTCGACTATCTCGCCCCACTTCGTCTGCAGGTAGCAGAAGGTCTGGCCCTCCTTATACTGCTGGCCGATGAACGGCTCGATGCACGGCGCCATGACGCCCTCGCCGCCGAAGCTCCAGATGAGCTGGCCGCTGAGCGGCGACTTCACGGCGTCGGCCTTGGCGTGCTTCAGGGCGTCGATCTCCTCCTGCGAAATCTTCGGGCCGCCGCCCAGACGGGCGTCCTTGGCCTTCTGTATGTCGGCGAGCAGCTGCTTCTTGGCCTGGCCGCTCTTGAAGGGGCGGTACTGCTCGGGGTGCATGGCCAGCTCGAAGAGCTCCTCGTCGTCCTGACCGTAGTCCCAGCCCTGCTCGTCCATCTCCTTGCGGAACGTGTCGAGGGCGTTGGGGATGAGCGTGTGCGGGTCGACGTCGGTAAACTCGCGCTTCTGCTTCTCGGCCAGCTCGACCAGCTCGGGGGCAATGGTGCCGGGAATCTTGCCCGACTTGCCCAGGATCATGCCCCAGATGGCATCGTCCATCATCACGTAGCGGCCCTTGCCCTGCTCGATGGTCAGCAGGTTCATCAGCGCAATGTTCTTCGTATACTGCGAGAACGGCGTCACCAGTGGGGGATAGCCCACGCGCGGCCAGACGTACTCCACCTCGTTGAACAGGCGCACCAGCATGTCGTCCATCGTCAGCTCCGGCTCGCCCTTCTGGGCGCGCAGCTTGTCAATCATCTTCTTGATGCCGCCCAGGTCGGCCATCATCGAGCCCATCATGCCGCCGGGCAGTCCGCAGCCGAGCAGCAGCGACGACATGTGCTTGTTGGCCGGGTTGATGAAGTAGCCCAGCCAGTCGTCGATGAACTCTTGAGTTAAGGTACGCGCCTGCATGTAGGCGTTCATGTTCAGGTCGGCCACCTCGAAGCCCTCGTTCCTCAGCATCGACTGCACCGAGATGATGTCCGGATGCACCTTGCCCCAGCTTAAAGGCTCGATGGCGGTGTCGATGATGTCGGCGCCGTTGTTGCACACCTCGAGTATCGAGGCCATCGACAGGCCGGGGCCAGAGTGGCCGTGGTACTGGATGATGATGTCGGGATGCTTCGTCTTGATGGCCTTCGTCAGCTGGCCGAGCATGGCGGGCTGGCCGATGCCGGCCATGTCCTTCAGGCATATCTCCTCGGCACCGGCGGCTATCACCTCGTCGGCAATCTGGCTGTAGTACTCCACGGTGTGCACCGGCGAGGTGGTGATGCAGAGCGTGGCCTGCGGCGTCATGCCGGCGGCCTTGGCCCACTTGATCGAGGGGATGATATTGCGCGTGTCGTTCAGTCCGCAGAAGATGCGGGGAATGTCGACACCCTGGGCGTGCTTCACCTTATACATCAGCTCGCGCACGTCGTCGGGCACGGGGTACATGCGCAGGGCGTTCAGGCCGCGGTCCAGCATGTGGGTCTTGATGCCCACCTCGTTGAACGGCTTGCAGAAGGCGCGGACGGCGGCGTTGGGGTTCTCGCCCGCCATGAGGTTCACCTGCTCGAAGGCACCGCCGTTGGTCTCGACGCGGCTGAAGCAGCCCATGTCGATAATCACCGGCGCTATGCGCTCCAACTGGTCCTTGCGCGGCTGGAACTTGCCGCTCGACTGCCACATGTCACGATAGACGAGACTGAACTGGATTCTTTTCTTTTTCATAGATCGATAATTCTTGGTTGTTTATTCTATTCGCCTGCAAAGTTAGCAATAAAAGATGAGACATCCAAATTTTTTTGAGCCATTGTTTGACCCGCCGCTCTCTTTCCACAAAAAGCGGCTGTCTCGCGCGCATGCGCACAAGAAATTTTTAAAAACCGTTATCACTTATCACTTTTTTAAGGTTATTCGCTGACGGTCAGACGCTTAGCGAGTGACAACGCGTCTGTAGCTTGTCACTTCTGGTCACTTCTGGTCACTTTCAATATGAATGGCCCTCTTATTTGTCCCACGGCCTGGGACAATTGTCCCAAGCCGTGGGAACGTCCGAAAGGCGCCCACTTGAGGCTGCTAACCCGCCCAGTTAAGGCTGCTAACCCGCCCACTTGAGGATGCTAACCCGCCCAGTTGAGGATGCTAACCCGCCCAGTTGAGGATGCTAACTGGCCCATTTAAGTAACAGTTTAGTGATTGTCTAAAAAAATAACTTGGTAGGAGATGATACCAATTTAACAATCACTTAGGGCTGGAAAGTGACAAGAAGTGACAAGCTACAGACGCGTTATCACTCGCTAACAGCCTGACCGTCAATACAGAACGGCCAAAAAGTGACAAGTGATAACTGTTTTCAACATCTATGTGCGTGCGCGCGCGTGAAGAACGCCTGGTAAAGAATCCTCGCACAGAACTATTCTTGGAAACAAATTGTCATAATTAAAACTAATTATGCTCACAAACTGCTTGTCTTGGAAACAAATTGCCCTAATGTCATTCCATATCCGGCGTATATCTCCTTTCAGCCGTCCGAACGTCCCCGCGTACCTTGTTTTTTGTCCTTTATCACCTCTTTTTTTGAGACCCAAACCCAAAAAAACAAAAAATGTTTGGCCGTTCTACCTATTATTATTACCTTTGCAAAAAGAAAACAGATACCAATGAGTGAAAACAGGATCCAGCAACTAACAAAAACACTTTCGGCGTTGAACAACGACGAAAGAGCGTGGGCTATGAACTTCCTCATGAATTCCGCTGCTGCCCCACTATCGACCGGCATTAAGAGGGCATGGGCATGCAGGCAGCTTTCCGACGAGGAACTGCAAGCCTATATGGTCAATCCGACACCCGCAACATTCAAAGAAGATACTGACGATTTCAACATCCAGGAAATAATTGAGGCAAACAGCGGGATAATCATCGGAGGATTAGAGCGATGGCTATAACCAGAGTCTTTCAGCGTGAAATTGTGGAAGTACCATTCCTGCAAAAATACTTTGACGTTATATTAGCCAAAGTGATCAACAGTATGTTCGATGTAAGTATTGACCTTTAGTTACATTTGGGTAGCGATTCTTCGTTTTTTGACTTTCGCGCCCCTTTTTTGCTACCCGCCGACAAAAAAAACGAAAAATGTTTGGCCGTTCTACCTATTATTATTACCTTTGCACCCACAAAAGAAGACTTCTAACATTTTTCAAATTATTAATTAATAACAAATCAAATGAAAAAATTTACTACTATTAAAACGTTGCTCGTCGGGCTATGCACGATGGGAGCAATGAGTGCATTGGCAGGTGACAAGACCGTGGTCAAGTACAGTTTTGACGATGCAACAAGTCCATCATTGACGGCTGGCAGTCGAGTCTCTTTTGATTACGACAAAACGTCAGTTATCACTTCTACTAAATTTCTTAACGCCTATAATAATGCCAATGGAGATCCTGGGGCATCTACCGTGTCGTTAGGCAATACCGATCTTTCAGGCGAGACATGGACGCTTAGCTTTGAGTGGGCTGCTTGTGGTGGTTGTAACAGCAAGGCAGACCACACAACCTTAAAAGCTGGCGACACAAACCTCTTTGACCTTACCGGTAATTCCAACTGGAACACCACAGTAACTATTACATACGCAGGGTCGGATGGTACAAAGACATTACCCGTTCCTGGTTGTGATAAAGGCAAGCGCTTTGGCGCAGGAACTGGTGACCAGTACAACACCAACGCCTACTGGCATCATATAGTGGTTACTGGCAGTGCTGAGGGTGTAAAGATGACTATTAGAAACTCAGACAGTGGCGATGCTGTCGTTGAGGATGTTGTGCTGTCGGAAACCAATGTAAATCCCACATCGCTGATTATAGAGCCCTGCTGTGGTGGTGCAATTGGCATTGATGAACTTTCGCTGACCTACTATGTAGAGGGCGAAGTCATCCAAACACCTGTAGCCAACTATTCAAAGGTTGATGGAATCAATCGCACCATTACAGCTACTTGCGAAAGTGAAGATGCTACAATCCAGAACTCCACCGATGGTGAGACTTGGGCAGACGGCGCAACCATCACTGTCAGTGAGAGTGGTAAAGTTTACTTCAAAGCCGTAAAGGGATCTTCGGAGAGTGATGTGCTTGAGTTTGACGTAGTGGCAGGTGAGGCCATCACATTAAATGCTCCTGTCATCAACCGCACTAGCGATACTTCAGTAACAATTAGCGCCGACCAAACTTCATTGTTGCTTTCACCCACAGCGACTATTTATTATGAATATGGTTCAGAGAGTGGTTCGTTTACTGGCAGCAAGACCCTGACTGTTGAAGCTGACGCTACCATTACCGCATATGCCGAGGCTGAAGGTTACACAACCTCTGCTACTTCAGAACGTGCAGTCGCCCTCTTCCCGACAGATTTCGTAATGGTTGAGAATGCACCTGCTAAGACTTCTGGATGGACTGAAAAAACATTCAGCACAGAGACTGTTGAGGCTTCAGGCCGCACATACACAGCCTTGCTTCTTGATGATGTTCAGTGGGGTAAAAATGTATATCTTCAGAAAGAAGGCGCATGGGGACTCCGCTCAACTGGAAACTGGTACATCGATAGCAATACTGACGAGTCGTGGCTTCTGATGAAGGACCTGAAGCAGGGCGACCTCATTGTTGTAGATGTTGACTTCGCTGCTTCTGACATGGTAAATGCCACATACTCGAAATACGCTTATGGTGCAAGACACACCTATGAGGTTGAGGCAGATGGCGACGTTGAGTTAGCTTTCAAAAAGATTAACGCCATCACTATGGACTATCTGCGCGGTGTGTACTCTTATACTGTAGTTCCCTCAACCGTTAAGCTTAACGTCACTGCTGGCTATGCTACATACTGCA
Organism: Prevotella sp.; assembly: GCA_017395215.1. Taxonomy (GTDB): domain Bacteria; phylum Bacteroidota; class Bacteroidia; order Bacteroidales; family Bacteroidaceae; genus Prevotella. The sequence continues at coordinate 8,988 of JAFPVW010000052.1, read as the reverse complement.
GTGAGTACGCACTCGACCTCTCTGGTGTTGAGGCTTATACAGCCACTATCAAGGGTACTCAGGTTAGCTTCGTTCGCCAGGAAGGTGTTGTCGCTCCTGGTACTGGCCTGCTGATTAAGGCTGACGCTGGTGAAGTGACTATTCCCGTTGCCACTGAAGGTGCAGAGACTATTACCGACAACGTTCTGATTGGCGGAACTAAAGCTCCTGCTGGCAGCTTCGTGCTGATGGGCTCTCCTGAAGTTGGTTTCTACAAGACCAAGGCAGAGTTTACCCTTGGTGCCAACACCGCATATATCGCTCCCGTAGCATCTGAGGCTCGCGAGTTCATCGCCCTCGGCGAGGCTACTGCCATCAAGGCCATTGAGACGGCTGAGAAGAGCAGCGAAATCTACAACCTGGCTGGCCAGCGCGTGAAGAGCGCCCAGAAGGGTCTGTTCATCATCGGCGGCAAGAAGGTGATTAAGTAATTAATTAGGTATTATAAACAGATATTAAAGAGAATAAAGTTATGAAGACATATCAGAAACCCGAGGTAGACATCCTCGACGTTATGACTGAAGAGATGATTGCAGCAAGTGGCCTCCTCGAGGACGGCTTCGACACGATCTCCGCTCCTGAGACTGACGCTACCAGCGGCAACCTGGCCCGTGAGCTGATCTTCTTAGAGGACTAATCAGAACAGCAAGGAATTGCTAACACATCATTATCAGGTGGCGGCCATCCGTAAGGGGTGGCCGCCACTTTTTTGATGGGGAACCGCAATTCGAGAGATTTCATCCGAAAAGTTTGGAGGTTTGCATAGAAAATCGTAACTTTGCCGTCGATATGTGCAAAACCCGAGGAAAAAACGATTATGAACACTACAGCAGTACACATTGACACTCAGTTATACAACAAAGTTGCTGAGTATGCACTTAAAAAGCATACCAGCGTGGAAAAGTTCATGGAAGGTCTCATTATTGCCCTGCCTCCAACCTTGCCTGAGCAAAATAATGATGCTTGGGAAAACTATGAGATATCTGAAGAGACCATGAGCCTTACAGTGAAGCACCGTCAGAATATCCCCGACAACTACGACAAACTGTTAAAGGCCAAACTTGCTGAAAGACTTCTATGAAAGTATTTTTAGACACCAATGTTGTTTGATTTCTATTTCACCAATAAGATCTGAATTCCATAGAACTTCAGATTCTTTTTCATATCATTAAGATGAGTAACAACAGACATAAAGCACTTTTTGCGGCCATCGCCACCGCCACGCTGCTGACAGCGGCCTGCGGCACGAAGGGCGACAAGACGAGCGAGAACAGCAAGGCCGACAGCACAGGACAGCAGCTGCCGGGCGACTCGATGGTCTACGGACTGGCCTGCGACGGCTGCAACGACACCATCCTGGTGCTGCTGCCACCGACGGGCGAAGACCCCGACACGCTAAACATCCTCAACGCCTCGAAAGAACGGCAGGTGTTCGGACGGCTGACGGCGGGCGACAAGGTGGGCGTGATGCTGAACCCGCAGGACCGGAAGGTGGCCGACATCGTCATCGACATCGACAGGCTGAAAGGCGAGTGGTGCTACTTGGTGAAGCCGCAGCTGCGCCAGCGCGCCGACTTCGACCCGTCGAGACTGCAGCCGGAGGAGAGGGTGAAGATGGACTCCATACTGAAGCAGATGATGCAGCCGCGCGAGTACGGCATGATCATCAAGAGCGAGAACATTGTCCAGCCCATCGGCGCAAGGGTGCAGGAGGGCGACGGCCCGGCCGTGTTCCCGCCGCAGAAGCGCTACCGCGAGTGGTGCCTCTTCAACGGGCGGCTGCTGCTGAACGAGACGCAGCGCGACACGGCAGGCGTCAGTACCGTCACCAATACCGACACGGCCCAGCTTGTGTTGCTGCGCCGCGACTCGCTGGTGCTGCGCTTCAGCGACGGCACCGAGAAGGGGTTCTATCGGAAGACGGGTGAAAGGTGAAGGGTGAAAGGTGAAGGGTGAAGGGTGAAAGGTGAAGGGTGAACTTTCCCACCTTTCTCTTTTACGACAACGGATTAAAAGGAAGAAGTCAAATGACCTGATGGCTGAGCATGCGCTGCTCGGCCATCTGTTCGTATTTGGTGCCGGGCTTGCCGTAGTTGGCGTAGGGATAGATGCTGATGCCGCCACGTGGTGTAAAGAGTCCGACGACCTCGATGTACTTGGGGTCCATGAGCTTCACCAGGTCCTTCATGATGATGTTGACGCAGTCCTCGTGGAAGTCGCCGTTGTTGCGGAACGAGAAGAGGTAGAGCTTCAGGCTCTTCGACTCGACCATGCGCTCTGCCGGGATATACATAATCTTAATCTCGGCAAAGTCAGGCTGACCCGTGATGGGACAGAGCGACGTGAACTCGGGACAGTTGAACTGCACCCAGTAGTCGTTGCCCTGATGCTTGTTCTCAAACGTCTCCAGCACCTCCGGCGCATAGCGGTTCAGGTACTCGGTCTCGCGGCCTAAGGCCTTCAGGTGTTCTTGTTTGCGGTCCATGGCTCAATATTCAAAATCGTAGGTTACTTCAGTCTGCAGGCGGCTGTCCCTGACCACCATGCGGTGCACGCTGCGGTCGGCGTTCAGCTCGGTAGCGACGTCGATGGTGCGGCCGGCCGACGCTGCCCGCGTCACGATGCTGGTGCTGCGGCAGAGGCGGAACATGGAGATGAGCTGCAGCGGCTCACACTCGTCCATGCCCAGCAGCAGCTGGTTGACGTCGACCGTCTGGCAGCGGTTGTCCATCGCGCCATACTCCATCTTGAAACGCTCCACCGTCTGAGGCTTGGCTTCAAGCTTCCAGCTGCAGAGGTAAATCAGGCTGTCGGCCGTATGCTGGCTGTCAGGGTCGAGGTTCTTGCCGCCGAGGAGATAGCCAAAGGCCTGTGTCCGCTTCACCCGCGAAGCCACATAGTTGAATGCGTAGTTGGCCGACATCTGCACGCCGTTGGAATAGTACTGGGCGGCATAGCCGATGGTGTCGCCTGCTCCGATGAGCTGCTCTGCCTGGTAGCCGTTGTCCATCTTGCCGGTCAGGGTGCCGTTAGCGGTCCTGACGGTCAGCGTCGACGATACCTCGTCGTAGGCCATCTGGTACTGCTCCCTGATGTCGTCGGGACCCTTGACATCCAGCTGCGCGGGACGGCTCTTGGCATCGTAGCCGACGGCGACCTCCCAGCCGTCGCTCGACTTGATGCCCCTGACCAGGGCAGCCGAACCCAACGAGCCGTCGCCACGGGTGGCATACTGCAGGTACTGCCACGTGGCATGTGCCTTGTCGGGATGGTTGGTATCGGAAATAGTAAACTGGCAGAGGCGCGACTGTCCCGTGGCGTTCGCGTCGAAGTGTACGCCGAGCGCATAGATGGCGTTGCCCGTGCCCTTCATCCCGTCGATGGTACACCACCTGGCCTCGGGCGTGTCGTAAGCTATCTGCCAGGAGCCCTGGCTCAGCAGGATCAGCGAGTCGGTAGCGGTGTTGGCATAGACAGGAGTGCGCACCAGTGAGGGCTTCACGAACTGGAAGCCGGCGGTGTAGGGGTCTTCGTTTTCAAGACAGCCCGTCAGCTGGACTGTGCCAAGCAGACAGGCCAAGATGTTTGCAAGCAATATAATCTTTTTCATATCAATCGTCATTCAAGAAAGCATCCATGGCGCGGCGCTCCTTCTTCGTGGGCCGGCCGGTGCCGCGCTGGCGGTCGATGAAGCCGCTGATGCGGTTCATCTCAAGCAATTCATACTGGTCGGGGGCAGTGATGTTCTCATAGATCTCGGGCAGCAGCTTGGCCCCCACGCGCTGCTCGATGGTCTTCAGGATGCGGAAGGTATAGGTGACGGGCGGCTTGCGCACGCCGACGACGTCGCCCACCTTCACCATGCGCGACGGCTTCACCAGCACGTCGTTCACCGTGACGCGGCCGTTCTTGCAGGCGTCGGCGGCAATGGTGCGCGTCTTGAAGATGCGCGAGGCCCAGAGCCATTTGTCCAAACGGGCAAGACTCTCCACCTGCCCCTCCCTGTGAGGGAGGGGAGCAGATACTCCATTTACGCTCTTGTCTTTCATCTCGGCAGGTATTCACTCCCCTCCATTCAGGGAGGGGCTGGGGGTGGGTCTTTTCCCCAGCTTGTTAAACTGGTTCATCGTGATGTCGATGCCGGCCAGCACGAAGCTGCGGATAATCTCGACGGCGGTATCAATGGCGGGCTGCAGCTGGCGCAGGTCGTCGTCGCTGTAGCTGCCGAGCACCCAGTCAATCTGTCCGCCCTGAGGGTAGTCGTTGCCGATGCCCATGCGCAGCCGGGCGTAGTTCTGGCCTATGAGCTGCTGGATGTGCCCCAGTCCGTTGTGGCCGCCGTTGGAGCCGCCGGCCTTCAGGCGGAACTGGCCGAGGGGCAGGGCCACGTCATCGCTGACGACGAGCAGGCGCTGCTGGTCGATGTTCTCCTTGCCAAGCCAGTAGCGCACGGCATTGCCGCTGAGGTTCATGTACGTAGTGGGCTTCAGCAGCACCACCTTGCGCCCCTTCAGCGACGTCTCGGCGACGTAGCCGTAGCGGCGGTCGCTGAAAACAGTATTGGACGCCTTAGCAAAAGCGTCCAACACCATGTAGCCTGTATTGTGGCGGGTCGTGGCATACTCATCGCCCGGATTACCCAGTCCGACAACCAAATACTTATCCATACTCTATTATTACTGGGCAGCCTCAGCAGCGGCGGCACGCGAAGCACGGGTAGCCTTGACTGAGCAGACGACGACCTCGGGCGAGGTGGCAATCTTCAGGCCCTCGAACTGCAGGGCGCCCACCTTGATGGCCTTGCCCAGCTGCAGGTTGGTAACGTCGATGTCGAGCTTCTCAGGAATATTCTTATAAGGAGCGGTGACGTCGATCTTGCGGATGGAGAGGTTCAGGCGGCCACCGTCGCGCACACCCTGAGCATGACCGGTCAGGTTGACAGGGATGCCAACGGTGATGTCCTTCGTCTCGTTCACCTCGAAGAAGTCGGCGTGCAGCAGAGCGTCGGTCGTGGGGTGGAACTGCAGCTCCTTCATAATGGCTTTATGAGGCTCGCCGTCGATGTCGAGATTGACGACATACACATGAGGCGTATAGATGGCCTTGCGGAGGTCGGCAAACGAAGCCTGGAAAGCCAGGGCCTCGGGCAGACCGTTCTCACCTTTCTTCTCACCATACAGATTGCAGGGAACCATTCCCTCCTTGCGCAGAAGCTTTGAAGCCTTCTTGCCGGTAGCGGTACGCTTCTGACCGCTCACATTGATTTCTTTCATAACCTTACGTTGTGTTACTCTAAATTAATACTTTGTTTTGTTGTTAATTCACCATCACACGGTGTGCTTTTTCGTGAAAAGCGGGTGCAAAGGTACGAAGAAAAATTGATAATTGGCAATTGACAATAGAAAAATTTACAAAAAAAGCGCGTTTTTCTTGCATAATCAGTGGAAAATAAGTATTTTTGCAGTCGAAACAAAGCATAACGACATGATTAATCGTGAAATTATACGCATCAAGATTGTCCAGTTAACCTATGCGTACTATCAAAACGGCAACAAGAACATCGACTCGGCCGAGAAGGAACTGCTGTTCAGCCTTTCAAAGGCTTACGACCTGTACAACTACCTGCTGGCGCTGATGGTGGCTGTTGCAAAAGAAGCGAAGAGACGCTTAGAGATAGCTGAGAGCAAGGCACGGCGCGAAGGGACCAAGGCTCCCTCGACACGCTTTGCCTACAACCGCTTCACGCTTCAGCTCGAAGAGAACCGACAGCTCAGCGACTTCATCGGCAACCAGAAGACGACCTGGGCCGACCATGCGGAATTCGTCGGCAAGCTCTTCGAACTGATTGAGCAGAGCGAGATCTACAAGGAATACATGAGCAACCCGACGGACAACTACGCCACCGACCGCGAACTCTGGCGCAAGATCTACCGCACGCTCATACAGGACAACAGCGACCTCGACGAACTGCTCGAGGAGCAGAGCCTCTACTGGAACGACGACAAGGAGATTGTCGACACCTTCGTGCTGAAGACCATCAAGCGCTTCGACGAGCAGAACGGCGCCCGGCAGGAGCTGCTGCCCGAGTATGCCAACGAAGAGGACAAGGACTACGCCCGCAAGCTGTTCCGCGCCTCGATTCTCAACGCCGACGAGTACCAGCACTACATGAGCGAAGCCTCGCGCAACTGGGACTTCTCGCGACTGGCCTACATGGACGTCATCATCATGCAGATAGCCATTGCCGAGATGATGACCTTCCCGTCGATTCCCGTCAGCGTCACCATCAACGAGTTCGTCGACATTGCCAAGCTCTACTCCACACCGAAGAGCGGCAGCTACATCAACGGCATGCTCGACGCCATAGCCCGCCACCTCATCAAGAGCGGCCGGCTGCTGAAGCGCATGGACGACAGGCCGGCAAATTAGCCTCGAAGCCTCGAAGCCTCGAAGCATCGAAACATCGAAACATCGAAACATCGAAACCTCGAAACATCGAAACAACAAAACAACGAAATAACAAAACGAAATGACACAAATTATCTTAGCTGCGCAGGCAGCACAGGGAAACGGCAGCGGCATGTCGATGATTCTAATGATGGTGGCCATCTTCGCCATCATGTGGTTCTTCATGATCAAGCCCCAGCAGAAGAAGCAGAAGGAAATACAGAAGTTCCAGAACTCGCTCCAGGAGGGTGCCGAGGTCATCGTCGGCGGCGGAGTACACGGCACCGTCAAGAGCATCGACCTTGCCAAGAACACCGTCGACGTGAAGATTGCCCGCGACGTGGTCATCACCGTCGACAAGACCTACGTGTTCAAGGACATGGCCAACACCGTCCAGCAGAAGTAAGACATGGCGTCGCTGCAAAAGCTTATTACCTTCTTCAGGAACTTTCTGTTTAGCCGCGCAAACAGGGAGTTTCTGATTTTCTTATTCTTTCTCGGACTCTCGGGCATCTTCTGGCTGCTGATGACACTCAACGAGACCTACGAGCGGGAACTGGTAGTACCCGTGCATATTGCCGACGTCCCGTCGGACGTCATGCTTACCAGCGACGAAACTGACACTATCAAGGTCACCATTCGCGACCGAGGCATCACCATCCTTACTTATATGTACGGCGAGGCACTGAAGAAAGTCGAGGCCAGCTTCAAGAACTACGACCAGACAGGCGGCAATGGCTCCATTTCAGCCTCCGAGCTGGCGAAGATCGTGCAGAACCGCCTGGCCGCATCGTCGAAGATAGTAGCCGTCAAGCCCGACAAGCTCCGCTTCTACTACAACTCCGGCTCGTTCAGGCGCGTGCCTGTTCGCTGGCGGGGGCGCGTCATTCCCGAGCACCTCTACTTCCTCAGCCAAGTCAGCTACGACCCTGACAGCGTCACCGTCTATGCCTCAGAGGAGCGGCTCGACAGCATCAGGCTGATCTACACCGAGCAGCTCAACTACGTAGGCTTCCGCGACACGCTGGCCGTCGACTGCCGGCTGCGCAAGATAGAGGGCGCGAAGCTGGTGCCCGACCACGTGAGAATAACCTTCCACACCGACGTGCTGACGGAAGAGAGCATCGACGACATTCCCATCGAGGGCATCAACGTGCCCCCGAACAAGATTCTGCGCACCTTCCCGGCAAAGGTGTCGGTCAGGTTCGTCACCGGCGTCAACGTCTACCGCACACTGTCGGCAAAGGACTTCACCGTCATTGCCGACTATAACGAGCTGCGCGACCAACCGTCGGAGAAGTGTAACATCTACCTGCAGAAAGTGCCACAGGGCATCACGCGTGCCGCTCTGGTCACCAAGCAGGTAGACTATCTCATCGAGAGTACCCCATGAAGACAGGAATAGCCGGAGGCATCGGCAGCGGCAAGAGCTACGTAGCGGCACGCCTGGCAGCACGCGGCATCACGGTCTACGACTGCGACGCGGCCGCCAAGCGGCTGATACGCACCTCGCCAGAGCTGCGCCGCCAGCTGACCGAGCTCATCGGCTCGCTCGACAAGGCGGCCATCAGCCGCTTCCTCCTGGCCAGCGAGGAAAACCAGCGGGCCATCAACGCCATTGTCCACCCCGCCGTCTTTGCCGACTTCTTAGAGAGCGGCCTCGACTGGCTCGAATCGGCCATCATGTACGAGTCGGGGGCCGACCGCTACGTCGACCGCGTCGTCGTGGTCACCGCCCCCGAGGAAGTGCGCATCGGGCGCGTCATGCGGCGCGACGGCATCAGCCGGGAGCAAGCCCTGCAATGGATGGCCCGCCAGTGGCCGCAGGACAAGGTCCGCCAGCTGGCCGACTACGAAATCGTCAACGACGGCCAGCAAGACATCGACAAGCAGATTGACGACATCATCCGCTCGTTATCCCGAAGCATCGAAACATCGAAACATCGAAACACCGAAACATCGAAACATCGAAAATAAAACAAACAGAAAAATGCAACAGACAATCTTAGCAATTGCCGGCAAGCCCGGCCTCTACAAACTGATTTCACGTGGTAAGAACAACCTCATCGTCGAGGCGCTCGACGCCACCCACCGCCGCCAGCCGGCCTTCGGCACCGACCGCATCACGTCGCTGGCCGACATCGCCATGTACACCGAGACCGACGACGTGCCCCTGATGACCATCCTCGAAAGCGTCAAGAAGCTGGAGGACGGCAAACGGGCCAGCATCGACCCCAAGAAAGCCTCGCCCGACGAGCTGCACGAATACTTCACGAAGGTGCTGCCCGAGTGGGACCGCGACCGCGTGAAGAACTCACACATCCAGAAGCTCATACAGTGGTATAACATACTCATCGAGGCCGGCATCACCGACTTCGAGGAAGAGATGAAACCTACCGAGGGCGATAACATCGACGACCGCAAGGAACAGGAATAAAAAAAAGTAAGAGGGCTTCGGACGCATCCGAAGCCCTCTTGCTTTTATGATCTCGCTAATTACAT
>JAFPVW010000051.1 GCA_017395215.1 Prevotella sp. | reverse complement strand
GGAGAGGAGCACGCCGTAGGGCACGTCGGACATCAGCTGACGCTTAACGGCTGCGGTGAGGCCGTCGCGGATAGCCTCGGCTGAGGCAGGATTATCCTTCACTGCATCGTACTGCATCCAGTCGCGGCGATAGTACCACTTCTGGCCTGGGGAAACACTCCAATAATAGTGGCCAGGCAGGAATGGCTCGTAGCGCTCGCACTGGCCTTCAAGTGCTTTTAACTCAGAGGCCACATAGACTGTGCCGTCGCTATCGTATCCTATATAAAGAGGTATGACACCAATGGGGTCACGGGCTATCAGGAACTCATCGCGCTCCTCGTCGTAGAGTACGAAGGCGAAGATGCCACTCAGGTCTTCGAGGAAGTCGATGCCCTTTTCACGATAGAGCGCCAGGATGACCTCGCAGTCGCTACCTGTCTGGAATTCGTACTGTCCGGCAAAGCGGCGGCGAATCTCCTGATGGTTATAGATTTCGCCGTTGACGGCCAGCACCTGCTTGCGGTCTGGGCTGTATAGCGGCTGTCCTCCGCTTTCAGGGTCGACAATGCTCAGTCGCTCATGGGCGAGAATTGCCGTGCCACCGCAATATATTCCACTCCAGTCAGGTCCGCGATGACGGATTTTCTGACTCATTTTCAATGCCTTTTGTCTCAGTTCGGAAGTCTGCTTCTGAACGTTTAGTATTGCTACTATTCCACACATAATCTTCTTTATTTTTATAAGTACGACAAATACAGGTAATTGGTTTGGGCTGGATACTCCGCTGCAAGTGTGTCAATCTGGTTGACGGTAGGCACGAGGCCCAACTGCTTGCGCCACGAGCGGACGGTGAGCCCGGCTTTTTCCATCTTCATCCGCTGTTCTAAGCCGATGGCTCGTGCAATCTGGAAGTCGGAGAAACCGTAAACCTTGGCGGCAAGTAACAGCTGACAGATTTCTGGCGAATGAAGGTACTCCTTGAACTCGCTTGGCTCCATGAACTCCGAGACCTCAGCAAGGAGAGTCTGCTCTTTCAGCTGCTGGTCAATGTCGACAATGTGCTTCAGCTTCTGCAGGAACCAGCGGTCAATCTTCGTCAGTTGGTGAATCTGCTCGACGCTGTAGCCAATTTTCAATGCTTTCGACACGACAAAAATACGCATATCCGTAGGCTCGTGCAACGACTTGGCTATATCCTTGATTTTGATTTCGTGGTTTTCTACGAATCCGTGCATCCCCTGCCCAATCATTCGCAGGCCCTTTTGCAGTGCCTCCTCGAACGTGCGGCCGATGGCCATCACCTCGCCCACGCTCTTCATCGACGAGCCGAGCTCACGCTTCACGCCGTGGAACTTGGTCAGGTCCCAGCGGGGAATTTTTACTACCACGTAGTCGAGGGCAGGCTCGAAGAAGGCAGAGGTAGTCTTGGTGACAGAGTTCTTCAGTTCGAAGAGTCCATAGCCCAAGCCCAACTTGGCAGCGACAAAAGCCAGCGGATAGCCCGTTGCCTTCGATGCCAAGGCTGACGAGCGCGACAGACGGGCATTGACCTCGATGACACGATAGTCCTCGGAGTTGGGGTCGAGGGCGTACTGCACGTTGCACTCGCCCACGATGCCGATGTGCCGGATAATCTTGATGGCCAGTTCGCGCAGCTTGTGGTACTCGCTATTGCTGAGCGTCTGCGACGGAGCCACGACAATCGATTCGCCTGTATGTATGCCCAGCGGGTCGATGTTCTCCATGTTGCAGACGGTGATGCAGTTGTCGTAGCGGTCGCGCACCACCTCGTACTCTATCTCCTTCCAGCCACGCAGCGACTTCTCGACCAGCACCTGCGGCGAGAACGAGAAGGCCTCCTCAGCCTGCGCCAGCAGTTCGTCGTCGTTGTCGCAGAAGCCGCTGCCCAGACCGCCGAGGGCGTAGGCGGCACGTAGGATGACGGGGAATCCCAGTTCGTGGGCAGCCCGCTGCACCTCTTCGACCGTAGAGCATGCCTCGCTCTTGATGGTCTTCACGCCAATCTCGTCAAGGCGCTTGACGAAGAGGTCGCGGTCTTCGGTATCGATGATGGCCTGAACGGGTGTGCCCAGCACGCTGACGCCGTATTTCTCCAACACACCTTTCTGATATAGTTCCACGCCACAGTTCAAGGCCGTTTGTCCGCCGAACGAGAGCAGGATGCCGTCGGGCCGTTCCTTCTCGATGACGCGCTCCACGAACTCAGGCGTCACGGGCTGGAAGTAAACCGTGTCGGCCACGTCCTTCGAGGTCTGCACCGTAGCGATGTTAGGATTGATGAGCACCGAGTGGATGCCCTCTTCCTTCAGTGCCTTCAGTGCCTGTGCTCCGCTATAGTCGAACTCGCCGGCCTGGCCTATCTTCAGGGCACCGGAGCCGAGAATGAGGACTTTAGCCTCACCCCCGCCCCCTCTCCAAAGGGAGAGGGGGGTAGTTAGCTTTTTCGCTGCTTTTCCGCCTTGAGAGTATATACTCCCCTCGCCCTTCGGAGAGGGGTCGGGGGTGAGGCTTCTTTTGAATTCGTCGAACATCCACTCCGTGTCTGTCGGCCCTGAACAGGCTTCCGGATGGAACTGAGCCGAGAACCAGGGGTGCGTCTTGTGGCGGATACCCTCGTTCGAGCCGTCGTTCATATTCACGAAGAGCGGCTCCCAGTCGGCCGGCAATGTAGAGTCGTCCACCGCATAGCCGTGGTTCTGCGAGGTGATGAAGCACTGTGTCGTGCCCACCCGCTGTACCGGCTGGTTGTGTGAGCGATGGCCGTACTTCAGCTTATAGGTTTTAGCCCCAGCAGCTCTGGCCAGCAGCTGATTGCCAAGGCAAATTCCCATACACGGGCGGACGGCCTTGTCTTCCAAGAATGTGCGTATATGTTCCACCGTTTTGCTGCATTGTTCGGGGTCGCCAGGACCGTTAGCCAAGAACAGGCCGTCGAACTCCAACTGGTTGAAGTCGTAGTCCCAGGGCACACGAACCACCTCAAGGCCGCGACGTATCAGACAGCGGATGATGTTGGCCTTCACACCGCAATCGACGAGCACCACCCGTTTCCCGGCACCCCTATTATAAGTAATGACCTCCTTGCAACTCACCTTCTCCACCCAGTTCACGCTTCCATAATCCTCCTGTTCTGTATGCTGCGACAGTGTCGCAGCATAGTCGACAATTATGCGCCCCATCATCACGCCATGCTCGCGGAGCACTTTCGTGAGTCTTCGGGTATCGACGCCCGTAATGGCTGGAATCTTTTCGCGCTTCAGCCATGAGGCTAATGACTCATTTGAATTCCAGTGTGAATATGTCTCGCTGTAGTCGGCCACGACAAGTGCCTTGGGATGTATATGTTCACTCTCCATTAACAAAGGCAGACCGTCGGTGCCTAAGCCTGTATCGGGCACACCGTAGTTGCCAATCAGCGGAAAGGTTGTCACCAGTATCTGACCGGCATAGCTGGGATCAGTCAGACTCTCCGGATAGCCCGTCATAGCAGTGTTGAACACCACCTCGCCCGACGTCTCGCCGTCGTAGCCAAACGACCAGCCGCAGAACTCTGTGCCATCTTCGAGTATTAGTTTTGCTTCTCTCATCATCTGTTTATTGTTGTTACTTCTGTTTGGTGTCAATGTAGTTTACAAAGGCGGCGTTGCAGAGCCGGGTACCGCCAGGCGTAGGATAGTGGCCGGTGAAATACCAGTCGCCCGGGTGGTTGGGGCAAGCCTCGTGCAGGCCTTCAATGCTCTGGAACACCAGTTCGATGGGAGCCTGCATCCCCTTCGGGCGCAGCATCTCCACAATCTTCTGATTGATTTCCTCGGCGGTGAAAGGCTCGTAGAGCGCACGGACGTGATTCTCTGTTTGAGGATCATGCTTGCAGGCCAGATAAGTGTCGTTAACAAGCTGCCACAGACCGCGCTCCCCAATGAGTGCCATCGTGGCTCGGAAAGCGCAAAACTCCTCCAGTCGTGCCATGTCGATGCCATAGTAGTCGGGATAACGAATCTGCGGCGAACTGCTCACCATCACAATCTTCTTGGGGTGCAGGCGGTCGAGAATCTTGAAGATGCTCTCCTTCAGAGTCGTGCCGCGAACGATGGAGTCGTCAATAATCACGAGGTTGTCCTCGTAGGGTCGCAGCGAACCGTAGCTGATGTCATAGACGTGGGCAGCCAGGTCGTTGCGCTCGCTGTTGTCGGCAATAAAGGTGCGCAGCTTGATATCTTTCCACACCACCTTCTCTGTTCGTAAGTTGTAGCCCTGCTGGCGGAATCCGTCGGTCATGCCATAGAAGGCCACCTCGGCCGTATTGGGGATATATGAAAAAACTGTATTGGTTACATCATTGTCAATGGCTTTCAGGATGGCGGGCGTCAACTGTTCGCCCAGCCGCTTGCGCTCCTGATAGATGTCGCGGTCGGAGCCTCGGCTGAAGTAGATACGCTCAAACGAGCATGCACTCAGCTTCTGTGCGGGCATAATCTGCTCCAGGTGGCTCTCGCCGTTACGGCGGACGATGAGCGACTCGCCGGGCTGCAGCTCACAGATGTCGTCAGCCTGCAGGTCAAAGGTTGTCTGCAACACGGGGCGCTCACTGGCAACGGCCACCATCTCATCGTCGCGATAGTAGAATGCCGGACGGATGCCCCAGGGGTCGCGCACGGCAAACATCTCGCCGCTGCCCGTCAGACCGCACATCACGTAGCCACCGTCGTAGTGCTCCATCGTCGTTCGCAGCACGTTAGTCATCTCTACGTGGTTGTCAATATAGTCGGTGATGTCCGTGCCCTGCAAGCCCTGCTGCTTTGCGATGGCATACAGCCGCTCCACCTCGCGGTCAAGCCGATGCCCCATCAGTTCCAGCGTGATGTACGAGTCGCCATAGATACGCGGCGACTGTCCTTGCGAGATCAGGAAGCGGAATACCTCGTCGATGTTGGTCATGTTGAAGTTGCCGCACAGACAGAGGTTCTTCGCCCGCCAGTTGTTGCGGCGCAGGAAGGGATGCACATACTGCAGTCCGCTCTTGCCCGTGGTCGAATAACGCAGGTGGCCCATCAGGAGCTGGCAATTGCTCCAGGCCGAAAACGAGCCGGCTTCTTGTAACTTAACATCCCCTCCTTTGGAGGGGCTACGGGTAGGCGCGTCAGCGGGAATGGGGCTTGGGGAGGCTACCCTTCTAAAGATTTCGGTGATGGCGTCCTTGCCTTCTGCTTTCTCACGGAACATGTACTCCGTGCCTGGCTCTTTGTCCAGACTCACCGAGGCAATACCTGCACCTTCCTGACCACGGTTGTGCTGCTTCTCCATCATCAGGTATAGCTTGTTGAAGCCATAGGCCCACGTGCCATACTTCCGGGCGTAGTAGTCCAGCGGCTTCAACAGGCGGATCATCGCCACGCCACACTCATGCTTCAGCTGTTCCATATCAGATGCAAGCCTTTATGAACGACATAAACAGGGGGTGCGGATGGAGCACCGTCGACGAGTACTCAGGGTGGAACTGCGTACCGATGTACCAGCGCTTATCGGGTATCTCGACAATCTCCACAAGGTCGGCAGCGGGATTGATGCCCACGCACTTCATGCCAGCCAGCTCGTATTCCTCCTTATATTCATTGTTGAACTCATAGCGGTGGCGATGGCGCTCCTTGATAAGCAGACCCTCCCCCGGCCCCTCCCTGCAAGGGAGGGGAGTAGATAGTTCTGACTGTGTGTATGCCTCATACGCTTTGCTGCCTTCCACTAATTGGCAGTCGTATGCTCCAAGCCGCATCGTACCGCCCATCTCGGTGATGTTCTTCTGCTCTTCCATTAGGTCGATGACGCAATGGGGGGCCGTGGAATCAGGTATCTTAACATCCCCTCCTTTGGAGGGGCTTGGGGAGGCTTTCATTTCACTACTTATCGCATCCTGATACCCTAAGACATTCCTTGCAAATTCAATCACCATCATCTGCATGCCTAAGCAAATGCCGAAGGTAGGAATGTCGTGAGTACGTGTGTATTCGGCGGCAATGATTTTCCCCTCGATGCCGCGCTGTCCGAAACCAGGACAGATGACGATGCCAGCCATGCCCTGCAGCTGTGCGGCGACGTTCTCCGCCGTCACTTCCTCGCTGTTGACGAAATGAATCTTCGCCTTCACGTCGTTGTAGATACCGGCCAGGTTCAGACTCTCGCGGATGCTCTTATAAGCATCCTGCAGGTCGTATTTCCCTACCAGCGCTATGTGTACCTCGCGGGTGGCATGTCGCTGTTTGTCAAGGAAAACGTACCAGGAGGCCATGCCCGAAGCCCCCCCTACGGCCCCCGAGGGGGCTTCTATAGTTTTGCTGTCAGGGGTATGGTCTATAGTAGCCCCCTCGGGGGCTGAATGGGGGGCCTTGGCTGTTTTCTTTAGGATGGCAGCATCGAGTCCCTGGCGCTGCATACTCACCGGCACCTCATAGATGCTGGGCATGTCCTCGCTCTGCACCACGCACTCCAAGTCGACATTACAGAACGATGCCACCTTCATGCGCATCGCGTCATCAAGGTGGCGTTCGGTACGAAGCACGAGGATGTCGGGCTGGATACCCATCGACTGCAGTTCCTTTACTGAGTGTTGCGTGGGTTTCGTCTTCAACTCGTCAGCGGCTTTCAGATAAGGCACGTAGGTCAGGTGTACACACACCGCGTCGCGCCCCAACTCCCAGCGCAGCTGCCGGATAGCCTCCATAAACGGCGCACTCTCGATGTCGCCGATGGTGCCGCCAATTTCACAAATGACGAAAGTCCCCCCTACGGCCCCCGAAGCCCCCCCTACGGCCCCCGAGGGGGCTTCATTACTCTTTAGGGCATCTGTGCCCCCCTCGGGGGGCGAAAGGGGGGCTAGCATCCGCCGCTTGATCTCGTCCGTGATATGCGGCACCACCTGGATGGTCTTGCCCAGATAGTCGCCACGGCGCTCGCGGTCGATGACCGTCTTGTAGATGCGCCCCGTGGTGATGGAGTTGTTGCGCGTGGTGCGGATACCCGTAAAGCGCTCATAGTGCCCCAGGTCGAGGTCGGTCTCGAAGCCGTCCTCCGTCACGTAGCACTCGCCGTGCTCGTAGGGGTTCAGCGTCCCCGGGTCGATGTTGATGTAGGGGTCGAACTTCTTGATGGTGACCTTGTAGCCGCGCGCCTGCAACAGCTTGCCAATGCTGGCCGAGATAATGCCTTTTCCCAATGAGGAAACCACGCCGCCTGTGACAAAGATGTATTTCGTTTCCATAAAAGCAATTGTGTTTTATGGGCTGCAAAGTTACGCTTTTTTTGCATGACTACTGCAAATGGAAGCTCACTTTTGATTGTTAAAACGCGAGTAAAGTGACAATTTGTAAACTAAAAGCGTTATTTCGTGGTCAAAAAGCTCTTGTTTTGTCCAGAAGCGCTATCAAAATGTATCATTATGACACAACGGCATTATACTAATTGCTAATCTTACTTTTTATCCGACACTTCCTACACTCCCTACACCTGTTGAATAATTTTAGGGGTTGGAAGTGTAGGAAGTGTCGGATAAAAAGTGCAAATGACAATTATTATAGTAAAAGGACATGATAAATGGGCTGAAATGGGTATGTCATACCAGCACTTGGAAGGGGGAACCGACACCTGATGCTACACTTAGGCAGAAGGCGGGGGCTCTTGCCCAAAAGGCGGTGGGTTTCATCCAAAAGGCACCGGGTTTTGAGCAAAAGGCACCGGGTTTTGAGCAAAAGGCGCCGGGTTTTGAGCAAAAGGCGCCGGGTTTTGGTCAGGCCGTAAGCTGGGGCAAGATGCCACCAATCGATTTCAATAAACTCAGTGCCTCTCCTTCTCCCTGATGTGCTCCTCATACTCCGCCAGCTCGCGCTCGCCGATGTGGGCCAGACCGTAGTGCTCGTCGTGCTGCGAGAAGTCGAGTCCTACCTTCTCGCTATAGGGCGAGACGCGCATGGGGATGAGACAGTCAATCAGCTTGTAGCCCAGCCAGCTCATCGCGAACGTGTAGATAAAGACGATGACAATAGCCAGCAGATGGTAGAGGAAAATGACGAAGCCATCCCATGTTCCGGCGATGAGGCCCTCCTGGATGAAGATACCCGTCAGGACGGTGCCAAAGATACCGCCCGTGCCGTGGGTGGGAAACACGTCGAGGGCATCGTCAATGCTCGTGTGGGAGCGCCAGTAGACAGCCACGTTGCAGATGAGCGTGATGACGAAGGCAATGAAGATACTCTGGCCGACGCTGACATAGCCTGCCGACGGCGTGATGGCAACCAGACCGACCACGCAGCCCACGGCGGCACCCATGGCCGACGGTTTGCGGCCACGCAGACAGTCGAAGAATATCCACGTCATCATGGCTGTGGCCGAGGCGGTGTTGGTGTTCAGGAACGCCTTGACAGCCTGACCATCAGCATGCAGCGACGAACCGGCGTTGAAGCCGAACCAGCCTAACCAGAGCAAAGCAGCACCCAACAGTACAAACGGAATGTTGGCTGGCTCGCTCTTCTCCGTGCTGCGACGGCCCAAATAGATGGCTCCCGCAAGAGCGGCAATGCCCGACGAGGCATGAACGACGATGCCACCGGCAAAATCGACGACGCCCCAGCGCAGGAAGAGTCCCTCGGGGTGCCACGTCATGTGGGCCAGCGGACAGTAGATGAAGAAAAAGAAGAACATCATGAAGAACAGGTAAGCCGAGAAGCGCACCCGCTCGGCAAACGACCCCGTGATGAGCGAGGGCGTGATGATGGCGAACTTCATTTGGAACAGGGCAAACAGCGCCAGCGGAATCGTTGCTCCGCCCAGCACGTTGCCAGCCGGTGTGGTGTACACTTCAGCTCCCACGCCGTGGAACATCAGGAACGTCAGCGGATTACCAATCACGCCGCCAATGTCGTCGCCGAAGCACAGCGAGAAACCGATGACCACCCAGAGCACCGAAATCAGTCCCATGGCGATAAACGACTGGAGCATGGTCGATATGACATTCTTCGCCCCAACCATGCCGCCATAGAAGAACGACAGGCCCGGCGTCATCATCAGCACAAATATCGTTGCAGTAATGAGCCACGCCACATCGGCAGCCGAAACCACTGACCAGTCACACTCGAACGTAGGCTCGCCTACGAACACACCTGCGACGGCTATCAATGTCATTGCCGCCATCAGGATTATCCAACGTTTCTTGATCTTCATCATATTCTATCTTACATTTATATATTCTTTGATAAAGCCCCCTCTCCATCCGAGGAAGGAGAGAGGGAATGCCTGGTAAAGATTAAGGCTGCAGCGTGAAGCCGAGAACCAGGTAGGCTTTTTGTGAGCAGGGGTTGCCAGTCACCTGTCCGAAGATGGGTACAGAGAACGAATCGGTTACTTTGATGTCCTTCGTGGCCCGTAGCGACAGGTTGGTGACAGCAAAGCCCGTTGTGCCGTAGAAGTCGGTGGCAAAGGGGACGGCACCGGCCGTAGCAGTCCAGTCGACTGTCGCAAGTCGGAATGGGACAGTTGCCTCAACATAGCTGCTGTAGGCCCGTTTGCCGTCCTTGTTTACGCCGTCGTTACCGGCGAAGTTGGTGAACCATTGCAATGACGCAAAGCCGAAGTCGTAGCCGATGTTGGCTTCAAACAGATGGTTCGTTCCATGAGCGTCGTATTTGAAGTAGCGACCGTCTGGGTCGAGACCGACGTTGAACCAATAGTCGGTCACGCCTATGTTCAGTCCGCCGATGGTGTAGCCCAGCGTCAGGTCAAACTCCTTCGTGTCGGCAGGATCGGTCAATCCGTAGCTGCCCCAGGCCGTCAGCGACAAGCCCTTGTAACCTACGCCGAATGTCGGCTGCAGCGACACGCTGCCCGCGTCCATACCGCGCCAGATGTAACTACTTACAACGTCGCCACTAATCGCCGTTTCAATCTCTTCCTGTGCAAGGGCGGTGCTGCTAAGCACCATGCCCATTGCCAATATAACAATCTTTTTCATACCTTTTTCCTTTTTAATTGTACCATTAATTATAGCAAGCCTCGCCATGTTCGTAAATGTCAAGACCCTCTTCTTCGATTCGCTTGTCCACACGCAGGCCGTGCAGTTTCTTAATGCCATAGAACAGGACGAAACCGCAGGCGGCAGACCAAAGGTCGATGACCAGAATACCGAAACACTCGGCGCCAAAGAATCCCCAGCCGTGACCATAGAAAGCGCCGTTCGATGTAGACAGCAGACCTGTCATCAGTGTGCCGAGAATACCGCAGACACCATGCACACTCGAAGCACCGACAGGGTCGTCGATATGCAGACGGTGGTCGATGAACTCGATGGCATAGACCAGCACTAATCCACAGACAAGGCCAATGATGACGGCTCCCACAGGTGACACCAGATCGCAGCCAGCCGTGATGCCTACCAGTCCGGCCAGTACGCCGTTGAGTGTCAGCGAGAGCGACGGCTTACCATACTTCAGCCAGGTCAGGAACATCGTGGCCGTACCGCCGGCTGCGGCAGCGAGGTTGGTAGTCAGAAACACGTGGCTGATGGCGATGCGGTTCACTTCGCCGCTGGCTGCCAGCTGAGATCCCGGGTTGAAACCGAACCAGCCGAGCCAAAGGATAAACACACCCAGCGCCGCCATCGTCAGGTTATGGCCAGGAATGGCGCGGCTCTTGCCGTCCTTGGCATATTTGCCAATACGAGGACCGAGTGCCATCGCACCAATCAGTGCCAATACGCCACCAACGCTGTGTACGATGGCTGAGCCGGCAAAATCGTGAAACACATCACCAAAGGTGGTCATCATAAACCCGTCTTCAGCATCGCTGCAAAGCCAGCCGCCTCCCCACGTCCAGTGGCCCTCAATGGGATAGATGAACAATGAGATAACAGCGCTGTAAATCAAGTACATCGAGAACTTGGTGCGCTCAGCCATAGCTCCGCTGACAATCGTTGCCGAGGTGGCGCAGAAGACGGTCTCAAAAATCAAGAAGCCCTCTACGGGCAGGTCGCCCTTGTAGAATGAGAGGTCGCCCCAGTTGGGCATACCGATAAATCCAGCACCCTCGCTGCCGAACATAAATCCGAAGCCGAGGAAGAAGAACAGCAGTGAGCCGAACATGAAGTCGACGAAGTTCTTCATCAGGATGTTGGCCGTGTTCTTGCCTCGCGTAAAGCCTGCCTCACACAGCGCAAAGCCCGGCTGCATCCAGAAAACCAACATGGCTGCCAATAGCATCCATACGGTATCGAGTGATAATCCTATTTCGTTCATAATTGTTTTTGTGTTGTGTTATCCTTATTACTTTTTGTCTCTCAATACGGTGTCGCCGTTCTCGCCTGTGCGAATCGACCATGTGTCAATCATTTCGCTTACGAAAATGCGTCCGTCGCCAATCTCGCCCGTGTGTGCCACCTTCAGGATTACCTTCACCGTTGGCTCTACAAACTGGTCACGGCAGACAATGGTCAGTGCCACACGCTCTATCACATCTGTTGAGTACTGCACGCCACGATATATCCTTTCCTGTCGGCTCTGCCCTATGCCGTGAACGTTGTGGTATTCAAACCAGTCGATGTCCGACGCAAGCAGTGCCTCCTTGACCTCCTCAAACTTGGTCTTGCGGATAATTGCTTCAATCCTTTTCATACTTTTTACCTTTTTAATTAATACTTTCGTGATATCTTGCAAGATTTCGGCGGCAAAGGTACGGCGATTCTTGGAAAAAAGCCGTATAAATTTCCAACTTTGCAACAACAAATTCTTGACAAATGACAAAGTGTAAACCTGAGAGTCAATGGGGGCTTGCTTTTGCTTTCGTTTTGACAAGGAAACGATTGTGTTTGTGGCAAAATGTCATCCGTGTACGATTCCAAAGTAAATTAATGTCGCGAATGTATTTGTTTTTCTAACTATTTGTATTACCTTTGCACCCGAAATTGAGATAAATGAAAGATTAAACAAGGATAATATGACAAAAAGTAAATTAGACGGACTATACCAGCCACAGTATGAGCACGACGCTTGTGGCGTGGGTATGGTGGTGAACATACACGGAAACAAGAGCCACGAACTGGTCGACAATGCGCTAAAGGTTCTGGAGAACATGGAGCACCGTGGTGCTGAGACGCGCGACAAGACGGGCGACGGTGCCGGCATTATGCTGCAGATTCCCCATGAGTTCATCCTGCTGCAGGGCATCCCCGTGCCCGAGAAGGGGAAGTATGGCACGGGACTGGTTTTCCTGCCGAAAGAGGAAAAGGCGCAGCATGAAATCCTGTCGGTGATGATTGAGGAGATTGAGCGTGAGGGCCTGCAGCTGATGCATCTGCGGACGGTGCCGACATGCCCAGAGGTGCTGGGCGAGGCGGCAAGGAGGGTTGAGCCAGACATCAAGCAGATATTTGTGAAGAGGAGCCTCACCCCCGACCCCTCTCGCAGGGGAGAGGGGAGTGATTACACTCCAGGCGAAGAAGAGAAGGTGTTAGACCGTACCTTATATATAATAAGGAAAAGGATTGAGAAAAGGGTAGCGGAAATGGTATCTACTCCCCTCCCTCACAGGGAAGGACCGGGGGAGAGTCTGCCGGGTGGTGAGGCTTTTTATATCTGCTCCCTTTCCACGAAGAATATCATATACAAGGGAATGCTGACAAGCGGACAGTTACGCCGGTATTTCCCTGATTTGTCTAACCCCTACCTGACAAGCGGACTGGCGCTGGTCCACTCACGATTCAGCACAAACACATTCCCCACGTGGTCACTGGCCCAGCCCTTCCGCTTGTTAGCTCATAACGGCGAGATAAACACCATTCGCGGCAATCGCGGATGGATGAAAGCCCGCGAGAGCGTGCTGTTAGGAAAAGCCCCCCTTTCGTCCCCCGAGTGGGGCATGATACCGCATAAGAGTAACGAAGCCCCCTCGGGGGCAGTATGGGGGGCCGATATTTCGCCCATTGTGCAGGAGGGTATGAGCGACTCGGCTTCGCTGGATAATGTGTTTGAGTTCCTGATGATGAGCGGAATGTCACTGCCACAGGCGATGGCGATACTCGTGCCGGAGTCGTTCAACGACAAGAACCCGATATCTGAGGACTTGAAGGCGTTCTACGAGTACCACTCGATATTAATGGAACCTTGGGACGGACCGGCTGCCCTGCTGTTCAGCGACGGACGCTATGCGGGCGGTATGCTCGACCGTAACGGACTGCGCCCCTCGCGCTATACGATAACGAAGCAGGGCATGATGGTCGTGGCCTCAGAAGTCGGCGTCATGGACTTCGAGCCTGGCGACGTGGTCTCGAAGGGACGTCTACAGCCGGGAAAGATCCTGCTCATCGATACACAGGAAGGCAAAATCTACTACGACGGCGAGATTAAGGAGCAGCTGGCCAAGGCGCACCCCTACCGCGAATGGCTCAGCGAGAACCGCGTGCAGTTGGAGAAGCTGAAGAGCGGACGCAAAGTGGAAAACTCGGTAAACGACTTCCAGCGGAAACTTGTCACCTTCGGTTTCGGTCAGGAAGACATCGACAAGACTATCATACCGATGGCAACGGCAGGTCAGGAGCCGGTTGCGGCTATGGGCAACGACACGCCGTTGGCTGTCATCAGCGACCGTCCGCAGCTGCTTTTCAATTACTTCCGCCAGCAGTTCGCTCAGGTGACGAATCCCGCCATCGACCCTATTCGCGAAGAGTTGGTGATGTCGTTAACGGAGTATATCGGTGCCGTGGGCACCAACATTCTGACACCCGACGCCTCGAACTGCAAGATGGTTCGCCTGCCTCAGCCAGTGCTGACCAACACACAGCTGGATATACTTTGTAATATAAGGTATAAGGGATTCAAGACGAAGAAGCTGGCGATGACATGGACTCACCCCCAGCCCCTCCAGACCCACCCCCAACCCCTCCCTGGTAGGGAGGGGAGTGATTACTCTCAAGCTGGAGAGGCATTGAGGATTGCCCTGGATAAGCTCTGCAAGGATGCAGAGCAGGCAGTCGACGACGGGTACAACTATATCATCCTAACCGACAAGGTAACTGAAAGCCCCTCCCTTGGGGAGGGGTTGGGGTGGGCTTTTATCCCCTCCCTCTTAGCAGTCAGCGCCGTGCATCATTATCTGATTTCAGTGGGCAAGCGCGTGCAGACAGCACTCATCGTGGAGAGCGGTGAGATACGCGAGACGATGCACGCTGCATTGTTGCTGGGTTATGGTGCCAGTGCACTGTGTCCTTATATGACCTTCGCCATTCTCGACGACCTGGTGAAGCGCGGAAAGATTCAGGAGGAATACGCTACGGCAGAGAAAAACTATATCAAGGCCGTGGACAAGGGGCTGAAGAAGATTATGTCGAAAATGGGTATTTCGACCATTCGCTCGTATCGCGGCGCAAAGATTTTCGAGAGCATCGGTTTGAGCGAGGACTTGCTGCGCAGGTACTTCGGCACAGAAGTGAGCACCATCGGCGGTATCGGGCTAAAGGAGATTGCGAGGGATGCGATACGTCTGCAAATAGCTGCTCAGGAACAATCGCTATTGAAGAACCACGGGCAGTTCTCGTGGCGCAAGGACGGCATCGAGCATGCCTGGAACCCGGAGACGATTGCGAAGCTGCAGCTGGCCTGCCGTACAGGTGACTACGAGAAGTTTAAGGAATGGTCAAAGCTTGTCGACGAGAAGGAGAGTCCCATCTTCCTCCGCGACTTCCTCACCTTTAAGAAGGTATCTACTCCCCTCCCTCATAGGGAGGGGCAAGTGGGAGAGTCTGTCGAGCCTGTAGAGTCTATCGTGAAGCACTTCGTAACGGGAGCCATGAGTTTCGGAGCCTTGAGCATCGAGGCCCACGAGGCTCTTGCACTGGCCATGAACAAACTTGGGACTCGCTCTAACACAGGAGAGGGTGGTGAAGACAATGCCCGCTACCACTCAGAGGTTGACGGCGTATCGCTGTCGAGCAAGACCAAGCAGATTGCCAGCGGACGTTTCGGCGTGACAGCTGAGTATCTGGTGAATGCCGAGGAGATACAAATCAAGGTGGCACAGGGCGCGAAGCCCGGCGAAGGCGGACAGCTGCCCGGTTTTAAGGTAAACGAGATTATTGCCAAGACGCGCAATGCCATACCCGGCATCTCGCTCATCTCACCGCCGCCTCACCACGATATTTATTCCATCGAAGACTTGGCACAACTCATCTTCGACCTCAAGAACATCAACCCGACGGCAGCCGTCAGCGTGAAGCTGGTAGCCGAGAGTGGTGTGGGTACGATTGCTGCTGGTGTTGCCAAGGCCAAGGCCGACCTCATCGTTATCAGCGGAGCCGAGGGTGGTACGGGGGCCAGTCCGGCTAGCTCAATGCGGTTCGCGGGCATCTCGCCGGAGATTGGTCTGGCCGAGACGCAACAGACGCTTGTCCGAAACGGCTTACGCAATCAGGTGCGCCTGCAGACCGACGGTCAACTGAAGACGGCGAAGGACGTCATCATCATGGCGATGCTCGGTGCCGATGAGTTTTCATTCGGCACGCTGCCGCTCATCGTCTTGGGCTGCGTGATGATGCGCAAGTGCAACACGAACACCTGTCCGATGGGTGTGGCGACGCAGAACCCGGAGCTTCGCAAGCACTTCGAAGGCCGTGCAGAGTATGTGGTGAACTACTTCACATTCCTTGCCCAGCAGGTGCGCGAATACCTTGCTGAAATGGGCGTACACAGCCTGAAGGAAATCATCGGACATACCGAACTCATCGAGGTAAACACTCAGAATGCCACTGACAAGCAGAAGACCATCGACTTCGGCCGTCTGTTAAAGACCCACCCCCAACCCCTCCCTGTGATGGAGGGGAGTGGTTACCACCAAACGTCTGATTCGCTTGTAGAAGGCACCAGCCTGAACAAACAGATTCTCTCTGATTTCCAGGAGATAGTACTATCTACTCCCCTCTCCCCCGCGAGAGGGGCTGGGGGTGAGGCTTTCTATGCCATCAAGAATACCGACCGTGCCGTGACGACGATGCTCAGCGGTGCCATCGCCAAGAAATACGGTGAGGCAGGCCTGCCCGATAATACTATAAACATCAAGTTCAAGGGTTCGGCGGGCCAGTCGTTTGGAGCATTTGCCGTGCGCGGACTCAACCTCAAACTCGAAGGTGAGTGCAACGACTATTTCGGCAAGGGACTTAGCGGCGGACGCATCAGCATCCTGCCTCCAGCACGTCGCAGCGACGACTTCAAGGCCGAAGACAATATCATCGCCGGTAACACAGGCCTGTATGGTGCCACCTCCGGCGAACTCTACATCAACGGCAAGGTGGGCGAGCGCTTCGGCGTGCGCAACTCAGGAGCCATCGCCGTCATCGAGGGTGCTGGCGACCACTGCTGCGAATACATGACCGGCGGGCGCGTCGTGGTGCTCGGCGAGACAGGGCGCAACTTCGCAGCCGGCATGTCGGGCGGACTGGCTTACGTCTACGACCCCAACCGCACGTTCGACTACTTCTGCAATATGGATATGGTGGAAATCAACCTCGTAGAGGACAGCGTCTCGCGCAAGGAACTCCTGGAGCTTGTCCGTCAGCACTATCTGCATACAGGATCGGCACTGGCAGGGCGGATGCTCGACGACTGGTCGCGCGTGGTCGAGGACTTCGTACAAGTAGTCCCCATTGAGTACAAACGCGTGCTGCAGGAGGAACAGATGAAGAAACTGCACGAGAAAATAGCTGACATACAGCGAGACTATTAGGAAAAGGTTAAAAAGTAAAGATATGGGAAATCCGAAAGCATTTTTAGAGATACACCGCCAGGAGGCGGGCTACCGTCCGATTCACGATAGAATCCACGACTTCGGCGAGGTGGAGCAGACACTCAACACGCACCAGCGCCGTGAGCAGGCTTCGCGCTGCATGGACTGCGGCGTGCCCTTCTGCCACTGGGCTTGTCCGTTAGGCAACAAGGCTCCCGAATGGAACGATGCGTTGTATAAGGGCGACTGGGAACTGGCCTTCCGCCTGCTCACGAGCACCAACCCCTTCCCCGAGTTCACCGGCCGCATCTGTCCGGCTCTGTGCGAGAAGGCCTGTGTGCTGAATCGCTTCAACCACGAGCCGACGACAAACCGCGAGGATGAGTGCGCCATTATCGAGGGCGCTTTTCGCGAGGGATATATCCAGCCTCGAGTGCCAGTCAGAAACGGCATGAGCGTGGCCGTCATCGGCGCCGGTCCCGCCGGCCTCGCAGCCGCCGACGCCCTCAACCAGATGGGCTACACCGTCACCGTCTTTGAGAAGAACGAGGCCGCCGGTGGTCTCCTCCGTTACGGCATCCCCAACTTCAAGCTTAACAAGGCCATCATCGACCGGCGCATCAAGATGATGGAGCAGGAGGGCATCGCCTTCCGCTATGGCGAAGCTGTCCCGTATGCTGCGATATCATCGCAGCTCGCGCCTCAATACTCCGCCTACGTCCTCGCCACCGGTACCCCCACGGCCCGCGACCTGAAGGCACCAGGCCGCCAGCTGAAGGGCGTTCACTTCGCCCTCGAACTGCTGTCGCAGCAGAACCGCGTACTCGCCGGCATCGAGTTTAGTAAGGATGACCGCATCACCGCCCATGGCAAGGACGTACTCGTCATCGGTGGCGGCGACACTGGCTCCGACTGTATTGGTACGGCTCATCGCCAGGGTTGCAAGAGCGTGACGCAGATTGAGATTATGCCCCGTCCCGTGGAAGGCCCCGACGACCCGCAGAACCCCTGGCCCAACTGGCCGCGAACGCTCAAGACCACCTCAAGCCACGAGGAGGGCTGCACCCGCCGCTGGAACATCAACACCCTTGAGTTCCTTGGCGAGGATGGCCACCTCACAGGCGTTAAGGTGCAGGAGATAGATTGGAAACCTAATCCCGACGGTGGCCGTCCCATCATGGTCGCAAAAAGTGAGCCTTTCATCATCAAGGCCGAGCTTTGCCTGCTGGCCATGGGCTTCCTCAAGCCAGAGCATCCCGAATATCCCGCCAACGTCTTCGTCTGCGGCGATGCCCAGAACGGTGCCTCCCTCGTCGTCCGCGCCATGGCCAGCGGCATCGAGACAGCCAAGAAAGTAAACGAATATCTGACCAAATGAGGATTCCATTTACCAAAATGCACGGATGCGGCAACGACTACATCTACGTCAATGCCATGCAGTATCCCATAGCCGACCCGCAGGCCTGCGCCATAGCATGGAGCGACCGTCATAAAGGCATCGGCTCCGACGGTCTTGTCCTCATCGACCGCAGTCCCGTCCCCGAGGCCGATTTCTCCATGCGAATCTTCAACGCCGACGGCTCTGAAGCCATGATGTGCGGCAATGCCAGCCGCTGCATCGGCAAGTACCTCTATGAGAAGACCCATCCCTGGCCCCTCCTTGTGAGGGAGGGGAATGGATACCAAGAGACCGAGATCCGCTTGCTCACCCTTTCAGGCATCAAGACCCTCTATCTACGCATTGTCAACGACAGCGTAGAGTCCGTCACCGTCGACATGGGCGAACCCATCTTCGAGGACGACACCCTCTTCAACCCCACACTCGCGAAAAGTCTATCTACTCCCCTCCCTTATAGGGAGGGGTACGGGGGTGGGTCTTTTGTCTCCATGGGCAACCCCCACTACGTCATCTTCACCGACGATGTCGACCAGGTGGGCGTGACGGGGCCTGTCCTTGAACGCCATCCCGCCTTCCCGCAGCGCTGCAATATTGAGTTTGCAGCCCCCGAAGCCCCCCTTTCGTCCCCCGAGGGGGACACTATAGTTCCTGCGCCCAAAACTAATGAAGCCCCCTCGGGGGCAGTAGGGGGGGCTTTAGGGGTTTCGACTTCTTTCCGCGTCCGCGTCTGGGAACGTGGCAGCGGCATCACCCAGGCCTGCGGCACGGGTGCCTGTGCCACCGCCGTCGCTGCCTGCCTCACCGGTCGCGCCGGTCGCACCAGCGACATCGTCATGGACGGCGGCACCCTCCACATTGAGTGGCGCGAATCGAACAATCACGTATACATGACCGGCCCCGCTGTATTTGTCTTCGACGGAGAAATAGAAATGAAATAAAGTTAATACGATATGGCATTAGTAAACATCCACTTCCTGAACCTACAGAACAACTACCTCTTTGCCGACATCGCCAAGAAGGTCAACGCCTTCCGTGTGATGCATCCCAAGGCCGACGTCATCTCGCTCGGTATCGGCGACGTCACCCAGCCGCTTTGTCCCGCCGTCATCGAGGCCATGCACAAGGCCGTCGACGAGATGGCCACAGCCGAAGGCTTTCGGGGCTACGGTCCTGAGCAGGGCTACGCCTTCCTGCGCGAGGCCATCCTAAAGAACGACTTCGTGCCGCGTGGCGTCCGACTCAGCATCGACGAGGTCTTCATCAACGACGGTGCGAAGAGCGACACCGGCAATTTCCAGGAACTGCTCCACTGGGACAACTTCATCGGCGTCACCGACCCCATCTATCCCGTCTATATCGACTCCAACGTCATGATTGGCCGCTGCGGCACCTATCGCGACGGGCGCTGGACCAACGTGCGCTATATGCCTACGACAGCCGAGAACGGTTTCATACCCGAGTTGCCCAAGGGACGCCCCGTCGACGTCATCTACCTCTGCTACCCCAACAACCCCACGGGCACGGTCATCACCAAGCAGGAACTGCGCAAGTGGGTGAACTACGCCTTGAAGAACGATGCACTCATCCTCTTCGATGCCGCCTATCAGGCATACATCCAAGACCCGGAAATTCCCCACAGCATCTACGAGATCCGTGGTGCCCGCAAGTGTGCCATTGAGTTCCGATCGTTCTCAAAGACCGCCGGCTTCACCGGCGTCCGCTGCGGCTACACCATCGTGCCCAAGGACGTCAGCGTCAGCACCTTCGAGGGCGAACGCATACCCCTCAACCAGCTCTGGCTGCGCCGCCAGTGCACCAAGTTCAACGGCACCAGCTATATCTCACAGCGTGCCGCCGAAGCCATCTACTCGCCCGAGGGCAAGCAGCAGGTGCAGCAGACCATCGACTACTATATGCAGAACGCCAAGAAGATGCTCTCCGTCCTGCACAACCTTGGTTTCGAATGCTACGGTGGCGAAAACGCTCCCTACATCTGGATGCGTACGCCCGACGGCATGGGCTCGTGGCAGTTCTTCGAAGCCCTGCTCTATGGCGCCAACGTTGTCTGCACACCCGGTGTCGGCTTCGGCCCCAGCGGCGAAGGCTATGTCCGCTTCACGGCCTTCGGCAGTCACGAGCGCACCCAGGAGGCCCTGCTGCGTATCGAGAAGTGGCAGCGAGGAGTGTAATAGAAGAGAGACGGCGACATAGGGGGCATTCTATGTGGCTTTCGACAGGGTGATGTCTGCCATTATATACTTAGCTCGTTCAGTACCGTGATCAGTCGTTTGTCAAAGCGCTTGTCGGTGCGGATACACTCTGAGAAGGGCACATAGACGATTTCGTTGTTGCGGTAGCCTACCATGACGTTGCGCTGCCCTTGCAT
Source organism: Prevotella sp. (assembly GCA_017395215.1). GTDB lineage: Bacteria > Bacteroidota > Bacteroidia > Bacteroidales > Bacteroidaceae > Prevotella. The sequence goes on along the minus strand of JAFPVW010000051.1, from coordinate 3,044 downwards.
GATGGCCCGGACGGCACCTACGCCGGTGCTGCTGGCCAGGATGCGGTCGCGGGCCGAAGGGCTGCCGCCACGCTGCAGGTGGCCCAGGATAGACACGCGCACGTCGAACCCCGGGAACTCGTGCTTGACGCGGTCGGCATAGTAGAGGGCGCCGCACTTCGGACTCTCCGAGACGATGACGATGCACGACTTCTTCGACTTGCGGATGCCGCGTCCCATGAAGGCGGCCAGCTGGTCGACGTCGGTTGCTTCCTCGGGAACGATGGCGGCCTCGGCACCGCAGGCGATGGCGCAGTTCTGAGCCAGGAAGCCCGCGTCGCGGCCCATCACCTCGACGAAGAAGATGCGCTCGTGCGAGTTCGCCGTGTCGCGGATGCGGTCCACACAATCCATGATGGTGTTCATCGTGGTGTCGTAGCCGATGGTAGCATCGGTGCCGTAGAGGTCGTTGTCGATGGTGCCGGGCAGGCCGATGCAGGGGAAGTCGTACTCTACGCCGAAGTTCCAGGCTCCCGTCAGCGAGCCGTTGCCGCCGATGACCACCAGGGCGTCAATCTCGTGCTGCTGGCACATTTCGTAGGCTTTCTGCCTGCCCTCCGCAGTCATGAACTCCTTGCTTCGGGCTGTTTTCAGGATGGTGCCGCCACGGGTGATGATGCCGCTGACGTCTTCAGTTGTAAACTGCTTCACCTCGCCCTTAATGAGACCATCGTATCCGCGATAGATACCCTTGATATTAAAACCATTGCAGATGCCGGCGCGTGTCACGGCACGGATGGCTGCGTTCATGCCGGGGGCATCGCCACCCGACGTCAAAATACCGATAGTCTTAATCTTAGCCATAGTTCTTTTTGTTTATTTATTTCTGTTATGCTATATTATTCATGTTTGTTTTCGTCTATCCGGAAAGTTTGCTGCAAAGATACAATTTTTACCCGATAATTCCAAAGAAATAGTGAATTTATTCGACTTGACACAGCAGAAAAGATGAAAAAATATCCGTCACATCCGTCACTTTGATAAAAATCTACTGATAGTCAATGACTTATGTGGAAACGGATAGCGGTGACGGGTGACGGATTTCAAGAAACCTACGATAGTGTAGTTTCATCGTGCTCGATAGCAAATGTTCACCAGTCGTGAACAAAGATTCACGGCCAGTGAACATTTCAGGTTTGTTCTGCCTACGAAGTCGTTTGCCGACCAGCCGACCTTATCCGTCACCCGTCACCTATATCCGTCACCCCGTAACCGGTTGTATATCAATGCGTTTGGCGGAAAGTGACGGATGACGGATGAAAACTCCTATTTTTTTTCAGAGTTTTACCTGCGTCGAGACAGCCCTCACGCCGAGGGCGGTGGAGCGGGGTGAGGGGGCTGCACTGCTGACGGTAATGGTATAGTCGCCTTTCAGCAGTTTGCGGCTCCCGTCTTCCTGGACGGTCATCAGCCGTTCGGCAGGGATGGTGAACTGCACTTCAGCCGATGCGCCGGAAGCCACGCTGACGCGCTGGAAGGCAGCGAGCTGCTGGAGTGGGGCAGTGGTGCCGGCACCGGGAGCCGTGATGTAGACCTGCGGCGTCTCGTCGATGGTGCGGTCGCCCTGGTTGGTGAGTGTCAGCGTCAGGGTGACGCCCTCCTTGCGGTTGGCTTTCGTGACTTGCAGGTTGCTGTAGTCCACGTGGCCGTAGCTCAGGCCGTAGCCGAAAGGGAAGTAGATGTTGTCGGACATATATTTATAGGTACGCCCGCGCATGGAATAGTCCTCAAACGGGGGCAGTTGGTCGCCGTCCTCAGGGAATGTGACGGGCAGACGGCCCGAGAAGTTAGCGTCGCCGAAGAGCAGATCGCCGAGGGCGTAGCCGCCCTCCTGACCGGGATACCAAGCCATGACGACGGCGTCGGCCAGCTGGCACACCTCGCGCACATCGACGGGGCTGCCGCCTGTGAGCACGACGATGACGCCCTCCTTCTTGCGGCGGCAGATCTGGCGCAGGTAGTTCATCTGGCTCTCGGGGATGCGGATGTTGTCGCGGTCGCCGCGCTCGGAGTCGATAGCCTCGCCTTCTTCGCCCTCGAGGTTGCCGTTGTTACCCATCACGACGATGGTCTTCTCGGCCCCTGCCGACTCATCGACGGCCCAGTTGATGGCATTCCGCGTAGGCGTGCTCTCCAAGCAGCCGGGACGGTAGTTGACGGCGGTGCCGTTTGACACCTTCGAGACGATGCCCTGCAGATAGGTGCAGTAGCGGTCGCTGATGCCGAAGTAGTTGCCCATGAGCCAGAAGGCGTCGGCGGCGCCGGCACCCGTGACGAACAGCGTGTGGATGTTCTTGTCGATAGGCAGTGCGCCACGCTCGTTCTTCAGCAGCACCATGCTCTCGACGGCGGCCTCGCGGGCGAGGCTGATGTTCTTCTCCGAACAAATCTCGCGCTCGTCGAAGTGGTTGTAGGGACAGTCGGGGTCGGGCTTGATGATGCCGAGCTTCAGGCGCGTCATCATCAGCGGGCGCAGGGCGTTGTCGATGTCCTGTTCGGTGAGCAGGTTCTGGGCCAGGGCATCCTTCAGTGCCTTGAACGTGGATCCGCACTCCACGTTGAGGCCCGCCTTGATGGCGATGGCGCAGGCCTCGGCCTCGGTCTTGGCTATCTTGTGCCCTTTCCAGATGTCGGCAATGGCGTCGCAGTCGGAGACGATATGGCCACGGAAGCCCCACTGCTTGCGCAGGATATCGGTGAGCAGGAACTTGCTGCCCGAGGCCGACTCACTGTAGACGCGGTTGTAGGCGCCCATGATGATTTCCACCTTGGCGTCCTTGACCAGCATCTCGAACGCCGGCAGGTAGGTCTCCCAGAGGTCACGCTTCGACGGCTCCACGTTCACCGTGTGGCGTGTGGCCTCGGGGCCGCTGTGTACGGCGTAGTGCTTGCCGCAGGCCGCCACTTTTAGGTAGTTGGGGTCGTCGCCTTGCATACCGCGGACGAATGCCGTGCCCATCGTGCCGGTGAGGAAGGGGTCTTCGCCCCATGTCTCCATGCCGCGT
>JAFPVW010000050.1 GCA_017395215.1 Prevotella sp. | reverse complement strand
CTCGCTCTTGGCGGCGAAGTCAGAGCCGTTCAGCTTGTCGGCCAGGTAATAGCTCTCGCGGGGATAGCGGTCGCAGAGCGAAGCCTTGGTGGCTTCCTCCGAACCCTCGTAGATGTAGGCCGTATCGAAGTACTTGCCGCCAGCCTCGATAAAGGCATCCACCATCCGCTTGGTATGCTCCAGGTCAATGTCGTTGGTGCCTTCCACTCTGGGCAGTCGCATCATGCCGAAGCCCAGTTTCATGCAGTCGTCTATCAGTTTATTCATACATTGTTTAATTAGAGTTTGCTGCCAGGACCAGAAACATGTAGTGGGAGGAGCCACCGCCGAGGACGTACTCGGTCTGCTGCCAGAGGAAGGGGAACTCGAGGAGTTCAGGGAAGTCGGGGCGGATAAGGGCGGTGCCGCTGACTACGCCTCCGGGGATATAGCTCCAGTCGGCACGGTTCAGTCCGTAGGCAACGGTAGCGCTGCAGGCTCCGACGCCAGAGGCAAACGAGGCGGTGTTGCTGCCGGGATGACAGCCCAGCACGAAGTTCAGGACATTATAGACCGTCTCCTTGGGGAAGATGTCGGGATAGGCGTCGGTCAGGAAGTAATACTCAAAGCCGAAGCGCTGGATGTCCCATCCCGCGCCCCAGATGCTGGGACGATAGGGCACACCGTATGGGGTCTCGGCGGCCTGACGGTCGAGCTGGGCCTTGTAATCGGCGAGGGCCGTGCGGAAGGCGGCAGCGAAGGTGCGGTATGCCTTGCGGTCGCGGCTGCCGACGCCCTTGGCCCGGCTCTTCGCCTCGAGCTGTTTGGCGACGCGGGCGGTGAACCAGCCGGTGCGGGCGATGTTGTTGACGATGGCATCCTGCTGAGCAAGGATGAAGTCGAGGTACTCGGACTCGCCCGTGGTCAGATACAGTTCGACGGCGGCCTGAAGCTTCATGCCCGCCATGCGGTCGTTCACTTGCGTCTGGCGGTAGAGCTCGGCGGCGATGCCGAGACACTCGCCGGCCAGCGGGTCGTTGAAGCCACGCAGTACGCGGGCGGCTCCGGCCAGCTGGGCTGCCGTCGAGAGGGTGCGCATGGGATTGTCCTCGGTGAAGATCCATCGGTCATCGTCGCTGGCCACGCCGTCGGTCATAGCGGCGGCATCGCCCAGCATAGCGTACTGGCGGAGCGTGCTGCAGATGATGCCGCGATAGAGCCGGCCCAGGGCCTGATAGGTGCGGACGACGGTGAACGCACCGTTTTCCACCTGTTGCAGGATGTCGTTCTTGCCGTCCGGCTCGTGGATTTCCACGCGATGGCGGGCCTGGTCGATGGCGGTGACGTCGATGTCGGGACGGAACTGCTCGTAGGCCAATGCCAGGATGTATGCCTCGCCGGCCTGCGACTCCACGCGCAGGTCGAAGTCGCCGGCATCGTTCCAGCCGCCGATGTTGACGCCCGGTACGCGCTCGCCCTCCTTGTATTTGCTGAGACCGGGCCGTTGGTCGTAGCCGTCGATGTGGTTGCCGACACGCGCCATCAGAGCATCGTCCAAGTGGCAGGCGTCATGCCAGATGCGGTATTTTTCAGCCACTCGCACATGGCACATCTGAACGGGCAGGAAATACTCGACGACAGGCTGCCAGACGCCCCGCTCATAGACATCACCGGCGATGCGGAACACGCTCGACTGACTGTTGCCGTAGCGCACCTGATAGAGCCCGGGCTCCGTCACGTCGCCGAAGTCAGCCGTGAGGTAGCGGTAACGCAGGAACTGTCCCCAGACCTTTGGCGTAGATGTGCGGACTACTGTCTCGCCATCGGCACCGATGCGGACGAGCTGAACGTCACCCACCGTAGTTTCGCGCTTATCAGTTTCGATGACGATACGTTTAGGTTGTTGCGGCAGGTAGCCCACTTGCGAGGTCTGGATGATGGCGGGGTATCTCCACGTCTCATCGACGGCGGGCGTGATGAGCCAGCGGACGGCTCCCTTCGTAGCCCCCGGCGCAATCTCGCTGCGAAGCACAAACCAGCCGTTGTTATGGTTCATGCGACCATCGTAGAGCTTCAGGTCGCCAGTCAGCGACTCCACCGTCAGTCTCTGGCTACGGTCATCAGGGCGGGAGGTGAACTTGCGACCGATGGCGTAAGGCGCAGCGATGATGTCGTCGGCACGAAGAGGGCTGTAGCCAGTTCCGTCCAACTGTGCGAGGTAAGCCTTCTGTCCACGGCCAGCGAAGTAGTTACCATCGTGGCCTCGGTTTGTGGGCACTTGAAGTAGCGGGGTGTTCGGCTGTTGAGGATAGATGCCGCTCTGACCGTCCATTAGCCAGGGCTTTCCAAAAAGTTCGCCAGGGAAGAACTCCAGGTTGAAACCAGCCTTCCCCAGCAGGAAGTCGGGCACGGGCGTGTCGAGGTCCACGGTCACGAGAATACTCTTACCTTGTGGTTCGACAGTGACGGTATAGTTGACATGCCAATCAGGATAGACCATCGGGTTGAAGCCCGTCATGTGGCGTGAGGAGTCGGGATAGCAGAGTGTGGTGACAATCTTCCCGCCTTCGACGCGGCGGCTCAACTGCTTCGGTACGGGCTGCCACTGACCGGGCGTCGCCTCCAGTCGGATGTCGCCGTTGGTGGCAATGCGGTGTCCGTTCATAATCACGCAAACACCGCCCTGGTGCCCCTCGGGGTAGAAGTCGCTGAACGCCATCACGTCCGTACCGCCGGCATTGAAATATCCATCGCTGTTTAGCTGAAATGTCTGTGCCGGGGCCGTGAGACTTGTCATGCTCAGGCTCAATAATACAAACTTGATAAAATCACTTCTGTCCATAAGTCTAGTTATTGTTTATTCACAAATGACGCTCGAAGCAAGAGCAGAGTCAAGCTCGCTTGGACTATGCCTCGCAAGAAGGAATTGCAATAAAATTGAATTCTTCTTAATTCTTGGGGCAAATATACGAATAATTGCCGAATATTCGTTATATTTGCCCCAAGTTTTGTGATTAATTATAAAAGTTACCAACAATGAGACTAAACAACGGCTTTGAAATCCCCCAGATTGGTGTCGGAACTTGGACATTACGGGGAGAGACGGCTCGGCAGAATGTACGTTTGGCTTTGCAGGCAGGATTCCGACATGTCGATACGGCACAGATGTATGAGAATGAATCGGAGGTAGGACTG
>JAFPVW010000049.1 GCA_017395215.1 Prevotella sp. | reverse complement strand
TACGGTGCAAAAATAACTGGAAAAACTGTAACTAACAAATATGCAACTTGAAGTGTTAAAATACAAAAAGTCCCTCATTTAGAGGGACTTAGTTCAAATTACTCCAAGTTGTTCAGAGTTGTTTATAAGGGGTCACTTGCCCACGCAGAAGTGGGCAAAGATGTTATTTAAGACTTCGTTGGTGGTGATTTGAGCACCGGTGATTTCAGCGAGGGCGTCGAGGGTGAGTCGGAGGTCTTCGGCGAGGAGGTCGGCGCTGAGGTTGTTGTGGAGGCCGCTGAGGACGCGCTGGAGGTGGGTATGAGCGAGGATGAGGGCTTCGTAGTGGCGGGCGTTGGTGATGATGACGTCTGTGTCGGAGGCTTTGGGGACTGAGTCGATGAGACGTTGGCGCAGACGGTCGAGACCTACGCCGTATTTGGCCTGGAAGTCTTCAGTCTTGTTGGCGATGCGGATGACGGTCTGGTCGTCGCGAATGGGGATGTCGGGGTAGGGGACTCCGGGCTCTGTCATCATCAGGATAATCTGGGCGCGCTGGACAGCGGCTATGGAGCGCTCGATGCCGAGGTTCTCGATGGTGTCACTGGTGTGGCGTATGCCTGCGGTATCGATGAAGCGGAAGGTGATGCCTCCGAGGCTAATGGTGTCTTCGATGGCATCGCGGGTGGTACCTTGTATGTCGCTGACGATGGCGCGCTCTTCGCCAAGGAGGGCGTTGAGGAGGGTTGACTTGCCTACGTTGGGGGCGCCGACGATGGCGACGGGAATGCCGTTTTTCAGGGCATTACCAACGTGGAAGGAGTCGGCCAGTCGGGTGATGTGAGCGTCGATGCGCTGGGCGAGCTGCTGGAGTTCGCTGCGGTCGGCAAATTCGAGATCTCCGTGGTCGGAGAAATCGAGTTCCAGTTCGAGGAGGGAGGTAAGCTTTAGGAGCTGTTCGCGCAGGTCGGAGAGTTCTGTGGAGACGCCGCCTCGGAGCTGACTCATGGCGAGGCGGTGAGTGGTCTGGTTGGTAGAAGCGATGAGGTCGGCTACGGCTTCGGCCTGACTGAGGTCGAGCTTGCCGTTGATGTAGGCGCGCTGGGTGAATTCTCCTGGACGAGCCATGCGGCAGCCTTGCTGTATGAGGAGTTCCAGAATCTTGTTGATGATGTATCGGGAGCCGTGACAGGAGATTTCTACGCTGTCTTCGCCAGTGTAGCTGTGAGGGGCGCGGAAGGTGGTGATGAGGGCTTCGTCGATGGGGTGGGGATGCTGTGATACAGCATCGTACTCGACAAGACGGGTGAAGTGGGTGGTGTTGGCTGCGACGGTGTCGCAGCGTAGAGGGCAGAGGGTGCTGACGATGGGGAGAGCGTTGGGGCCGCTGACGCGGATAATGGCAAGTGCGCCCCCGGCAGCGGTGGCGGGGGCGCAGATGGTGTCGTTGTTGAGGATGTTCATTTACTACTTTTTGTCTTTTACGATGCCTGAGAGGGCGTCGGCGGCCTTGTCGTTGAGGTTGACGTTACGCGTGGTGACTGCCTCGATGCTGCCAGCCTTCATGATGTCGGCCATATCAACGCCCGTTGCCGACTTGAGCACGTCGAAGGCCTGCTTGATGGCAACAGGGACATTGCCGCTGAGCGAGCTGACACCACCGCCGTCGGCGCTGTAGATGTTGACATCCTTGATGGCCGAGATGGGCTTGGCGACGTTCTCGACAATCTGCGGCAGAATCTCGATCATCATCTGGGCTACAGCGGCATTGTTGTATTTCTTGTAGGCCTCGGCCTTTTTGTCCATTGCGAGAGCCTCAGCCTCACCCTTCTTCTGGATAGCGTAAGCCTCAGCCTCACCCTTAGCCTTGATACCGATGGCCTCCTGCTCCAGACGGTAGCGGGCAGCATCAGACTCGGCGTTCTGAGCCAGAGCGCGCTGCTCGGCTTCGTACTTCTGAGCCTCAGCCACACGCTTGCGCTGTTCGAGGTCTGCCTGAGCATCGATTTCCACCTTATATTTATCAGCATCAGCCTGCTTCTCGACCTCAGCTGCCAGTTGGTTCATCTTGATTTCGATCTGCTCCTTTGAGAGAATCTGCTCACGCTTGGTCTTCTCAATCTCGGCCTCGACGGTCTTGATGTTGATTGTCTTCTGCTGCTCCTGCTGCTGAATGGCGTATGCGGCATCGGCATCAGCCTGAGCGGTGTCGGCCTCACGCTTCAAGGCAGCGCGCTTCAGGGCCAGGTCGTTGTTCTTGACGGCGATGGCTGTATCAGCATCTACGCGGGCATCGTTGGCTTCTTTGTCGGCCTTCGACACCTCAATCTTCACATCACGCTCGGCAACGGCGCGGTTGATGGCGGCATCCTTCTTAATCTTGGCCGTATTGTCGGCACCAAGGTCCTTGATGAGTCCCTCGCGGTCGGTAACGTTCTGGATGTTGCACGATATAATCTCGATGCCCAGCTTGGCCATATCGGGCTGCGCCTTCTGCATCACCTGGTCAGAGAATCCGTCGCGGTCGGTGTTGAGCGAACGCAGGTCGAGCGTACCAATTATTTCACGCATATTACCCTGCAGCGAGTCCTGCAATTGTGTGGCTATCTCCTCAGGCATCATATTCAGGAAGTTCTTGGCAGCCAGTCGTGTACCTTCGTTATTAGGCGTCACGCGAATCTTAGCCACAGCGTCTACGTCGACGTTAATGAAGTCGTTGGTGGGTACGCTTTCTTCCGTTTTGATGTCGACGGTAATCTGTCCGAGATATACCTTATCGAGACGCTCGAGGAACGGTACACGGAATCCACCCTTACCGATAAGCACACGGGGCTGGGATGACAGACCTGAGATGATGTAAGCAAACGAAGGAGGCGCTTTGACGTAAGAAATGAAGACGAAGAGGACGAGCAGCAGCACAGCTACCACAATGAGTGTGTAAAGTGTAATTGGATCCATAATGGTATAAAATAGTTTTGGTTAAATACGGTCGAGGACTTTCTCAATGAGCGTGTCGATGGAGTTCTTGTATTCGGTATTCATCTTCTGCGCGTAGCGGTTGGCTATGACCATGCAGCAGGTCATGGCGCGATGTCCGAGCAATGAAGCCATTCCGGCGAGGGCTGAACTCTCCATCTCGAAGTTGCAGATTTTCATGCCCTCATACTCGAATGCCTCAATCTTCTCGTTCTGCTGTGGGTCGGCAATGTCGGCACGAAGCACACGCCCCTGCGGGCCATAGAAGCCGCCGCACGAGATGGTGTAGCCGCGCACCATATCGTCCTGTGCAATCTGTTCGATGAGCTCTTCGTCGGCCACAACGACATAGGGTGCTCCCTTGATGGGGGGCCACTGCATGTGCTCCATGAACGCTCTTTCCATCGGGATGTCGCAGACGACATTGCGTCCTGCATAATAGTTCAGCAGGCCGTCGAAGCCGATGCTCTTGACCGAGGCCACAAAGCAGCCTGTCGGCGTGAAAGGCTGTAGACCGCCGCAGGTACCGATGCGCACCATCGTGAGCGTGCGGTGCTCGTCTTTTTCCTCACGCGTGGTGTAGTCAATGTTGGCCAGCGTGTCGAGTTCGTTGGCCACGATGTCGATGTTGTCGCAGCCGATGCCATGACTCTGACAAGTGATACGCTTGCCTTTGTACATACCGGTTATGGTGTGGAACTCGCGGCTGCTGACTTCGCACTCGCGAGAGTCGAAGTGGTCGGCTACGGTATTTACGCGGGCAGGGTCGCCGACGAGGATGACGCGGTCGGCCAGCTGCTCAGGCTTCAGGTGCAGATGGAAGCACGAACCGTCATTATTGATGATCAGTTCAGATTCCGGGAAGGTTCTTTTTGTTGTCATAGGGCTTGTTTTGTTTTATTGGTTTATAGCTTTTATCTCAGCGTAGCGTATGATTTTCTCCAGCTGCCGTATGTCGCTCTCCAGCTGGTAGTATTCCTGTTCGCAGCCAAGAATCTCGGCTTGCATATTGCTTCTCTCGGCAATGTCGGCCTTTGTGGCATAGTAGTCGCGCATCTTCTCGAGATTGGTGCCCAGCTCGTCGTACGACTTGCGCATCTTCATCAGGTTTGCGATGCGCTTGCTGTTGTCGGCATCCTGAAAGTCAGACAAGCTGTTGTAGACAATGTCGTCGTTGATGATAAACGTGAATTCAGGCTGTTTCTTCTTTTCCTCCTTGGGGCGTCTGCCGGCATTGTTCAGACGGTCGAGCGTTTCCGTTCGCAATTCCCCGTCGCCCCAGGTATCAGCAATTCGCTCAATCCTGGCCCTGCTCCTGATGGCCGCCTTGTCGAGTTCGTCAGTCGAGTAAGTGATGCGCTTCTGGTTGGGAATAAAGGTATAGATGCACACCTTCCCTTCAGGCTGTCGGCGGTCGGTGGCAAAGTAGCCGATGCCGTTCATCTCGTCGATGGCGTACATATAGTCGTTGGCGCTCGAGTTGAAGGGCAGTCCGATGTTCTCGGCGAGCAGGTATTTTCCTGTCTCAGAGTCGTAGCGCGACACATAGATGTCGAGTCCGCCCAGCCCTTCGTCGCTGATGGCGGCAAAGTAGAGCGTGGTACCATCCGACATCATAAACGGATAGTTGGTGCGCTGGTATTGTCCGAGTCCCTCAAGCGGTGCCGGCTCGCTCCACGTGTTGCCAAGCAGGTCGGCCGTGTAGAGCCGTCCGTTTTGTGCAAACCAGCACTTGTTGCCAAGCTGGTTGACGTAGACGGTCGAGTAGGGCTGGTCCTCGCTCCTGAAGAATCTGTTGTAGCCCGTGACGGTGCCCGCCTCAGCATTCAGGCGGTATGACTCCAGAAAACTCTGCTTGTCGACCACGGCGCTGTCGATGAACATAATCTGCTGGGTTGCCTCAAGCATATCCTCAAACAACTGCTCCTCTCTTGACAGTTCTACCACAACGGGCACAACCTTCTTTCTGACAGGGGCTTTGCGCTTCTGGGCAATTACCGGCATTGCCATCATGGCCGCTAATAATATGGTTGTTATCTTCATTTTTCTCATTATCTCAAAAGTTTTTGATTTACAAAGATACGGAGAAAAATCAAATAATCGTGAATCCGGCCCTAAGAATTATATGTTTTTAATACTCTTCAGTCAATTTCCCCTCTTGCTCCAGCGCTCTCCAGATGGAATAGCGGGCCTCGGGATTCATCTGTTCGATGCGGTTGTAGAGGTCGGCAATGGCCGTGCGGTTGGTGTCGTGCTCGTGCGGACAGAGCTTCACCAGCTTCTGGTAGCCGCTGAGTTCGGCATAGCGCCTGATGTCGGCCTCGTCGATGAGGCAGAGCGGCCGTATGATTGCGAGCGGCATCTTGCGCATACGCAGCAGTGCGGGCATCGTGCCGAAGCGGCCTTGGTACGTCAGGTTCATCAGCGTTGTATGGATGATGTCGTCGCGATGGTGGCCCAGTGCAATCTTGTTGCAGCCCAGTTGCTGGGCCAGGTTGAACAGCTGCTTGCGGCGGTGCCAGGAGCAGAGAAAGCAGGGAGGCTTGGCTTTTTGAGGGTAGGACTGCTGCGGCGCAGCAGCACAGCGAACGTCAGCGGTGGCGGCAGGCTGGAGGGTTTCGAAGCGGGTGGTGACGAGATGGAGGGGGACATCGAGCGACGAGCAGAACTGCTGCAGGTAGTCGGCCGAGGTCTCGTAGCGGATGTTCTCCATACGCACATGAACGGCCTCTACGCGAAAGCGCGGGTGAAGGATGCGTGCGCGTCTGGCCAACAGTTCCGTCAGCAGCAGCGAGTCCTTACCACCCGAAAGGCCAATCAGCACATAATCATAGTCCTCTAACAGCCGATAGGTGGCGAAGGCCCGTACGAACCGCTCGTTGAGCCGCTTGAACAGCTGTTCCTGCTCCGTCATTTCATAAACACGAGATAGACGGCAAGGATGATGAAGAGGAAGGCCAGAATGTGGTTCCAGTGCAGGCTCTGCCCTTGGAACATGATGTTGGCAATGACGGCAAAGACGGCCAGCGAGATGCACTCCTGGACCACCTTCAGCTGAACCAGCGTGAAGGGACCGCCGTTGCCGATGAACCCCAGTCGGTTGGCGGGCACCTGACAGCAGTACTCGAAGAAGGCGATGCCCCACGAGAACACAATCACGCCGAGCAGCGGCCAGTTGTTGCTGACACCCGACTCCGACAATTTAAGATGCCCATACCAAGCAAGCGTCATGAAGATGTTGCTTAGTATGAGCAGTACAATGGTATATAATCCGTTCATAATTATTCCTTGCGGGGGAACCGCAAGGCGCACTATTATTTCTTAAGAAATTCGTCCATGTTCTGGGCAGCACGACGGCCGTCGCCCATAGCCAGAATAACGGTAGCGCCGCCACGCACGATGTCGCCTCCGGCGAAGATTTCCAGACGCGAAGACTGCATGCCCTCGTTGACGGCTATCGTGTTCTTGCGGCCAAGCTCCAGTCCCTGGATAGACTTCGGCACCAGCGGGTTGGGGCTCACGCCGACGGCCACGATGACCTGGTCGACGTCGAGCGTCACCGTCTTGCCCTCAACGGGCACAGGCGAGCGGCGGCCACTGGCGTCAGGCTCGCCCAGCTCCATTACCTGCAATACGGCCTTGCAGACGGCACCCTGCTCGTCGGCAATGTACTCGATGGGGTTGTGCAGCGTCAGGAAGTTGATGCCTTCCTCCTTGGCGTGCTTCACCTCTTCCAGTCGGGCGGGCATCTCCTGTTCCGAGCGGCGGTAGACCAGCGTGACGTTGCCGCCCAGTCGCTTGGCGGTGCGACAGGAGTCCATAGCGGTGTTGCCGCCACCCACGACGAGCACGTTCTTACCGAAGTTGATAGGCGTATCGGTCGTTGGGTTGGCAGCGTCCATCAGGTTCACGCGCGTCAGGTATTCGTTCGACGACATGATGTTGATAGCGTTCTCGCCCGGGATGTTCATGAAGTTGGGCAGACCGGCTCCTGAACCTACGAAGATTCCCTTGAAGCCATCCTTCTCAAGTTGCTCAACACTAATGGTTTTACCGACGATGACGTCGGTCTGGAAGTGTACGCCCATCTTGGCCAGATTCTCGATTTCAACGTCGACAATCTTGTTGGGCAGACGGAACTCGGGAATGCCATATTTCAGCACACCGCCAATCTCGTGAAGCGCCTCGAAGACGTAGACGTCGTAGCCCTTCTTCACCATGTCGCCAGCAAAGCTGAGGCCGGCAGGACCAGAGCCCACGACGGCCACCTTGATGCCGTTCGAGGGCGCAATCTCGGGCAGGCTGATGTTGCCGCTCTCGCGCTCATAGTCGGCGGCGAAGCGCTCCAGATAGCCGATGGCGACGGCCTTGCCGCCACTCTTCAGGTGGACGCACTTGCTCTCGCACTGCTTCTCTTGCGGGCAGACGCGACCGCATACGGCAGGCAGCGACGACGTGTTTTTCAGCACCTTGGCGGCTGCGAGGAACTGTCCTCGCTCGATATTCTTGATGAACGAGGGGATGTCGATGCTCACGGGGCAGCCCTCGATGCACGACGGCTTGGGGCAGTCCAGACAGCGCTTGGCCTCCTGCATGGCCATCTCCTTGGTCAGGCCGATATTCACTTCCTCTGTGCGGGTTGTGGCGCGATAGACGGGGTCGAGCTCGGGCATCACCACGCGCTCTATCTGCATGCGCTCCTTGGGCTTCATGGCTGTGCGAAGCTCCTGGCGCCATGCGGCTTTCTTGTCGGTCAGCACGTCGATGGTATCGTTTGTGGGGTCGTTGTCCATGACGATGTCGGTGGCTCCCGAGGGAGAAGCCTCGGGAACGGTGGCACTGGCCATCAAGTGCTCCTCGTAGTGCTCCAGCTCTTCCTGCTCGGCGCGCTTGAACGTGCCCATGCGCTTGAACATCTCGTCCCAGTCGACGAGTGCGCCGTCGAACTCAGGACCGTCGATGCAGACAAACTTCGTCTTGCCGCCAATGGTCAGTCGGCAGGCGCCGCACATACCCGTACCGTCGACCATGATGGTGTTCAGGCTGACCTCGCAGGGAATGTTGTGCTTCTGCGCCGTCAGGTTCGAGAACTTCATCATGATGGGAGGACCGATGGCAAACACCTTGTCGACGTGCTCCTGCTCAATAAACTTCTCGATGCCGACAGTCACCACGCCCTTCTCACCGTATGAGCCGTCGTCGGTCATGATGATGACCTCATCAGAACTCTCGCGTACCTTATCTTCTAATATAATCAAGTCCTTCGAGCGACCAGCCATGACTGACAGCACGCGGTTGCCCGCCTTCTTCAGAGCCTGGATGATGGGCAGCATCGGCGCCACGCCCAAGCCGCCGCCAGCACAGACCACCGTGCCGTACTTCTCGATGTGGGTGGGGTTGCCCAACGGGCCAACCACGTCGGCAATGTACTCGCCCTCGCTGAGTGCACAGAGCTTCTTGCTTGACAGACCCACCATCTGAACCACCAGCGTGATGGTGCCACGCTCAATGTCGGCACCAGCAATGGTCAGGGGCATGCGCTCGCCTTTCTTGTCGACGCGGACGATGACAAAGTTGCCCGCCTTGCGGCTTTTGGCAATCAACGGAGCCTCAATCTCGAAAAGGAAAACCTTCTCTGAAAACTGTTCTTTTCTGACGATTTTATTCATATTTGTATCTGTTTGTATCATTCTGCTTGCAAAATCGGGTGCAAAGGTAGCAAATTGTTTTCACTTACCAAACGTTTTCGGAATGTTTTTTCTTGGGTAACAAATACACGACCGTGGGCACGCCCGGATTGCAGCAGCATTACTTCTTAACCCACATTGCAGCTAAATGCTACGTATCTCCTTGATTTTCAGGAGGTGGATTTTTTTGGAGGTGCTTTTGGGTGTACCTGCGATTTTACTTTTCCTATCGGGTTGGGGCTGATTTCCAGCAAGCTGTATATTTTGGCCAGTTCTTCCTCAGTCTCTGTACTCTGACGCACGTATACCTTGCCTCCATCCTCAGTGCTCATCTCAGCCGTAACAACGACCTGGCTCTATGCGATGCGCATGATTTCGTCCCAGCGGACGTTGGAGTACTCCTTTAGTTTCAGGCGATACTTGGTGACGGAGACAATCCAATAGGCCAGCACGGCCAGGTTCAGGTGTGCCTTGATGCCTCCGTCGGACTTGTGGTAGACGGGGCGTATGTCATGCGACGGCTTTCTCCTTCTTGCCCTTGCCCTCGTAGGTGAAGTCAACCTCGTACTCCTTGCGGATGGCACCGTACTGCTTGTCAAGCCTGCCCAGGCGGTTGTTCACGGCGTCGCGGCTCTTTGTGCCGCCCTTCTTCGTGATGCCGGCCCTGATGGCCTCCAGCCCTTTCTCATACCGCTTTGCTGCCTGTTCGTGCATCGACTGCTCCTTCAGTGCCTTGGCGTCGCTGTCCACCAGCAGGGCCTTGTGCTGCACGCCCCCTATCTCCGCCTTGCCCATCTGAAGCCGTATCTCCTGATGCCGGCAGTCCTCATGGCGCACCACCTTGTCGCTGCCGGCGGTAAATCTGGCATAGCCGGAAGGCAGCACGGTGATGTAGTCGAAGTGGTTCTCGACGAGCCATTTCGCGTTGGCATCGGAGTAGAAGCCTGCGTCCATGACCACTATCTTGCGGGCCTCGGGCGATGTCTGGTCTGCCAGCGTGCCGACCACCTCCTTCACAGTGGTCACGTCCTGGCGGTTCTTGCTCTGGCAAGCGACCGGGGGTCGAGCGGCCCTCGTATATCATGGTACGCACGAGCAGCCCGTCGGTGTTCACCACGGCGGCCAGCACCACTATCTTGCAGTCGTCGCGCTTCTCCTTGCTGCGGCCGTGGAAACAGAGCTTCGAGCGTTCCATACGCCCCTCGAAATACGTATTGGTCAGGTTACTCCGAATTAGGTGTAACATCACTTATACCGAATACATTTTTATTCCGAATCAGGAATGTAAGATACTGGTTGTGAGCGTATTTTTTGTCCACGATTCGGAATAATAAAGTACGAGGTTCACTGTTTTTTTTCTATCAGTGAGCGTAGCCCGCCTTTCACGTTCTTGTACTTGCCTCCGCCATCAGACATTACCGGCTCCCTCTTAGCCATTGCCTCTGCAAGTTCTTCCCTGCTTATACCGAGATAGATCCTTGTAGTTTCTATGCTCTCATGTCCCAAGTAGGCCGATATCTTGGCCAGATTGATACCATCCTGGTACATGTGTGTGCAGACAGAGTGGCGCAATTGGTGGGTGTGCAGGTTTTCCGGTATCTCCGGACACTTCTTATGAGCCAGTTTCGCATAGATTTTCAGCCTGCTGTTTATGGCATCGACGCTGACAGGCGTACCCCTGCCCTTTGTCCTGGAATAGAACAGATAGCCTTCTGGCCATGGCTGGTTGCCATGAGAATCCGTAATGTAGGCTTTCAGCAGTTTGACAGTATCAGGGGAAAACAGTAGCGTGCGGTGCTTCTCGCCCTTTCCGCATACAATCACATGGGGTGTCTTGTCGTATAGTGCGAGGTCTCTGATCCTGATGCACCGCACCTCACTGACTCTGGCTCCCGTGTCGTACATGATCGTAAAGAACACCCTGTCTCGGTAAGAAACATTGCCTACTGGCTTCATGGCAGAAAAGAGTACGGCTGTGGCATGCTTGCTAAGCCCTTCCACTTGTTTTCCGCGTCCCCTCGTCAGTTTTTTGATGTCCATGGCATCAATGTAATACGGGAGGAACAGGGCATTCCTTGAAGACGGGTATTTAAGCAGGGAGCGTATGCAGGAAAGGCGCAGGTCACACGTCCGCTTCGAGTTCTTCCTCTCGTCGTGTGCCTTGCTGATCCATTCCTCTATCCACTGCTGCCGGAAACACTCCTCGTCAATCGTTGTCTCCGTCACCTGCTTGTTCTTTTCCAAAAAGTCCAGATACAGCGACAGGGACGACTCGTAGCTGTCAATAGTATGCCGGCTCCTGAAGCGGGTACTCGGCAGGTAGACTCTCAGCCAGTCGGACATCATCGCCGACAGCTCTCTGGTATTGCGCTTGATCTTCATGTCTGTAATCCTAATATTCACCAGAAATGACATTCCTGAAGGTCTCACCCTTGTCCGCCACGATGCCCTCAGCCATCGCCGGGGTATAGCTGTAATAGTACATCGTGCTCTCAAGGGTGGCGTGTCCCATGCTCCTGCTGAGATAGACAAGACGTTTGTTGAAGGAGTCGCTGTCCGCAGGCCAGCTGTTGATGTTGGCCACTGCATAGTGGTGACGCAGGCTGTAAGGTACGGCATGACCGCCGTTAAACCTGTACCACATGCGCTCAAAATTCCAGTCAAGCCATGTGGAGGAGTAGTATGCGTCCTTCTCGTTTGCGAAGAAGCACTTCCTGCCGGGCATGGCCGAGTTCATGAATTCATCGTATCGTGTCAGGTATTCCTGCATGGACGGATGGAGTGCCACCCGGTGCTCATGGTGTCCCTTGGATCTTCTTATGTCTATCACTCCATGCACAAGGTCTACATCCTCGCAATCTAGCATCCTGACCTCCTTGGTGCGCATCCCGGAGGAGTACATCAGGCGGAAGAGGGCCGGCACCGTGGCCTGCCGCATCAGGGCGGCCTTTGACTTGTGTTCCCTTGCGATGTTGTCGCATGCAATGAAGAGATTCCTCAGCTCCATGTCGGTGAAGGCGTGCGGTATCGGGCGAGTGCCGTCACCGGTAGGAATGTCTGGCGCTTTCAAATGTGTACCTAGAGTGTTGTTCGCATATCTGCACAGACCAGAAAGGAACGCCACACGTTTGCCACAGGATGTCAGGCGTTCCGAGTCCTTTTTCATGCCCCATCCGTCTATGTCTGACTGGGTGGGGACGGCTCCGCTTCCATGCTCCTTACAATACAGATCGAAAAAATCTCCGAATCGCATGGCGGTTCGGAGATTGTCTTTCTTTATTCTAACCTTCTTAAACCTCCTGGTTCTCAGGACGCAGCTTGCGGACGGTCTCACCGGCGCGCCACATCTCCTGATTACGCATGGCTTCGAGCTCCTTCTCCAGGCCTGCACGGTAGTCGGGCTTCGAGTTGGCGTCGATGGTAATCTGAGCCTCGTTGCCGGTCTTCACCGAGTAGTAGAGCCACTCCATGACAGGCTTGATGGCGTCGTGGAAACGGGGAGCCCAGTCGAGGGCACCGCGCTGAGCGGTGGTCGAGCAGTTGGCGTACATCCAGTCCATACCCTTGGCACCGAAGAGCGGGCCAAGGCTCTGGGTGAGCTCCTCGACAGTCTCGTTGAAGGCCTCCGAGGGCGAGTGGCCGTTCTCGCGCAGCACTTCGTACTGAGCCAGCAGCAGGCCCTGGATGGCACCCATCAGCGAGCCGCGCTCACCGGTGAGGTCACTGGTAGCCTCGCGCTGGAACGTTGTCTCGAACATATAGCCGGCACCGATACCGATACCGAAGGCCAGCGTCTTGTCCTTGGCCTTGCCCGTAGCGTCCTGATAGATGGCGTACGAACAGTTCAGGCCGCGGCCTTCGCAGAACATGGTGCGGAGGCTGGTGCCTGAGCCCTTAGGAGCCACCATGATGACGTCGACGTCCTTCGGGGGAACAACGCCCGTGCGGTCGCTCCAGTTAATGGCGAAGCCGTGGCTGTAGTACAGTGTCTTGCTGGGCTTCAGGTATTTCTTGATGGTGGGCCACTGCTGAATCTGACCAGCGTCGGAGAGTAGCATGCAGAGGATGGTACCCTTCTCGGCGGCCTCTTCGATGCTGAAGAGCGTCTTGCCGGGCACCCAGCCGTCGGCCACAGCCTTGTCGTAGGTCTTGCCTGCGCGCTGTCCGACGATGACGTTGAAGCCGTTGTCGCGCAGGTTGCAGGCCTGTCCGGGCCCCTGCACACCGTAGCCGATGACGGCGATGACTTCATCCTTCAATACTTCACGTGCTTTCTCGAGTGAGAACTCCTTGCTGGTGACCACTGTTTCAATGACGCCACCAAAATTCATTTCTGCCATAATGCAATTGTTGTTTTAAATGTTATACTTGTCCCTGTGTACCATGCCAGCCCTAACCCGAGAGCCGTCGTTTTGTCAGTCCACTCGCACCCTACACGAGGGCGCGACGAGGGGTTAACTTAGAAATCGGATGCAAAGTTACAAATAAGAGAGCAAAACGCCAAATTTTTTCGGGAATTCTTTTTTTGACTGAATTGGGCGCACTGTGATAATTTTATATCCATCATATCCATCACGACCACGTAATTGTCAGATAATCAAGTGGATACGTGGCAATGGATGATGGTGACGGATGACGGATACATGGTGCATGCCCGTGCGCCAAGCCTCTGTGTCAAATGTTCACGGGCGGTGAATCATCGTTCACCGCCCGTGAATTTTTACTGCCGTTGGAACATTTAGCCATCCGTCACCCGTCACCATCATCCGTCACCACGTAACACACTCAGCATGAGTTGGATAGGGCGAAAGTGACGGATTGACGGATATTTATCGTAGGTCAATAACCTCAGCTGTGGGGAAATCCTTTGAATTGAAGGTGAACATGTTATCGTTCAGGTTCTGAGCCTTCAGGTTGCTGATGTCAAAAGTGGTCCATTTGGTGCCCTGCAGCATCTTTACTTGCGTCGGGTGGTACGACTTCTTGTCGACCGAGATGAACAGTTCTTTAATCTTGGCAGAGTTTTGCGCTGTGAGGTGTATAACGAAGACCTTCCCGCTTTTGTTCATGGTCATGCCGTATCCGCTCTTGTAGAGATTAATGAAGTTGTAGGGGTTGATTTTCTGCAACTGTGCCTCGTTGGGGGTTGTTACATTGACCTCGTCGTTCTTCTTCATGTACGTCCACATGGTTTTTCCGTTAAACCAGATAGTGGCAACAGGAGTCGTAGCCTGGAACTTGCGTCCTTTGACAGATATGGTTCCGCTGGCGTCGCCCATTCCGCCGGTCATGGTGAAATTGGCCTGAATGCCCTTGGGGCTGCTGACGACGGCTGCTGCCTTGTCGAGTACATTTTTAGCGCTCTGTCCGTAGCTAACGGTACAGGCAAGCAATGATAGCATCGCAAAAACAATCTTTTTCATTTTCATTTCTTTTTTATCTTAAGTTACTAATCAGGTTGTTTAATGTTACCTCGTCTTGAATCAGCACTTCGCGCGGCTTCGAGCCGATGGCGGCGCCGACAACACCAGCTTTCTCCAGCTGGTCCATCAGACGGCCGGCGCGGTTATAACCGATGGCGAACTTGCGCTGTATGAGTGATGTAGAGCCGCTTTGGTTGCTGACGATGAGTCGTGCGGCATCCTCAAACATCGGGTCGAGGTGCGACATGTCGACTTCCCGGGCTTCGCCGCTCATTTCGCCTTCTTCCATCTTTGGCTCCGGAAGCTCGTAGGGCTCGGTATACCCCTGCTGGGCAGCAATGAAGTTGTTGATGTTGACCACCTCGGGCGTATCGACAAAGGCACACTGAACACGAATAGGGTCGTTGCCCTGCAGGTAGAGCATGTCGCCTCGGCCGATGAGCTGATTGGCCCCCATACGGTCAAGAATAGTTTTCGAGTCGATACCCTGGCTCACCTTGAAGGCAATTCGGCCAGGGAAGTTGGCCTTGATGGTGCCAGTAATGATGTTCGTCGTCGGGCGCTGCGTAGCGATAATCATGTGTATGCCGACGGCACGCGCCTTCTGTGCGATACGGGCTATGGGCAATTCAATCTCCTTGCCGGCAGTCATGATGAGGTCGCCATACTCATCGATGACCACCACGATATATGGCATGTAGCGATGCCCCTTTTCCGGATTCAGGCGACGCTCCTTGAACTTGCGGTTGTAGTCCTTGATGTTGCGCTCGCCGGCAGCCATCAGCAGTCCGTAGCGTGCATCCATCTCCACGCAGAGCGAGTTCAGCGTGCGTACCACCTTCGACGTGTCGGTGATAATGGGATTGTCGGCCTCCTCGGGCAGGGCTGCCAGGAAGTGGTGCTCGATGGTCTTGTAGATGCTGAACTCAACCATTTTCGGGTCGACCAACACGATTTTCATTTCTGCCGGGTGTTTCTTATATAATAAAGAGGTGAGAATGGCGTTCAGGCCAACCGACTTACCTTGTCCGGTTGCACCTGCGACGAGCAGGTGGGGGGCCTTGGCCAGGTCGAACATGAATACTTCGTTAGTAATGGTCTTACCCATTGCGCAGGGCAGCTCCATCGTTGTCTCCTGGAACTTCTTCGAGTTCAGAATGCTTTCCATCGAGACAATCGAAGGCTTGGCATTCGGAACCTCGATACCGATGGTGCCCTTGCCGGGGATGGGCGCAATAATTCGGATGCCCAAGGCTGAGAGGCTTAGTGCGATGTCGTCTTCCAGCGAACGGACCTTTGAGATGCGCACACCGGGCGACAGTGTAATCTCATAGAGCGTGATGGTCGGGCCGACAGTGGCCTTGATGGTGGATATTTCGACACTGAACGTATGAAGCACCTCAACGATGCGGTTCTTGTTTTTCGTCTGCTCATCCATGTCGATATAGGGCTTGCCGTCGCTTTCGTATTTCTTGAGGAGGTCGAGTGTTGGGTAGCGGTAGTCCTCGAGGTCGCGCTTCGGGTCGTAGGGCTCAAGCTCCTTGTCGCCCACCTGCACCAGTTCCTTGCCGTCGGCCACTTCTTCAGCCTTGGCCGTCTCTACCTCAAAGCCCGGCTCGCCTTCCGGGTTTGCCGTCTTTACGGTCTTCTCCGGCTTTGTCGTCGTTTCGTCAAGGCCGTCGTGTACCGTGGGCTTGCCGCCAACGGGAAACTCCACCACCTGCTCCATAGGGTCGTCAAACACTTTCGGGTCGTCCTCGGTCATAATCTGATTCTCATACGAGAGGACGGGCTCAGTGGGGTCGTTGTTGGTTATCTTGAACTTTACGGTATCGATGATTTTCATCGGATTCAACACCTTGCGGATGATGAGAATAGTCTCAGCACTAAGATAGGTAAGGAATGCGATGGCTACCAGCGCCAGGACGGCAGTCAGCCCAGGCGTCCCGATGTAGCCCTCTATCAGCTGGCAGATGTGCCGGCCGTGGTCGCCTCCGGGGTTGAAGTGTGACTCGGCAAAGAGCGGTGACACGAACTTAGCCATAGTGACGGATGCCCATATCATTGTAACCATCAGAGCCAGAAACCATTTTAGCAGCTTCGCCCTGTATGCCTTGATCATATGAAGCGACGTGACGAGAATCATCAGCGGTATGAGGAAGGCCGGAATTCCGAAACAACGTTTGATGAAGAACCACGACAGGTAGGCTCCTAACGAGCCACACGAGTTGCTGAACTCTTGCTGCTGGTTGGCAAGCTCTCCCTCCCTCAGTTCCTCAATGATGCTTTGGTCAGCAGCTCCCGTCGTGAAGAACGAGACGAAGGCCATAGTGGTGTAGGCTGCCAAAACCAGAAGCAGCACGCCAATGAAAAAGTTGAGTCGTTCGTTGTCGAATATCTTGTTCAGTCCCAATGCCTCCTGGAAGGTTGTTGCGGGACTTTCTTCTTTCGTTTTTCTTGCTTTTTTCTTGCTCATGTCTTTGCTATTCTTGATTTAGAGTGCAAAAGTAGCTGATTTTTTTCACATTTTACCATCTTTATGCCGTTTTTTTTGTAATTTTGCACCTCGTAAACATTTTATGATGAAAAAACAGATATACAGCAAGTTCGACAAGAGCCTGATTCCAACACTTCCGCGCACAGTCTTCGAAGGCCGGATTCATGTCATCCTGTCGAAGACACAGGCCGAGAAGGCCGTCGACTACCTGCTGGCGCAGCCCATACTCGGTGTCGATACCGAGACGAGGCCGTCGTTCTCGCGGGGCACGAGTTACCGTGTTGCCTTGTTGCAGGTTGCCACCCACGACGTTTGCTTTCTGTTCCGCCTTAACGTTATCGGTTTGACGCCGGCCATCGTCCGACTGTTAGAAGACACATCAGTTCCGAAAATCGGCCTCTCGTGGCACGACGACCTGAACGGGTTGCGAAAGCTCAAGCGGTTTGAAGCGGGCAATTTTATAGACATTCAGGACCATGTACGTGAAGTCGGGATTGAGGACCTGAGCCTGCAGAAACTCTTTGCCAACCTCTTCGGCCGCCAGATCAGCAAGGCCCAGCGGCTGACCAACTGGGAGCGCGACGTGCTCGACGAGAAGCAGAAAGTCTATGCTGCTACCGATGCGTGGGCCTGCATTCAGATTTACGAGGAACTTGAGCGCCTGAAGGAAAGCGGCGACTATGAACTAATAAGACCAGATGAAAATGAAACAGATACAACTACGGCGAGGTAAGGAAGAGAGCCTGTTGCGCTTCCATCCCTGGGTCTTCTCAGGTGCTATCCAGCACATCGACGACGGTATTGACGAGGGCGACGTCGTTCGTGTGGTCACCTCGACAGGCAGTTTTATTGCTGTAGGCCATTACCAGGAGGGCTCCATTGCCGTCCGCGTGCTCTCGTTCCGCGATGTAGCCATCGACGACCAGTTCTGGGCCTCGCGCTTACAGTCGGCCCTCCAGCTGCGTAAGGCAATTGGGCTGGCCGACTCGTCCGACAACAATACCTATCGCCTTGTTCACGGCGAGGGCGACCATCTGCCGGGACTTGTCATCGATATCTATGGCCACACCGCCGTCATGCAGGCCCACAGCATCGGGATGCATCTCTGTCGCAAGCAGATTGCCGGCCAGCTGGTCGCTGTGATGGGAAACCGCATCCAGAATGTCTATTATAAGAGTGAGACCACGCTGCCCTATATGGAGCCTGAGAATGGATTCCTCTATGGTGGTAGTACCGATAATGTCGCCATAGAGAACGGCCTGAAGTACTATGTCGACTGGCTGCGCGGTCAGAAGACCGGCTTCTTTGTTGACCAACGCGAAAACCGTTTGCTGCTCGAGCACTATGCCCGTGGCCGTCGCCTGTTGAATATGTTCTGTTATACGGGCGGTTTCTCGTTCTACGCCATGAGGGGTGGGGCATCACTGGTTCATTCCGTCGACTCCAGCGCAAAGGCCATCGAGCTGACCAACCGGAATGTGGCCCTCAACTTTCCTGGCGACGAGCGTCACAAGGCGTTCTGCGAGGATGCGTTCAAGTTTCTCGACACGGCCAGTCAGCCGTACGACCTCATCATTCTCGACCCGCCGGCCTTTGCCAAACATCGCGGAGCCCTGCACAATGCCCTGAAAGGCTATACGCGACTTAACCAGAAAGCCTTCCAGATAATCGAGCCAGGAGGTGTCTTATTTACCTTCAGCTGTTCGCAGGTCGTCACCAAGGACCATTTCCGCAACGCCGTTTTCACGGCGGCAGCTCAGGCCCGTCGAAAGGTACGCATTCTCCATCAGTTGCACCAGCCAGCTGATCATCCTGTGAACATCTACCATCCCGAAGGCGAATATCTGAAGGGATTGGTGCTTTACGTTGAATAATTCGGTGGCTGAATCTTGCGTTTTGAACATTGAGAAGGCTGTCGGCCAGTTCATTGCCGAAGAACACCTGCTGTCGCACGGCGCTCTTAACCTGGTGGCTGTCAGTGGCGGTGCCGACAGCGTGGCTCTGCTACTCATTCTAAGGCGTCTCGGCTATCAGGTCGAGGCTGTCCACTGCAACTTCCACCTGCGCGGTGCTGAGTCCGACCGTGACGAGCAGTTCGTCGTATCGCTTTGTAGTGATCAGGGTGTTCCTCTTCATATAAGTCATTTCGATACAAATACTTATGCCGATATCCATCAAGTAAGCATTGAGATGGCTGCCCGCCAGCTGCGCTACCGTTATTTCGAGCAGCTCCGGCGCGATGTTGGTGGCAGTGAGGTCTGTGTTGCCCATCATCGTGACGATGCGGTCGAGACGCTGATAATGAATCTTGTTCGCGGCACGGGCATTCATGGCTTGACGGGCATCCGGCCGCGCAACGGTCACGTTGTTCGCCCGTTGCTCTGCGTCAGTCGTGCCGACATTCTCAGCTACCTTGATTCCTGTAGTCAGCCCTACGTGGTCGATAGTTCCAATCTTGTTCCTGATGTTGTGCGCAACAAGATACGTCTTGAAGTGCTGCCGCTGTTACGACAGATTAATCCGGCTGCTTCTGAGAATATCGCACAGACTGCCCGCCGTATGGCCGACGCCGAGCGCCTCTTCAATGCCGCCGTACGGTCGGCTGTTGAGCAGCTCGTAGTCGGAGGGGCAGTATCTATCAGCGACCTTCTGCGCCAGCCGTCGCCAGAATGCATTCTTTTCGAGCTGTTGTCACCTCATGGCTTTTCACCGGCTCAGGTTCAGCAGATAGCCGCCATTCTTCACGCACCGCGTTCCGGCTGCCTGTTCCAGTCGCCAACCCATGAGTTGACCGTTCATTGTGGTAGCCTAATTGTAGAGGAACGTCGTCAGCCTCTGCCCGAGCTGACAATTCCAGAGCCAGGACTCTATCGCTATACAGAGGAAGTGTCACTCCGCATTTCACTTACCGACGATGTCGTTGTGAGCCGCTCCCCCCAGTGTGCCACGCTCGATGCCGCCAAAGTACGCTTTCCGCTGACGGTACGCCCAGTACGGCCGGCTGACCGTTTCAGTCCCTTCGGCATGAAAAGCTCGCGCCTGGTAAGCGATTACCTGACCGACCGCAAGCTTTCCATCTTTGAGAAGCGTCGCCAGACAGTTGTCGTAGATGCTGAAGGCTGCATAGTCTGGCTCATTGGCCAGCGTACAGACCAGCGCTTCGCCGTCGACGAGTCTACGGCATGTGTCTTACTTTGTCAGTTAGTTCCTAATGTAACTTAGTCGCAATGAGATATTTTGTAACTTTCAGCTACGACGGCACCCGCTACCACGGGTGGCAGATACAGCCCAACGACGACTCCGTGCAGGCACGCCTGCAGGGGGCCCTGTCGCTGCTGCTGCGTAGTGAAATTATCGTGACGGGAGCAGGGCGTACGGATGCCGGAGTACATGCCCGCATGATGGTGGCGCACTTCGACTTCCCCAATGAAATCGACGGCCGGCAGCTGACCTATAAGCTGAACAAGCTGCTGCCCCGCGACATCGCCGTTGCTAAGGTTGAGCGAGTGGCCGACGACCTTCACGCCCGCTTTTCGGCCACCAGCCGCATGTACTGCTACTACCTGCATACCGCGAAGAATCCGTTCCTCAGCTTTACTTCATGCGAACTGCATTATCAGCTGGACTTCAATAAGATGAACGAGGCGGCGAAAGTATTGATGGAATACGACGACTTCGGTGCTTTCTGTAAGGCTCATGCCGACGTGAAGACCACCCTCTGCCGCGTCACTACGGCCGAGTGGCACCAGACGTCGCCCACGACGTGGTACTTCGAGATACGTGCCAACCGCTTCCTGCGCAACATGGTGCGCGCCGTTGTCGGCACCCTCGTCGACGTCGGTCGCGGTCGCGTCACGTTAGATGACTTCCGCAAAATCATAGAAGGAAAAAAGCGAACAGAAGCCGGCGAGTCGATGCCTGCCCACGCCCTGTTCCTCGAAGACATCACCTATTAATAAACCGTCAATAGAAAATCGAAAATCGTAAATCGTAAATTCTCCAATGTGGTTATTTCTCGCCTTTATGTCGGCAGCGCTGCTGGGCTGCTACGATACGTTCAAGAAGCAGGCGCTGAAGGGTAATGCCGTCATTCCCGTACTGTTCCTCAACACGCTGTTCTCGTCGCTCATCTTCCTGCCGTTCATCATCCTCAGCAGCACGACCAGCGTGCTCGACGGCTCGACGTTACACGTGGCCTCGGGTGGCTGGGAGGTCCATAAGTACGTCGTGCTGAAGGCCGTCATCGTGCTCAGCAGCTGGGTTCTGGGCTATTTCGGTATGAAGCACCTGCCGCTGACCATCGTCGGCCCCATCAACGCCACGCGGCCCGTGATGGTGCTCGTCGGCGCCCTGCTGCTGTTCGGCGAGCGTCTGAACGTGTGGCAGTGGATAGGTGTGGCGCTGGCCGTCGTGTCGTTCCTGCTGCTGAGCCGCAGTGGCAAGAAGGAGGGCATCGACTTCCGCCACGACCATTGGATCTATATGATCGTCGGCGCCGCAGCCCTGGGAGCCCTCAGCGGACTCTACGACAAGTACCTGATGGCACCCGCCAGCGAGGGTGGGGCAGGGCTCGACCGCATGCTCGTGCAGTCGTGGTACAATATCTATCAGTGTGGCATGATGCTCCTGATGCTCCTGCTGCTGTGGTGGCCTAAGCACAAGGAAACGACGCCCTTCCACTGGGCGTGGTCCATCGTGGGCGTCAGCCTGTTCCTCTCGACGGCCGACTTCCTCTATTTCTACTCGCTGTCCTTGCCGTCGGCCATGATCAGCATTGTCTCGATGGTTCGTCGCAGTTCGGTGGTCGTCAGCTTCCTGTTTGGCGCCCTGTTCTTCCACGAGAACAACCTGCGTGCCAAGGCTTTCGACCTGGCCTTGGTGCTGCTCGGCATGGTGTTTCTCTACATTGGCTCGGTTGAGTAGGGAGTTGAGGAGTAATCTACTTTACCTCCTCAACTCCTTACTCCTCAACTCCTAAAAATAAAAATGTTGTTAAACGCTCGTCGGTTTCCTTTTTTCTTTGTACCTTTGCACTGGTTTATGAAGCTTTAAGAGATGAAAGATAGTGTAAAGGACGCTGTAGAGAGGATTCTCGACAGCTACTTGGAGATGAACAACCACCGCAAGACGCCCGAGCGTTATGCGATTCTGCGTGCTGTCTACGACACCGACGGGCACTTCACCCTCGACGAGTTGGGCGAGAAACTGGTCAAGGAATACAAGTTCCCCGTCAGTCGCGCCACGCTCTACAACACGCTCAACCTCTTCATGGAGTTGCGCCTGGTCATTCGCCACCGCTTTCAGGGCACGACGAAGTACGAGGCCTGCTATGACAACAACTCCCATTGCCACCAGATGTGTACCGTCTGCGGCAAGGTGACTGAAGTGCGCTCGCAGGAGATTTCAGAGGCCATCGACCAGCTGCACTTGAAGCGGTTCCGCAAGGATGGTTTCACCTTATATATATACGGCATCTGCTCGACGTGCCAGGCCAGGCTGACGAGGCAGAAGAACACAAAGAAACAGACAAAACAAAATAAAAGCAAGTAATGAACAAAGGAAAAGTAGACGTCCTGCTGGGACTCCAGTGGGGCGATGAAGGAAAAGGAAAGGTGGTCGATGTGCTGACCCCCAAGTATGACGTTGTAGCCCGCTTCCAGGGCGGCCCCAATGCCGGCCACACGCTGGAGTTCGAAGGCCAGAAGTACGTGCTGCGCTCCATTCCCTCGGGAATCTTCCAGGGGGGAAAAACTAACATCATCGGCAACGGCGTGGTGCTGGCCCCCGACCTCTTCATGGACGAGGCAAAGGCTCTCGAGGCCAGCGGCCACGAGCTGAAGTCGCGCCTGCACATCTCGAAGAAGGCACACCTCATCATGCCCACCCACCGCGTGCTCGACGCCGCCTACGAGGCCCAGAAGGGCAAGAACAAGGTAGGCACCACCGGCAAAGGCATCGGTCCTACCTATACCGACAAGGTCAGCCGCAACGGCCTGCGCGTGGGCGACATCCTCGAGAACTTCCCTGAGAAGTACGCCGCCGCCAAGGCCCGCCACGAGGCCATTCTCAAGTCGCTCAATTTCGACTACGACATCACCGAAGTCGAGAAGAAGTGGCTCGAGGGCGTCGACTACCTGCGCCAGTTCCCCATCGTTGACTCCGAGCACGAGATCAACCGCATCCTGCGCAGCGGCCAGTCGGTGCTCTGCGAGGGTGCTCAGGGCACCATGCTCGACATCGACTTCGGCTCCTATCCCTTCGTCACCTCGTCGAACACCATCTGCGCCGGAGCCTGCACCGGCCTGGGCATCGGTCCCAACAAGATTGGCGACGTCTTCGGCATCATGAAGGCCTACTGCACCCGCGTTGGAGCCGGACCGTTCCCCACCGAGCTGTTCGACGAGACGGGCAAGACCATCCGCGACCTCGGCCACGAGTACGGAGCCGTCACGGGCCGCGAGCGCCGCTGCGGCTGGATCGACCTCGTCGCCCTGCGCTACAGCATCATGGTCAACGGCGTCACGAAGCTCATCATGATGAAGAGCGACGTGCTCGACCAGTTCGACACCATCAAGGCCTGCGTGGCCTACCGTCAGAACGGCCAGCTCATCGACTACTTCCCCTACAACATCGAGGACGGCATCGAGCCCGTCTACCAGGAGCTCCCCGGCTGGAAGACCGACATGACGCAGTTCACCAGCGAGGACCAGTTCCCCCAGCCCTTCAAGGACTACATCCAGTTCCTGGAGAAAGAGCTGGAAACCCCCATCGCCATCATCAGCATCGGCCCCGACCGCGACCAGACCATCGTGCGCGGGTAGCCCTCCCAAGTCCTTCCGGGAGGGATGTCTGAATACCCGATGAGCTGTAAACAAAAATAGTAATAATTTCTAATCATTAAATATGGAGAGCCACTAACGCCCAAGAATGTAATTAAACATCCCTCCCTTGGGGAAAGGCTACGGGTAGGCGAGCCTTGCTCGGGAATGGGCTTGGGTGGGCTTATACTTATGAAACCTTCGATTCCTAAAGGAACGCGCGACTTCGGCCCACAGGAGATGGCCCGTCGCAACTACATCTTCGATACCATCCGCCAGGTATACCAGCTCTACGGCTTCCAGCAGATAGAGACACCCGCGATGGAAACCCTCCAGACGCTCATGGGCAAGTATGGCGAGGAGGGCGACAAACTGCTGTTCAAAGTTCTCAACAGCGGCGATTGTCTTGCAAAGGTTACCGACGAGGAGCTGCAGGAGCGTAATTCGCTCCATCTTGCTGCCAAAATGTGCGAGAAAGGCCTGCGCTACGACCTCACCGTGCCCTTCGCCCGCTACGTCGTCATGCACCGCGAGGAGCTCCAGCTGCCCTTCAAGCGCTACCAGATGCAGCCCGTCTGGCGCGCCGACCGTCCCCAGAAAGGCCGCTACCGCGAGTTCTGGCAGTTCGACGGCGACATCGTCGGCTCCGACTCCCTGCTCAACGAGGTCGAGCTCATGCAGATAGTCGACACCGTCTTCCAGCGCTTCGGTGTACGCGTGCAGATCAAGATCAACAACCGCAAGATTCTCAGTGGCATTGCCGAGGTCATCGGCGCCGCCGACAAGATAGTCGACATCACCGTCGCCATCGACAAGCTCGACAAGATAGGTATCGACAACGTCAACCAGGAGCTGCGCGACGACGGACTCACCGAAGAGCAGATCGAGAAGCTGCAGCCCATCATCCAGCTCGAAGGCACCAACGACGAGAAGCTCCAGACCATCGCCGAAGTCTTGAAAGACAGCGAGACCGGCCTCAAGGGCGTCGACGAGCTCCGCACCATCCTCAGTTCGCTGTGCAGCGGCGGTGCCGCTGCCCTCCACAACGAACTGCAGCTCGACCTCACGCTCGCCCGCGGCCTGAACTACTACACCGGTGCCATCTTCGAGGTCAAGGCCCTCGACGTCGAGATAGGCTCCATCACCGGCGGCGGCC
This sequence comes from Prevotella sp., assembly GCA_017395215.1. Taxonomy (GTDB): domain Bacteria; phylum Bacteroidota; class Bacteroidia; order Bacteroidales; family Bacteroidaceae; genus Prevotella. Next base: position 14,595 of record JAFPVW010000049.1, on the reverse strand, counting down.
GCTACGACAACCTCACCGGCATCTTCGGCATGCCGGGCATCTCCGGCGTCGGCATCTCCTTCGGCGTCGACCGCATCTACGACGTGCTCAACCAGCTCGACGCCTACCCCAAGGACGCCACCAACGGCACCCGCCTGCTCTTCATCAACTTCGGCCAGCAGGAGACCGCCTACTGCCTGCCCGTCGCCGCCCGAGCCCGCCAGGCCGGCATCCGCACCGAGGTGTTCCCCGACTCAGCGAAGATGAAGAAGCAGATGGCCTATGCCAACGCGAAGCAGATTCCCTTCGTCGCCCTCGCCGGCGAGAACGAGATCAGCCAGGGCAAGCTTACGCTCAAGAACATGGAGACTGGCGAGCAGCAGCTCCTGACGCCCGACGAGCTCATCACTGCCGTATGCCCCAAATAATCGCAGGGTGCCGGCCTTCCTGTTAAACTGTCATCTGTCAACTGTCACACAATCTTTGGTATGAAGAAACTATTTACTATTCTGCTACTGATGTTGGCAATAGCCGTTTTTGCACCCATCGCTATTCAGGCGGCTGAGCCGCAGCGCCAACAGATTTCATACGTTGAGGAGACAAAGAGCTGGTACTATGTCTACGACGAGCAAGGCAAGAAGATTGGCGGGCTGTCGCGCGGCAGTGTGGGAGAACTGAAGGGGTGGGGCAGCGACTTCATCGTGGCGAAGTACTACTCTTATTATCGCATCTACGATGCCAGGGGCAAAGTGCTGAAAGCAATGAACGCTTCCGACGTTGGCGAAATCGTCGGTGTATCATGTAATACCATCACGAGCCATAAAGGCAGTTGGATATACACATGGAATAAAGAGGGAAAGAAAATCAGCGCCAGGACTAAGAACAGATAATGAAGAATACAAAATAAGGTTAAAGTGGGAATAAATATAATAGGTTTTAGGTATTTTTGTGTACCTTTGCAGAAGTTTTAGAGCAACATTCTAATTTTAAGTAATTAATATGCAGTATTCAAACGAAGTCAACAACATGTGCGTTGTTGCAAAAGGTCCCAATCACGGACCGGCTCCTATTCCTGAGGAGGGTAAATGGATTCAGGCAAAAGAGATCAAGGACATCTCGGGTTACACTCACGGTATCGGCTGGTGCGCCCCTCAGCAGGGTGCCTGCAAGCTGTCGCTGAACGTGAAGGACGGCATCATCCAGGAGGCTCTCGTCGAGACCATCGGCTGCACGGGCATGACCCACTCTGCCGCTATGGCCAGCGAGATTCTGCCGGGCAAGACCATCCTCGAGGCCCTGAACACCGACCTCGTCTGCGACGCCATCAATACCGCCATGCGCGAGCTGTTCCTCCAGATTGTCTATGGCCGCACGCAGAGCGCCTTCTCAGAGGGCGGTCTGGTTATCGGTGCCGGTCTTGAGGACCTGGGTAAGGGTCTGCGCTCTCAGACGGGTACGCTCTACGGCACCGTTGCCAAGGGCACGCGCTATCTGGAGCTGACCGAGGGCTACATCACGAAGCAGTTCCTCGACAAGGACAATCAGGTCTGCGGTTACGAGTATGTACACCTGGGCAAGATGATGGAGGCCATCAAGGGCGGCATGGACGCCAACGAGGCCGTGAAGAAGTTCACCGGCAGCTATGGCCGCACCACCGCCGAGCAGGGAATTGTTAAAGCTATTGACCCACGCAAAGAATAAAGGAGGACACAAGTTATGATAAGAAAAGTTAGTTTCGAGAGCTACGAGCGTCGTATCAACCAGGTACTGGCCGCTCTGAAAGAGAACGGAATCAGCAGCATCGAAGAGGCCAACGAGATTTGCGAGAAGGCTGGCGTAGACCCCTACCAGATGTGTGAGGACACTCAGCGCATCTGCTTCGAGAACGCTAAGTGGGCATACGTTTGCGGCGCTGCCATCGCCATCAAGAAGGGCGTGAAGAATGCCGCCGACGCTGCCGAGGCCATCGGTATCGGTCTGCAGTCGTTCTGCATTCCCGGCTCTGTGGCCGACGACCGTAAGGTGGGTCTGGGTCACGGTAACCTGGCTGCCCGTCTGCTGCGCGAGGAGACTGAGTGCTTCGCCTTCCTGGCCGGTCACGAGTCGTTCGCTGCCGCCGAGGGTGCCATCAAGATTGCCGAGAAGGCCAACAAGGTTCGCCAGAAGCCCCTCCGCGTCAACCTGAACGGTCTGGGCAAGGACGCCGCCATGATTATCAGCCGCATCAACGGTTTCACATACGTACAGACACAGTTCGACTACTACACCGGCGAGGTGAAGACTGTCAAGGAGACTCCCTACTCTAACGGTCCCCGCGCCAAGGTGAAGTGCTACGGTGCCGACGACGTCCGCGAGGGTGTTGCCATCCTGTGGAAGGAGAACGTCGACGTGTCGATTACGGGTAACTCGACCAACCCGACCCGCTTCCAGCACCCCGTTGCCGGAACCTACAAGAAGGAGCGCGTGCTTGCCGGCAAGCCTTACTTCTCAGTAGCCTCTGGTGGTGGTACGGGCCGCACGCTGCATCCCGACAACATGGCTGCCGGTCCCGCCTCTTACGGTATGACCGACACGCTGGGCCGCATGCACAGCGACGCTCAGTTTGCAGGTTCCTCTTCAGTTCCTGCTCACGTCGAGATGATGGGCTTCCTCGGTATCGGTAACAACCCGATGGTGGGTGCTACCGTCAGCATCGCTGTGGAGGTGAGCCTCGCCCTGAACGGAAAATAAGAGAAATGAGAGTAATGTAATAGTTTATGTTTTATGATCGCCCCCTCCCGGCCGTGAGGCTATGAGGGGGCTTTTTTTTACCAATAACAGTAAGGATGATGGAGAACAAGGTCGTTTTGAAGTTTGATTACCTGCCGTGCGTTAACTACGCGATGGTGGCCAACGGCATCGGCTGTTGCAAGACACTTATCGTCGAGAATCACGACACGCGCGACTGGCAGCACCTCGTAGTGACGCTCAAGGGCACATACATAGTCGAAAGTACGGCTCATGTCGACAGTCTGGGCAGCGGCAGCGCCGTCCAGCTGCGAACGGTTGAGATCAAGCCCGACATCAACGCCCTGAGCACGACGACCGAGACCATCGGGACGTCGTTCACGCTAACGGTGGCCGACGACGAGGAGGAACTGTTCAGGGCCGACTACCCCATCAGCCTGCTGGCCTACAACCAGTGGAGCGGCACCGGCATCATGCCCGAGCTGATAGCCGCCTACGTCGTGCCCAACCACCCGGCACTCTCACGGGTATTGGTGAACACGGGCCGACAGCTGGAGCAGCTGACGGGCTCGTCGTCGCTTGACGAGTACCAGACGCAGAACCGCAACCGCGTGCGCCAGCAGGTGGCAGCCCTCTACGAGGCGCTGCGCCAGGAGGGCATCGTCTACTGTGCGCCGCCTGCCAACTTCGAGAAGTTCGGCCAGCGGCTGCGACTTGCCGACCAGGTGTTGTCCGAGAAGCTCGGCACGTGTGTCGACACCACGCTCCTGATGGCCTCCTGCCTCGAGCAGATAGGCATCAACCCCATCATCGTCATTCTGCAGGGTCACGCGCTGGTAGGCGCCTGGCTCACGCCGACCGTCCATCAGCAGATGGTCTGCGACGATGCGTCGTACCTGCTGAAGGAGATGGCCGACGGCAACAACAACGTAGTGCTGGTCGAGACGACGGCCATCACGCAGTCGGCTGCCGTCTCGTTCGAGGACGCTGTCGAGACTGCTGCCCGCAAGGTGAGAGACGACAACAGCTTCGTCCACTTCGTCGACGTGCGCCGCTGCCGCTTAGGCAACGTCAGGCCCATTCCCCAGCGGGTGCAGAAGGACGGCGCGTGGACCTTCGAGAACGAGGGCGTCGTCCACGAGAACGCCACCAGCTACATCAACAGCCTGAACCACTACGACCTGCGCATGGACGAGCCCAACGTGACGCTCACCAAGCAGCTGCTATGGGAGCGCAAACTGCTCGACTTCTCGCTGCGTAACAATCTGCTTAATACGCGCTTAGGAAAGCGCGTTGTACCTTTCATTTCGTTTGGTATCGACCGTTTGGAGGACTATCTGCAGAACGGTGAGGACTACCAGATAACACCCTGCCCCAGCACCCGGATGGAGCCCTCGCAGCACGGCATGTTCGACTCTGCCCATCAGGCTACTCAGCATCAGGCGCTGGTCACAGAGCTTATAAACGACAACAAGATTGTCAGCTACCTGACCGAGAAAGAGCTGCAGGACGGACTGAAGTACATCTACCGTACGGCGCGCACAGCCATCGAGGAGAACGGTGCCAACAGCCTGTTCCTGACGCTGGGCATGCTGAAGTGGTACGAGACGACGAAGAGCGAGCAGCCCCGCTTTGCTCCCATCCTGCTCCTGCCCGTCGACATCATCCGCCGGGCTGGCAACAACTACGTCGTCCGCAAGCGCGACGAGGACATCATGCTCAACATCACGCTGACCGAACTGCTGAAGCAGAACTTCAACATCAAGCTCGACGCCCTGAAGCAGCTGCCCAAGGACGCAAGCGGCGTCGACGTGAAGCTCATCTTCACCGCCATCCGCCGCGCTATCATCGAGCAGAAGAAGTGGGACGTGCTCGAAGAGTCGATGCTGGGCCTCTTCTCGTTCAACAAGTTCGTCATGTGGAACGACATCCACACCAACGCCGCCCGGCTTGAGGAGAACAGCGTCATCAGCACCCTGACGGGAAAGTCGGCTGGTCAGGACGATACTGACGACACCATCGACGCCCGTAATACTGATAAGGTGAACGTGCCCCGCGACTTCTGCATACCCCTCGACGTCGACTCGTCGCAGATGGAGGCCGTTGTCGAGTCAGGGCGCGGCAAGTCGTTCATCCTGCATGGTCCCCCGGGAACGGGCAAGTCACAGACCATCACCAACATGATTGCCAACGCCCTGTTCCAAGGCAAGCGGGTGCTCTTTGTTGCCGAGAAGATGGCGGCGCTGTCGGTCGTGCAGTCGCGCCTGGAGAAGATTGGGCTGGCGCCCTTCTGCCTCGAGCTGCACTCCAACAAGGTGACCAAGAAGCACTTCCTCGAGCAGATGGACATGGTGCTGAACGCCCGCAAGCTGAAGTCGCCCGAAGCCTATCAGGGCACGTCCGACGAGCTGTTCCGCGAGCGCCAGGAGCTGATAGCCTACATGGAGACACTACACACGCGCGGCAGCAGCGGACTGAGTCTCTACGACTGCATCACCGAGTATCTGCAGAACGAGGGCGACGAACTCGAGGGCTACACCTTCCCCGCCAGTCAGCAGTCGGCGGCATTCGTCGACAAGTGCCTGAGCCAGATCGACTCCGCTGAGACCGTCGTCGGCCTCGTGGGCAGTCCCCGCGGTCATGCGCTGGCCGGACTCGAGCCCATTGACAACAAGACCGCTACGCTCGACGAGATCCGCCAAGTCCTGACCGACTTCGGCGCCCTCTGGCCCAAGTACGGTGAACAGCGGAACAGCTTCGGCAACACCACACCCTTCACCCTGACCGCCGCCGACGACGTGAAGTGGCTCGAGCGGCTGTCTGCCTGCATCGACCGCAGCACCCAGCTGGAGTGCCCGCTCGACGGCATCATGAACATCGACGTCGACAGCGAGCGCCGCCGCTGGAACGAGATTCAGCAGAAGTGGTTCCTGCCCCGCTTCTTCGCCAAGCGCAGCTATCAGAAGGAGCTCCGCCAGTTTGGCAACATCGCCGTCGACGATGCCGAGCAGCTCTTCACGCTGGTCGACGACGTCGACGCTCTGCTGGCCAGCTATGCCAAGAAGAAAGGCGAGCGCTACAGCGACTGCCGCAAGCGCTTCATTGGCAGTATGGACGGCGGCTGGAAGGCGTTCCGTCAGGACTTCAAGGACGGCGCCGACGCTCTGCTGGGCACGTTCCGCCAGCTGGAGAGTCTGGTCGGGCGGTTAGGCCGTCTCACGGCCTCGCAGCCTACGGTCGACGGCACGGCCCCTAACGTCGAGCGCTGGATGGCCAACTACGCATCGGTCAAGGACTGGTGCCACTGGGTTGACAAGAAGCGCGAGCTGACCACCCTCGGTCTGCAGCCCGTCGTCCAGATGATTGAGGCTGAGGGCCGCCGCCCTGCCGCCGCTATCAGCGCCTACGTCAAGGGCCTCTACCACCAGATGATAACCGCAGCCATCGACGACAGCCAGCAGCTGCGCAAGTTCAACGGACTGCTCTTCCGCCAGCAGATTGACAAGTATAAGGAGAACACGCAGCGGTTCCAGGAGCTGAGCAAGGCCGAGCTCTACGCCCGGCTGGTCAACCGCATCCCCTCGGCAGCCACCGCATCGGTCGACGGCTCCGAGGTGAGCATCCTGAAGCGAAACATCGCCAACGGCGGTCGAGGCACGTCCATCCGCACCATCATCGACAGCATCCCAACGCTGCTGCCCCGACTCTGCCCCTGCATGCTGATGAGTCCGCTCTCGGTGGCTCAGTTCATCGACCTCGCCAGCGAGAAGTTCGACCTTGTCATCTTCGACGAGGCGTCGCAGATGCCCACCAGCGAGGCCGTCGGCGCCATAGCCCGAGGCAAGGCCCTCATCGTCGTCGGCGACAGCAAGCAGATGCCCCCCACCAGCTTCTTCACATCGTCGCAGGTCGACGAGGACGAGGCCGACATCGACGATATGGAGAGCATACTCGACGACTGCCGCACGCTCTCCATGCGCGAGTACTACCTCAGCTGGCACTACCGCAGCAAGCACGAGAGCCTCATTGCCTTCAGCAATTCGCAGTACTACGACAACCGCCTGCTCACCTTCCCCTCGGTCGACGACCAGGACGTGAAGGTCCGGCTGGTCAAGGTCGACGGCAAGTACGACAAGGGCCGCACACGCAGCAATCCTGAGGAGGCTCAGGCCATTGCCCACGAGGTGATGCGCCGCCTGGCCGACCCCGAGCTCAGCCGTCTGAGCATCGGCATCGTGTCGTTCAGCAAGGTGCAGCAGAACCTCATCGAAGATATTCTGAGCGAGGAGCTCGACCGCCATCCCGACCTGAAGGACATCGCCCTTGGCGGACAGGAGCCGCTGTTCATCAAGAACCTCGAGAACGTTCAGGGCGACGAGCGCGACGTCATTCTCTTCTCCGTCGGCTACGGACCCGACAAGTTCGGCAAGGTGAGCATGAACTTCGGACCGCTCAACAATGCCGGCGGCGAGCGCCGACTCAACGTCGCCGTCTCGCGTGCCCGCTACGAGATGGTGGTATACTCCACTCTGTTGTCCAGCCAGATCGACCTCAAGCGCTCCAATGCCAAGGGCGTCGAGGGGCTGAAGGCGTTCCTCGAGTATGCTGAGAACGGCCGCCTGCCGATGACCGCCACCCAGGCCGAAGCCGGTAGCGTCAGCAACGTGCTCATCGAGCAGATTTGTCAGGCCATCCGCGAGCTCGGCTACACGGTGACAGCCGGCGTGGGCCGCTCCAACTTCAAGGTCGACATCGCCGTCTCGGCAAAGGACCATCCCGAACGCTACATTCTGGGCATACTCTGCGACGGCAAGAGCTACTACGCCACCAAGACCACGCGCGACCGCGAGATTGTGCAGCCCAACGTCCTCCAGATGCTCCACTGGCGCACCCTGCGCATCTACAGCATCGACTGGTACGAGAACCGCGAGCGCGTCATCAGCCAGATTCGCGAGGCCCTCAGCGAGGCCGAGAGCGCCCGTCCCGCACCCGTCAAGCCCGAGGCCACGAAGTCGTCTTACGCCTTCTCGGTGGAGAGCGCCAAGCCCTCGGAGACTGTCGAGGAGGCCGTCCGCAATGCCCACCAGCGGCCTTATCAGGAAGCCCAGCTCCCGCCGTCACCCGTCGACAAGCAGAACTACAACCCCGAGCGCGTCTACAACCGCGACACCATCCGCCGCATCCTGAAGGTCGAGCAGCCCGTCAACGACGGCTACCTCTGCAAGCGGCTCGCCCGCTACTTTGGCTTCGGTCATGCCGGTGCCAACATCCAGCGGGCTGTCGAGCTGGCAGCCGCCAACTTCTACCGCGAGCCCCTGCTCAACGGCAGCGGCTTCACCCTCTGGCTCGACCGCGAGAGTGCCGACGCCTGCGACTTCTACCGCTCGCCCTCGCTGCGCACCATTGCCGACATCCCCGACCGCGAGATGATCAGCGTCATCCGCGAAATCGTCGCCGAGGAGTTCTCCCTGCCCGCCGAGCGCATAGCCAGTCTCGCTGCCAAGAAGCTCGGCTTCGCCAGCTCGGGCGTCAAGATCAGCGAGGCCGTCAACGCCCTCATCGCCGTCCTCGAGCGCCAGTCAGTCATTACCGTTCACAACGGCCTCGTCTCCCTGACCGAGACATAAGTTGGCTGCCTCACCATCATGACGACCGCTTCTCATCCCCTTTACGCCGCTCTTTATAAAACTGTAATCTGTCAACTGTAACACGCAGACAGACTGACTCAGGATGCTAAGGCGGCGGGTTAGCAGGCTTAACCCGCCGGGTTGAGGGGCTTAACCCGGCGGGTAACTGGTCGTTTGGTGCCGGGTAACGGGGCGTTTGGTGCCGGTAAAGTCCGTTGGGCGAAAAAAGTGTGGAAAGGATTAAACCTTTTTGGGCCCGTGGCGTCAAAGATGCAGAAGATTTAGCTAAATTGAGTAATGAAGAATTTCTTACTATTAGCCCTTTTTGGGCTTTTCTCTATGTTAGCCAGTGCCCAACCCCGCGATAATTTGACTATCAGCGGGCACGTTACCGATGCCGATTTGAAGGAACCTTTGGCACAGGCTACTGTACAGTTATTCCGAGCGAAGGACAGTACGTTTGTGGGTGGCACGGTGACCGACTTGCGCGGTAACTTCACTGTTGAGGCCCCGACGAACGGCATTTATCGGCTGAAGATTTCGTCGGTGGGCTTTCAGCCGATTCAGCGCGAGGTGACGCTGCGTAACAACCGCGACTACGACTTCGGCGACCTCATGATGTCGCCCGAGGCCGTGATGCTGAAGGAGGCCGTGGTGACGGGTCGCGCCGCCCAGGTCATCGTGCGCAAGGACACGCTGATGTTCAATCCCGAAGCCTACCGGACGCCCGAGGGCTCGGCCATCGAGGAGCTGATTAAGCGCATGCCTGGCGCCGAAGTCGACGAGGACGGCAACATCACCATGAACGGCAAGCAGGTAAAGAAGATTCTGCTCGACGGCAAGGAGTTCATGCTCGGCGACATTGAGACGGCGCTGAAGAACCTGCCCGTGAACATCATCCAGAATGTGAAGTTCTATGACCAGCAGAGCGACCAGGCCCGCATCACCGGCATTGAGGACGGCAACAAGGAGACCGTGCTCGACTTTACTATTAAGAAAGGTATGAACCGCGGCTACATGACCAACCTCGACCTGGCCGGCGGTACCGAGCACCGCTACGCCTCGCGCGGCATGGCCAGCAGCTTCACCGACAAGACGCGCCTGATGGTGATGGGCAACATGAACAACAAGGACGAGAACGCCAGCTGGTGGAACCGTCGCGGACTGAACGCCAACAAAGTGGCTGGCCTGAACCTGAACTACGACGACGGCGAGAAGCTAAAGACCGACTTCTCGCTGCGCTGGAACCACCGCGACGGCGACAACCAGAACGACAATGCCAGCGAGAACTTCTACAGCGAGACGTCGCGCACGTTCTCGAACAGCACGTCGAAGAACCTCTCGCGCAGCAACAACTGGCGCGCCAACGTGCGCGTGGAGTGGAAGCCCGACACACTGACCAACCTCCTGCTGCGCGCCAACGGCAGCACGGGTACCAACGACGGTACAGGCACCTCGAAGTCGGCCACGTTCAGCGCCGACCCGTATCTCTATGTGGACGATCCGCTGGGGTATATGGACAATATGGGGCAGATGGGAGAACTGGGGAAGTACGTTGTCAACAGCAACCGGAGCGCCAACCTCAGCTACGGCGAGAACAAGAACGCCTGGGCCATGCTGCAGTTCTATCGCCGTCTGAACCCGAAGGGGCGCAATATCACGCTGCGCGTGGAGGGCTCGTTTGGCGACAACGACAACCGCAACGTGTCGAACAACGAGGTACACCTGCACCGCGTGAAGAACCAGGCCGGACAAGACTCCACCTATTTTACCGCGCGCTATAACACCACGCCGTCGGACAACAGCGGCTACGTGGCCAGCATCAACTACAGCGAGCCGCTCTGGAAGGGTGCCCACCTGCAGGCCAGCTACGAGCTGCGCTACAACCAGAACAAGAGCGACCGCCAGACCTACGACTTCAGCCGCCTCGCGCAGAACCCCTTCTCGGGCATTGTGCCCGACTACCGCGAGTGGGACCCCTGGATTGGTGATGCCAACCCGTTCGCCTCGCAACTCACGCCGCTCTCGTCGTTTATTGACAAGAACCTGAGCCGCTACTCGGAGTACAAGAACTACACCCACAACATCCGACTGACACTGCGCCACTGGCAGGAGGAGTACGACTATAACGTGGGATTCCTCGTGCAGCCCCAGCACTCGAACTTCATCCAGGACTACCGGGGCATCTACGTCGACACCGTGCGCAACGTGACCAACCTCACGCCGACGCTCGACTTCCACTATAAGTTCAGCGAGCAGAGCAACCTCTACTTCCACTACCGGGGCGACACCCAGCAGCCCGACATCACCCAGCTGCTCGACATCACCGACGACTCGAACCCGCTCTACATCACGCAGGGTAATCCCGGACTGAAGCCGCAGTTTACCAACACGCTGAACGTCTACTACAACACCTATATCGTGAAGCATAAGCGCAGCATCGTGGTCTACGCCAACTACCGCCACATACGTAACTCCATCTCGAACCTCGTGCGCTACAACGCCGAGACCGGTGGCAGCACCTCGCGGCCCGAGAACATCAACGGCAACTGGAATGCCGACGGCGGCTTCAACTTCAGCACCGCCCTCGACTCGGCCGCCCATTGGAACATCGGCTCTGACACGCGCCTGCGCTATAACAACTACGTGAGCTACGTGGCCCAGCACCAGGCCGACGCGGTGAAGAACTACACCCGCTCGACCACCCTGAACGAGCGCCTGAACGCCAGCTACCGCAACGACTGGCTCGAGGTGATGCTCGACGGCAACGTCAACTACCAGCACTCGCGCAACGAGCTGCAGCTCTCGGCCGACCTCGACACGTGGCGCTTCAGCTACGGCGGTCAGGTGATGCTGCGCCTGCCCCTCGGCTTCGAGGTGATGACCAACCTGCACGAGAACAGCCGCCGAGGTTACAACGACCCGTCGTCGAACACCAACGAGCTGATCTGGAACGGCCAGGTGTCGAAGACCTTCCTTAAGAGCAAGACGCTCACCGTGGCCCTCAACTTCTACGACCTGCTGGGTCAGCAGAGCAACTACGACCGCTGGGTGAATGCCACCGGCCGCAGCGATACCCGCTACAACAGCATCAACTCGTATGCCATGCTCCACGTGCGCTACCGCCTCAACATGTTCGGCGGCAAGGTCGACACTGAGGGCCGCTACGACAAGAAGTGGGGCAACAACGACCAGCGCGGCGACCGCCGTGGACGTCGCTAAACGATTGGCAACTAATACTATAAATACTACTTGAAGATGAAAGATTTTAACTACTATGCGCCGACCGAAGTGGTGTTCGGCGAACAGTCGGAAGAGCAGGTTGCTCAGTTAGTGAAGAAATACGGTGGCACGAAGGTGCTGGTGCATTACGGCGGAAAGAGTGCCCTGAAGTCGGGCCTGCTCGATAAGGTCTGCACGCTGCTCCGCGAGGGTGGGGTAGAGTATATTACGCTTGGCGGCGTGGTGCCCAATCCGCGTCTGTCGTTGGCTCAGCAGGGTGTCGAACTGTGCCGCAAGGAGGGTGTCGACTTCCTCCTCGCCGTCGGTGGCGGCAGCGTCATCGACTCGGCCAAGTGCATCGGCTACGGCGTACCCTACGACGGCAACGTCTGGGACTTCTATCTCGGCAAAGCCACGCCGACGGAGATGCTGCCCGTGGCCTGTGTGCTGACCATTCCCGCCGCCGGCAGCGAGATGAGCGAGTCCAGCGTCATCACCAACGAAGACGGCGACGTGAAGCTCGGCTACTCGAACAACCTCTCGCGCCCGAAGTTTGCCATCATGAACCCCCGCCGCACGTTCACCCTGCCGCCCTACCAGACGGCTGCAGGCGTTACCGACATGATGATGCACACGATGGAGCGCTACTTCACCAAGGACGACGATATGGACTTCACCACCGACGTGGCCGAGGCCATGCTGCGCAGCATCAAGAACGCCGTGTTTGCCGTGCTGAAGAATCCCGAGGACTACCGTTACCGCGCCCAGATCATGTGGGGCGGCTCGCTGATGCACAACGGGCTGACGGGTTGCGGCATTACCGACGACTGGGCTACCCACCAGCTGGAGCACGAGCTGAGCGCCATGTTCGACGCTACCCACGGTGCCGGTCTGGCCGCCATCTGGCCCAGTTGGGCGCGCTATGTCATGCACGAGAACCTGAGCCGCTTCGTGCGCTTCGCCGTCAACGTGATGGATGTGCCCAACGACTTCACCGACCCCGAGGGCACGGCCCTGAAGGGCATCGAGGCCATGGAGCGCTTCTACCACGCCATCGGCATGCCCATCAACATCAAGGAGCTGATTGGCCGCGACATCACCGACGAGGAAATCAAGGAGATGACGCGCAAGTGCAGCCGCGACTACCAGCACACCAGTGGCCAGCTGAAGGTGCTCCACGCCGACGACATGGAGGCCATCTACCGCATGGCAAGAGGATAAGGACAAACGCAAAGCTAAACCGGAGATGAGGAAGACCGTAATGCTGTCAATAGCCCTGCTGGCGACTACCGCCTTACAGGCGCAGAACCTGCAGTTGAACGACCGTGAATACTTTGAATGCCAGGGTGTCAACGTCTTGGTGTTCAGTAACAGCTTTAACGGCGGTTTCAACGACGAGAAGAACTCGGGCATCGAGATTATCCACCACGGTGTGCGTACGGTGCAGGGCGGTGCTGTCCGTCTGAACAACACGCCTGAGCAATGGGACCTCGTGCCGACGATGACCAACCGCAAGGTCGACAAGGAGGCTGGCACCATTGAGGTGACCATGCGTTACAACGACTACGACTTCGAGAGCCGCGCTGTGGTGACGGCCAAGGGCAAGGCCGTTGAGATTGCCGTTTATTTGGACAAGCCCGTGCCCGAGAAGTTAGCGGGCGAGGCGGGCTTCAACCTGGAGTTCCTGCCCTCGCAATACTGGCTGAAGACCTACACGATGGATGGCCGGCTGGGCCGTCTGCCGCGCTATGCCACCAGTCAGACCGTCACCCGCCCGAACAGCGAGAAGCCCCGTCAGTTCAAGGGCTTCAAGACCTACGATGACCGCGGTACGGAGCGCTTCGTCGACCCGCTGCCCATCGAGACGGGGCACCGGCTGAGTCTCGCCACCGACGACCCCTCGCGCCTCGTCACCATTACGAGCGACGATGCCGAACTGCGGCTCTTCGACGGCCGTATGCTGGCACAGAACGGCTGGTTCGTAGTGCGCAGCGTGCTGCCGAAGGGCAAGACGGGCAAGGTCGTGACGTGGATCGTCGAGCCGCACGCCATTCCCGGCTGGATACGTGAGCCGAACATCGGTTTCTCGCAGGTGGGCTACATCCCCGAGCAGCCGAAGGTAGCCGTCATCGAGCTCGACAAGAACGACACGCCGCTGGCCGACGCCGCACTCATGCGCCTGCAGCCCGACGGCACGACCACCGAGGCCTTCCGCTCGAAGCTCACCACCTGGGGACCCTACTTTAAATACAATTATGTGAAGTTCGACTTCAGCAGCGTCCGCGAGCCGGGCGTCTACTACATCCAGTACGGCAAGACGCACACTAACGACTTCCTCATCGACGAGCACGTCTACGACAAGATTACCGACGCCACGACCGACGTCTGGGTGCCCATCCACATGAACCACATGTATGTCACCGAGGGCTACCGCACGTGGCACGGCGAACCGTTCAAGGAGGGCTACCTGCAGGCGCCTGAGAGCGACCACTTCGACCTGCACCGCCAGGGGGCACAGACCGAGACGAAGTATAAGCCGCTGGAGCTGATTCCCGGCCTGAACGTCGGCGGATTCTTCGATGCCGGCGACTTCGACATTGAGACCGGCTCGAACATCTCGGTTGTACAGAACTTCATCCGCACGTGGGAGCTGTTCCACCCGCAGCGCGACGAGACCTTCGTCTCGCAGCAGCAGCGCTACGTCGAGCTGCACCGTCCCGACGGTGTGCCCGACATCCTGCAGTTTATTGAGCACGGCACGCTGAACCTCGTGGCTCAGGCCGAGCAGATAGGCCACATGGCCTCGACGCTCTCCAACTCCGTGCTCGACAACTACCACCACCTCGGCGACGCCGCATCAATAACCGACGGACTGCACTACGACCCGTCGCTGAAGCCCTATGAGGTCAGCGCCGACGGCAAGCGCAGCGGTACACCCGACGACATGTGGGCCTTCACCACCCGCAGTCCGCAGCTCGACCTCCGTGCCGCCACGATGTTCGCTGCCGCCAGCCATGCCCTCAAGGGGTACAACGACGAG
>JAFPVW010000048.1 GCA_017395215.1 Prevotella sp. | reverse complement strand
GTCGACGATGAAGTCGTACTGCCTGATGATGTCGAGGGCGTTCGACGAGTCGAGGAACTCGTAGTAGGTGTCCACCTTCACGTCGGGGTTGATGGCCTCGATCTTCTCCTTCGCACTCTGCACCTTCGGCACGCCCACGTCTTTGGTGAAGTGAATGACCTGGCGCTGCAGGTTGCTCAGGTCGACCACGTCGGCATCGATGATACCGATGGTCCCGATGCCTGCCGCAGCGAGGTAGAGCGACACGGGAGCCCCCAGTCCGCCTGCCCCCACCACGAGCACGCGTGCGCTCATAATCTTCTCCTGTCCCTCGACGCCGACATCCTGCAGCAGGATGTGCCGTGAGTAGCGCTGTATCTGTTCTTCAGTAAAGTCAATCATAATGAGCCTCCTCCCATGAAGTACAGGAAATCTACTGAGTCACCCTCCTTGATCAGCAGGGCGTCCCACTCGTTGCGGTCGACGAAGTCGTCGTTCACCTGCACGCTGACCATTTCGGGCTGCTGCACGTCGTTCTGCCTGATTAGCTCTGTGAGGCTGAGAGGCAACTGCACCTCCTGCGGCACTCCGTTTACTATTACATTTGCCATAGTTTATCTTCCTATAATCTTTTTTACTGCAATTACTAATTTGTCCACGTCGTCGCGGGTGTTGTAGAGGGCGAAGGTGGGACGGACGCTCATCTCGTAGCCTAAGGCGCGCAGGGCTGGCTGCGCACAGTGGTGGCCTGCACGTACGGCGATGCCCTCCTTGTCGAGCAGTGTGCCGACCTCGGGCACGGGGATGCCGTCGAGCACGAAGCTCACCACCGATACGCGGTTCTTGGGATTGCCGATGAGCGTCAGACCGGGAATCTGGCCGAGCTGCTCGCGGGCATACTCCGTGAGCTTGTGCTCATGCGCCTCGATGTTGCGGATGCCAAGATGGGCAACGTAGTCGAGGGCTGCACCGAGTCCGATGGCATCGGCCACGTTGGGCGTCCCTGCCTCGAAGCGGGCGGGCGGCACGTTGTACTCCGTGCGCTCAATCGTCACGTCCTTGATCATGTTGCCGCCACCCTGCCAGGGCTGCATCTTGTCGAGCAGTTCCTTGCGGCCGTACACCACGCCGATGCCGTTTGGCCCATAGATTTTGTGGCCAGAGAAGACGAAGAAGTCGGCACCCAACTGCTGCACGTCAACTGGCGTGTGGGCGATGGACTGTGCGCCGTCTATCAGCACGGGAATCTGGTGCGAGTGGGCAATGTCGATGATGCGCTGCACGTCGTTGATGGTGCCAAACGTGTTGTTCACATGGCCTACCGAAACAAACCGCGTGCGGGGCGTGATAAGGCGCTCGAACTCTGAGAGTATCAGGTCGCCGTTCTGGTCGGTCGGGATGGCACGCAACGTGGCCCCGCGCTCCTGGCAGACGCGCTGCCAAGGAACGATGTTGGCATGGTGGTCGAGTTCGGAGACGATGCAATCGTCTCCCACAGTAAGGAACTGCCGTCCGTAGGTCTGAGCCACGAGGTTGATGCCCTCGGTGGCGCCTCGAACGAAGATGATTTCCTCACTCGTAGCGGCGTTGATGAACCGCTGCACCTTCTCGCGGGCTTCCTCGTAGGCATCCGTCGCACGGGCTGCCAGTGTGTGCGCTCCGCGATGGATGTTCGAGTTGTACGTGCGATAATAATCCGAAATCTTGTCGATGACCTGATTCGGCTTCTGCGTTGTCGCCCCGTTGTCGAGCCATACGAGGTCGTGGCCGTTCACCTTCTGGTTGAGCACGGGGAAGTCCTTCTTGATCTGTTCGGAGTTCAGCGTGTCCACTTCAGCATAGTGCAAGTCCTGTAACTTCTGCGTTTCAGGAATGCCAATGCCGAAAGGCTCATCGGTCTGAATGGCTGAAAGATTCAGCGGCTCGTCTTCAGGCAGCGGAAAATATTCTTTCCGCTGTTCCTGAAACTCCTCCGGGCAGTACTTCTGCGCCACCTCACGGAGCAGTGCGAAGCCTGGGTCTTCCAGTCCGTAGCCGCTTATGTTCTGTATATCAATCATACGCTAAATCTATTTACTCCCCTCCATACAGGGAGGGGTTGGGGGTGGGTCTTCTATTTCCTATGCTGATAGTCATGATAATAGCCCACCTCGACATTCTCGAGCACGGCGATGGCATCGTCAGTCAGTGAGGCCAGTGAGAAGTACTTCGTGAGCAGATATGAGGCCACGCCAAACTTGTCGAGTCCCATCAGACGGGCGCTCAGGCTGGGGGCAATCTCACCGGGGATGCCGCTCTGGTGCAGACCGACTACACCCTGATTCTTTTCGCCGACGCGCACGAGGATAATCTTCGTCGTGCCAACGCCGCGGCCCGTCAGATACTGGCCTTCTACCTCCACCTTGTCGGAAGGAATCAGGGGCACGCCGCGCCACAGAATGACCTTCGTACCAAAGAGATCGGTGGTTACAGGCGGCACACCGCGCCAAGTACATTCACGCTCGAAGGCGGCGATGGCCCGCGGGTGGGCGATGAAGAATGCGGGCTCCTTCCAAACCAGCGACAGCAGTTCGTCGAGGTCGTCGGGGATGGGGGCACCGTAGCGCGTCGTGATGCGGTAGGCGGGGTTGGTAGCGGCCAGCAGTCCGAACTGCTTGTTGTTGATGAGCTCCCACTCCTGACGCTCCTTGATGCTCTCGATTGACAGGCGCAGCTGCTCTTCCAGCTGGTTGTAGGGATTATTGTAGAGGTCGCTGACGCGGGTATGCACACGAACAACGGTCTGCAGCGTGTTTAGCGCATATTCGGTTGGGTTCTCCTCGTAGTCGATGTAGGTCTCGGGAATGATGTTGTCCTCCTCGTGGCCACTGACCAGGTCGATGTGCTTCTCGCCGTTGTCGTTCACCGATGCCTTCAGGCGCAGCTGCTTGTCGACGGCCTTGTTGAACGTCTCGCGGAAGTCGGGCACCTCCTTGATAAACTTGATCAGTTCCTTCAGCTTCAGTCCGAGGAACACAGTCGGTGTGATGGCTCGAACTGAGACCGTCGACTCCTGCTCGTCGAGCAAGTCGGCCTCGCCGAAGTACTCACCGTCGCCCAGCAGGGCAATCCGCAGGTCCTCGCCATGAGGTCCCTTGCTAATGACCTCAGCCTGACCGCTGGCCACGATGAAGAAGCGTTGCTTGTCCTTGCCCTCCTCGACGAAGAGCTGGTCTACGTCAACCTCCTTGGCCTCGAACGAGCTAACCAGACGGTTCAGAATCTCGTCGTCGAACTCAGAGAACAGGGGAATAGCCTTCAGGTTCTTCGCCGTAAACGAGGGCACGCCGTTTACGTACTGGATGGGCAGTCGGTCGTTCTTGCGTAACTCCACCTTCGTGCGGTTTACGCGGAATGTGCCGCCGCTGACCTGCACCCAGGGCAGGAGCTTCAGCAATAGTCTCGGGGTGATACTGCCCATCTGCGGGGCGGTCTTGGTGGTGGTCGCCAGTCTTCTGGCGGTAGCAGTGGTCACACTGCGCTGTAAATTAGAATCTGACATAATCGTTTAGTTTTTATTTTTTTACCGTTTTACTTTTTAATCGTTACCTTATGTGTCGTACCTTCCACATGCTCAACGGAGAGCACGTTGTAGCCCTGCTCGCGAGCGTTGCGCGGCACGTTGTCGAGCGGTTCGCCCTCGGCGAGCAGCACTTCCAGGATGTCGCCCTCACTGAGCTTCGACAGCTCAATCTTGGTCTTGACGAAGGTCATCGGGCAGTGCTCCTTCGTGATGTCTAAGACGTGAGATCCAGACCCACCCCCCGGCCCCTCCCTGCGAGGGAGGGGAGCAGATACCTTGTTTGCTGAATTGTTTTCTTTTGTTGCCATAATTCTTATCGTTTTTATTGTCTTTTAGTAATTACTCCCCTCCCTCACAGGGAG
>JAFPVW010000047.1 GCA_017395215.1 Prevotella sp. | reverse complement strand
GCTCAGGAACTCGCCCTTGCGCACTTCGAGGTTCACATTCTCCAACGCCTGTGTCTCCACTTCGTCGGTACGGTAGATCTTGTTGATCCCTGTTAGTTTGATTACTGTTTCCATTGTTCTGTTGTTTTTATTGAGTTAATACTATTCTTCTTTGATTGCCTCGGTTATCGTGCTGCGGCAAATGCGCCACGCTGGGATGGCGGTGCCGATGAGGACGGTGCATAATATAATAAGGTAGACGACGGCGGAGACCATGAGGAAGTGGGTGCCGAAGTCGTCGAACCAGAGGTGGACGGCGGGGTTGCGGCTCGTGAAACCGTCGTAGAGGCCGCGGGCGGTGGCAAACTGGAAGTAGATGATGCAGCCGACGACGACGCTGACCGTTGTCAACAGCCACGCCTCGCGGATGAAGCCCCGGAAGATGCTCCAGCGGGTGGCTCCGAAGGCCCGACGCACGCCGGCCTCCTCGCGCCGCTGACGGGTGTACATAATCAGCGTGCCGAAGACGCCGAAGGCCAGGTTGACGGCGAAGAACGCGGCGATGAGCAGGTTGCGGCGCATCTGCCGGCCGACGCCGGTAACCTCGATAGTCCTTTTCTGCGACTGTCGCGCCGTCTGCAT
Organism: Prevotella sp.; assembly: GCA_017395215.1. Classification (GTDB taxonomy): domain Bacteria; phylum Bacteroidota; class Bacteroidia; order Bacteroidales; family Bacteroidaceae; genus Prevotella. Next base: position 2,359 of record JAFPVW010000047.1, on the reverse strand, counting down.
GTCGCGCACATAGCAGTGCTCCGTCACCAAGTCGCGCTGCACCTCCTGCCGACGGGCCTCCACGAACCAGTCGCCGCTGACATCGTCGCGCAGACGGGCGATGATGGGCACATTGTATTCCGGGCCGCTCTCGCAGAGAAAGGCGATGGCGTAGTCGCGGTCGTAAGGCTCTATACGCACGTCCTCCACCACGGCTCGGATGTGGTACGCCCTCCTCACCCATTCCGTCCTGCCGTTGTAGCCGTCGTCGTCCGACACCCACTCGTGACGAGCGCCAAAGATGGTGCGCCCGGCCACGTCGGTGGTGCCGAAAAGGCCCATCGCCATCGAGCGGCTGAGGATGATGCTCCGCTGATATTCGCAGTCGTGGGTCAGCAGCGCGGTAGGCACGTCGGGGGTGATGGACTGGAGGCCGTAGACCTCGAACATCTTCGAGTCGGGCATGAAGCGGTATATCCAGGCCAGGAGCGAGTCGCCCTCGTTGAAGAAATAGCTGTTTACCGATACCGAGTGAAAGCCAATGGGGACGCTGCGGGCGGGATAGGCCTCCACGACCTCGTCCATCTCGCGCACTTTCTTTAGCAGCATTTTTTCTTCCGACGGGACCGTCCCCAATTCCGCTATTTGCCAGTTCTGCTGCATGGTGCTGGCCACCTGAAACCTGACGAGCCGGTCGGCATCGTAGCCCATGGGCAGATGAGTGACGGTACATGAGACGAGCACGGGGTCGAAGGCCCACCAGCAGGCCAGCGTCACGAGGATGAGTTCGAGGGCGAGCCAGACGGACGTCTTGCGTCCGAATATTTCTTTCAGCTGTTTCATTTCTTAATCATCATTGATTCAACAATCGGTTTCCGAAGGCTGAGCCACGCGGGCACGGTGGCCGCCAGCACATTGAGCACGCAGCAGACGAGCAGCGCCGTAAGGAAGATGGCGGGACCAAAGAGCATCTCGCCCTCGATGATGGGCACAGCGCCGTAGAGGTCGCTGCTGTCGGAAAAGACGTAAAACACCCAGTCGCGCCAGGCGTAGAGCGCCGTCCACGCCAGGCACAGGCCGATGACGCCGCCGATGAGCGTCAGCACAAGGTTCTCCGCGATGACCTGTCCCAGTAGCGTGCGCCGCTTCGCACCGAACGCCTTGCGGATGGCCATCTCGGGCAACTGGCGCTCCATGCGGCTGGCCACCATGCCGCTCAGGTTCAGCGCGGGTACGAGCAACAGGAGCAAGATGGCGGGCGCGACATACCAGATGAGGTTCTGGTTCCAGGCATCGAACACGTCGGCAATGCCTTCCCACACTTTGCTGTAGTGGCTTTTCAGATACGCGGTCATGTCTGCCTCCTGCCCCTTGTGAACGCTGTTATAGCGGGCCTCCACCTCCTTCAGTTCCTGCATGAACGCCTCGCGCTTGGCCGCAGGCACGCTGAAGGTAACGTCGATGGGCGCTTCCTGCCAGTTGACTTCCCAACCGCTGAATGCCGACTTGGCTGTATAGGGCATCCAAATGTCGGCCACGCTCTCTTCCATCAGCGCGCTGGGCGTCTCCACCACGCCGCAGACGCGATAGTCGAAGTTGTTGACGCTGATGGTCTTTCCCACGGCGTCGGCACCCCGTCCGAAGAGCAGGTCGCTGACCTCGTCGGTGATGACGGCCACGCTGCGCCCGTTGTCGAAGTCGTCCTGCGTGAAGGGCGCTCCCTGCACAAAGCGATACTCGTAGAAGCGGAAGTAGCCCGGTTCGACGGCCCTGCGGGTGACAGCCCGGTCGTGCAGGCCATCGGCCATCTTCATGTACGGCGGCTGGACGGTGAACATGACTATTGCTCCCGTCACGCACTCAGGCGTTTTCATCTTCTGGAACAGCGTGCTGAACACCTCATGGTTAAGGGGCGCCCCTTCATTCGGGTTGCTCTTCAGTGGCAGGAAGTCCAGGTAGTACGTCGTGCTGCGGCGCACCTCCGGCGCCATGTCGGCCACCTTCACGTAATACACCTCGGCAATGAGCATCACGAAGGCCACGGCCAGCGCCGTGCCCGCAACGTACATCGCCGAGTAAAGTTTCTCCTCGCGCATCATCGCGAGTGCTTGTCGTAAATATCTCATATAATTATTCATCTCTGAGTGCATTGGTAATCTTTGCCCCGATAATCTTTACGGCGGGGATGGCGGTACCGATGAGGACAGTACATAATATAATAATGTACACGACGGAGGAAACCACGAGGAAGTGGGGCCAGAAGTAATCGACCCACGTCTTGTCGGTGGGCACGTCGATGATGTTATTCATATAGAGCGTCTCGCAGTGTTCTTTACCATATTCCACCGTGAGGCCACTATAGGCGTAATTGAGATAGATG
>JAFPVW010000046.1 GCA_017395215.1 Prevotella sp. | reverse complement strand
TACTCCTTGAGTTTCTGTTTTCTTTTCCATATCGTTTTCGTGTTTGTCGTCTGTAATCACTCCCCTCCCTCGCAGGGAGGGGTTGGGGGTGGGTCTTTTATTCTACTGTGAATGCTAAGAATCTGACCGCCTTGTCGCCGACTGCCAGCATGCCGTGGGGCTTTGTGGAGTCGAAATAGATGCTGTCGCCCTCGTCGAGCACGATGGTCTTGCCGCCGATGTAGAGCTCCATCTGTCCCTCAAGCACGAGGTTGAACTCCTGACCGGGATGCGAGTTCTTGTAGATGGTGCGGGCACCGGGCTTCGGCTCGACGGTCACGATGAATACATCGGCCTTGTGGTTCACGAAGCCGCCGACCAGCGACTGGTACTTGTAGGCCTTTGTGCGCTCTATCGACATTCCCTGCCCCTTTCGCGTCACGTAGTACGACTTCATGTGGGGCGACTCGGCAAAGATCAGCTCCTCTGTCGACACGCCGTACTTCTTGGCAATCTTCATCAGGTTCGAGATGGTGATGTCCAGCTCGCCACTTTCTATCTTTTCATACTTCTCAGCTGAGATGCCAATGGTCTCGGCCATCTCGCTCACCGGAATGTCGAGCACGTCGCGCAGTCCGCGCAGCCGCTCGCCTATCTGTTTCAGTTGTTCGTCCATATCTGTGTTTCTTAATGTTAGTCCTTCTATGCTGCGATATCATCGCAGTCCGGCCTTCAGCCCGCGTATCACGCTCGGCGTGAAGCCGGCATGCTCCATCTCGTTCAGGCCCTTGATGGTCACGCCGCCAGGCGTCGTCACCAGGTCGATGGCTGCCTCAGGGTGCAGACCGCTGGCTTCGAGCAGCTCCACGGCGCCCTTCATCGTCTGCATCACAATCTTCTTGGCGTCGTCGGCCTTGAAGCCCAGCTCCACGCCGCCCTCGCTGGCAGCACGGATATAGCGCATGGCGTAGGCAATGCCGCAGGAGGCCAGTGTCGTGCCAGCCGCCAGGTGTGCCTCGTCGGTAATGAGCGTCGTGCCCATCTCCCCGAATATCCGCTCCACCAGTTCTGTATGCTGCTGTAGTACAGCAGCACACGGGACGATGAACGTCATCGAAGCCATCTCGGCAATCGCGATGTTCGGAATGACTAAGAACAGCGGCGGGCACTGCTCGCCCAACCACTCCTTGATACTCTCCGACTTCACGCCGGCGGCAATCACGATGAGAATCTGCCGCTTCGGGTCAAGCTCGGGCTTGATGTCGGTCAGTACGCGCTCCACGAGCCAGGGCTTGACGACCACGCAAACCACGTCGGCCGTCTCGGCGGCCAGCTTGTTGTCGGTCGTCACGCAGACGCCCATCTTCTCAAACTTGTCGAGCACGGCCGCCGACGGGTCGCTGACGGTGATGTCCTCGTTCTTGAACATCTGGCCCTTGATGAGGCCCTCGACGGTGGCACCACCCATGGCGCCAGCGCCTATCATTGCTATCTTCATATTCTAATCTTCTTCTGGTTTTACTCTTATCAGTCTCTCGATGAAGTCGTCGGCCTCGGCCTTCGTCAGGCACAGCGGCGGCAGCAGGCGCAGGATGTTCTGCCCCGCACAGCCCGTGAAGCAGTGCTCGTGCTTGATGAGCGGCTTGCGCACCATGGCGTGGGGCATGTCGAGCTCGATGCCAATCATCAGTCCGCGGCCGCGCACCTCCTTGATGTGCGAGCTGCCGATGCCCCGGATGCCCTCCATCAGGTAGTCGCCCACCACGCGGGCGTTCTCAACGATTCCCTCGTCCTCGAACACGTCGAGCACGGCCAGGGCGGCTGCGCAGGCTAAGTGGTTGCCGCCGAACGTCGTGCCGAGCTGTCCGTAGACCGGCTCGAACTCCGGCGAAATCAGCACACCGCCCATCGGGAATCCGTTGGCAATGCCCTTGGCCACGGTGATGATGTCGGGCTTGATGCCAAGCCACTGGTGGGCAAAGAACTTTCCGCTGCGGCCGTAGCCGCATTGTATCTCGTCGCAGATGAGCACCGCACCGTAGCGCTTGCAGGCATAGGCCAGTCCCTGGGCAAACTCCGGCGTGGCCATCTGGATGCCGCCCACGCCCTGGATGCACTCCAGGATAACGGCTGCCACACCACCCTTCGACAGTTCGCGGACCCAAGGCTCCAGGTCGTTCAGCGGCAGGAACCTTGCGTGGTGGTTGTCGTTGATGGGGGCTACTATCTTCGGGTTGTTGGTCACTTCGACGGCCAGCGACGTGCGGCCGTGGAAAGCCTTTTCGCAGCTGAGCACGCGGGTGTTGCCCGTCTTGAACGATGCGAGCTTCAGGGCGTTCTCGTTGGCCTCAGCGCCGCTGTTGATGAGGAACAGCTGGTAGTCGTCGTAGCCGCTGATCTTGCCTAACCGCTCGGCCAGCTCCACCTGCAGCTTGTTGATGACGGAGTTCGAGTAGAACCCGAGCTTCTGCAGCTGCTCTGTCACCTTCTTGATATAGTGCGGGTGAGAGTGGCCTATCGAGATAACGGCGTGACCGCCGTACAGGTCCAGATACTCCTGGCCCTTGTCGTCCCAAACCTTACAGCCCTGTCCCTTCACGATGTTCACGTCGAACAGGGGGTATACGTCAAATAGTTTCATTGTCGTCTCGTTTAATAATAATCGGGTGCAAAGTTACGGCAAAAATCTGACAATCCGTCACTTTTCGCCGTCTTTTTGCATAAAATGGTGTAATATGATACGCATGCGATGCGGAGTTACTGGTAGAAAGGCGCAGGCAAGCGGGGAGCAAGGCGGCGTGAAGCAGGGAGCAGGGCGGCGACATACGGGGAGAAAGGCGCCGCTATGCCCGTTCCCGCCTGCCGCTCCTTATATGCCGACCCCGGGCTCCGCATATCGGGAACTCGGGGTCGGCATGTGGGGAGCCTTGGCTCGGTACCTATTTTTGTTCGGGGGCTTTGGCCGTTCGGGGAGAGTAGATATACGACTTGCCATTCCGTCTCCTCCGCAGGCGTGCGTCTTCGCCTTGGCACAGGCTGTCGAGAAACTTCTGGGCCGAGTCGCGCTTCAGACCGCTGAAGTGCATGAAGCTGCTCACCGACGTGTAGCCAATGGCCAGACTCTTGCGCAGCGCCTCTTCCATAGCCTTCGGGTCGTACATCTGACTGTTGCCCACCGCGCCGCTCTTCTTGCGGAAGCCTTCGCGGTTGCTGCCGGCTCGTGCGATGAGCTCCTTCGAGGGTGTGAATTCCACGCCGTTGTAGATGATGTCGCGCCCCGTCACCTTGTCGGGGTCGCTGTGCTCGCCAACCAGCTTCAGCTTCATGGCCAGCGAGCCGATGGGCGTCTCCACACGGTAGCCCTGGGCCAGCCAGTCGCCGGCCACGTCGAGGAAGAGGTTGAACAGCCGCTCCATCTCTCCTCTCTGCAGGTTGCGGTATTCGGCGCAGAAGTCGTCGAGCTGCTTCATCGTCTTCTTCTGTCCCGAAGCGGGTCGAGCGTATAGCAGCGGCCTGCCCTCCTCGTCGTGCTTCGGGCCGGGGTGCAGTTCAAACACTATTCCGTTGGTCTTGCGTGGCATAATGATGGTTTTGAATTCAGTAAATTCTTATTTCAGCACTTTCTCTATGGCCTCCTTAAAGGGGTCAAGGCCCGAGAAGCCAATGGCTTTGAAGGTCTGATTGCCGTCTTTGTCGTAGATGGCGTAGGTGGGAATGCCCTCCGACTCGTACTTGTCGAGGATGTAGTCGTACTGTTCCTTCGTCAGGTAGTAGTGGTGGCCGTCGATGTCCCTGATCATCTCCTGCCAAGTCTTCAGCGGCGATGAGGGCGAGGTGATATAGACAAACTGGACGTTCTTGCCCTTCAGTTCCTGCTTCCACGGCTTCATGGCCTCATGCCCTGCACGGCAGGGGCCGCACCACGTGGCCCAGATGTCGATGAGTACCACCTTGCCCTTATACTTGTCGAGGATGGTCTGCAGGATGTTCTCCGGGGCTACGTCGTCGAGCTTCTGATAAAAGACGCTCTCCTGACTGGCAAGCTCGTCGGCAATGCGCTTCTGCTCGGCCTGATATTCAAGGATGACGTTCTTGCAGTCCTCGTGCTTCATGGCGTCACGAAGGAAGTTTGTTAAGGCCGCATTATCGGAACTCATAATGGACTGTATGACTCTAAGCTCGTTGTTATAGACATTCTTCTCAGCGGCTTTTTTGTCGAATATGGGGGCATCCCAGAAGTCCTGGCTGCAGGGCGATGTTGGCTCATTCAGGTACTTCCACGAGTAGGCCTCTTCCTCCTCCGAAAGCGGGAGCAGGTCCTTGTTCTTCTCCATATTCTCAAAGAGATTGCGTTGAGACCAGACCGCCCTCCCGTCTTCGTCCACATAATAACAGCTATACGTGAATGCGAACTGGCGCGTCCATTTCACGTAGTTCGACTCTGCCATCATGCACAGCAGGTCCTGGGCTGCTGTGGTGTATTTCGATTTCTTGATAGTGGCCACGCGCTGGTCGAAGATGTCCTGCAGACATTGCAGGCGCTCTTCCTTCGTCTTGCACTCCTTGACCGTCAGGAATACCTTATCGTCATTACCGACGAGATCGATGGCTTCGTCGGATTTCTTCGCATTCACCAGGTCCATGTTTGTCTTGGCCATATAGCCCTTGAAGGCTACGAACGGCTTGTTGTCGCTACAGACCTTCATGAGAATCTCCGTTTCCTGTCCTGGGGCGATGACGATGTTGCCGAAAGCCAGTCCACGCACGCCAACAGTCACCTCGCGCGTCAGCCGCAGGGGAACCTCTACCTTCACTGTACCATCATTGGCAAAGCGGAAGAACTTCTGGAAACGTTCTTTAGAGGCCAGTGGTGTGAAACCGCCCACATAGAACTCCAAATCCATGCCTGGCTTATAGCCCAGCATCTTCACCTTGATGGTGGCCACACCTTTATTGATCTTGGCGACGGGCAACGTCTCGTCCTTGGCGTATTTTACGTTCTTCCAGTCGGCAGGAATCTTCACCTTCTGTTTCGCCTTCGAGTCGCTGATGTTGAAGAAGCGGAAGGCACCGTCGAAATCGCCCTCCGAGAAGTCCAACTCCTTTGTGTCTAAGGGCACGGGCTTGAAGTGGAGCGCCAGATGGGCCATACCGCTTTCAGGCATCCAGAAGAGCGAGTCGGGGGTGAGGTCCGATTCCTTCTCGCTGGTCTTGGCACCACCCGTAAAGGCGTACTTCGTGCCGTCGGGCGTCTGCACGAACGACTCCTTGGCAAAGCGAATCCAACTGCCCGGATGGTAGTTGGCCAGGATGTGGAGCACCGTTTCCGACTGCTTCAGCTCTACCTTGTTGATGACGAACTCCGAGTTATACGTTCCCATAAAGGCCGATGGCTCGTCCCAAACAACCTCTTTCTTCTGCGCCTGTCCTGCAATTGCTACGAGGGCCAGCAGGGCGGCGATGATGATTTGCTTCATATTGATTCTATTCTTCTTTTTTCTTATTTGCTGCAAAGTTACTACTTTTTCGCCGATAATGGTCCTGTAGGCAGCATTTTTCACATTCTATAAGCTCTTTTCTCATCATTCTCCTCCCAAAGTTTTGTGTTATTGGGAACTTTTCGTATAAAGGTGTGGCTGGACAATAACCTCATTCTGCGCAGGAAGATTGTGTTTTGATTCAAAGAAAAAGCCCAGCATGGTTGCCGGGCTTTTCCTTGTTGTATTGCTTAGAATGCTGAGGCTTTCAGTTTGAGTCCTGCCGCCTCGTCGATGCCAAACATGAGGTTCATGTTCTGCACGGCCTGACCGACGGCTCCCTTCAGCAGGTTGTCGATGCACGAGGTGACGAGCACCTTGTTGTCGAACACGTCGACGTGTACCAGTGCCTTGTTGGTGTTCACCACCTGCTTCAGGTCAATCGGCTTGTCTGAGTAGTGGGTAAAGGCGGCGTCACGGTAGAAGTCCTTGTAGCCCTGGATGATGCTGTCGCCGTCTTCCTTGGTGCGGATAACGGCGGTGCAGAAGATGCCGCGGGCGAAGTCGCCACGGTAGGGGATGAAGTCGATGTCGATGTCGAGCGTGCCCTGAACCTGCTTCAGCGACTGGCGTATCTCGGCCAGATGCTGGTGGGTGAAGGCTTTATAGATGCTCAGGTTGCCCGTGCGCCACGAGAAGTGGGTGGTGGCTGAGGGCTTCTGGCCGGCACCGGTGGAGCCGGTGATGGCGTTCACGCTGACGTCATACTTCAGCAGCCCCATCTTGGCGGCGGGTAGCAGTGCCACTTGGATGCAGGTGGCGAAGCAGCCGGGGTTGGCCACGTGCTGCGCCTTCTGAATCTCGGCCTTGTTAATCTCGGGCAGGCCGTAGACGTAGTCGTGGTCGCCCTTGATGCGGAAGTCCTGGGCCAGGTCGATAATCTTCACGCCTTCAGGGATGGTGTGCTCCTTCAGGAACTGCTCGCTCTTGCCGTGACCGAAGCAGAAGAACACGACGTCGACCTGGTCGAAGGGCATCGCGTTGGTAAAGCGCAGGTCGGTGTCCCCGACCAGCCCTTCATGCACGTCGCTCACCAAATTCCCCGCATTGCTCTCCGAGTTGGCAAAGACAATCTCTGCCTCGGGGTGGTTCAGCAGCAGACGGATAAGCTCGCCGCCCGTATAGCCTGCGGCACCAAGAATGCCAACAGAGAGCCTCCCCAAGCCCCTCCGAAGGAGGGGATGTCTTGTTACATTATTTGTGATATTATTATTGTTGTCCATTTCTTAAAAGCCTCCCCAAGCCCCTCCGAAGGAGGGGATGTCAGTTTACATTAAATCTTCTAAATCTTTAAATCTTTGTTCTCTATCATCTCTGTTCATCAATCTCCCCAAGCCCCTTCGAAGGAGGGGATGTCTTGTTACATTATTTGTGATATTATTATTGTTGTCCAGTCTTTAAAGTAATTAAACATCCCTCCCTTTGGGAGGGCTTGGGTGGGCTTTTTATCTCTCATTCGGATGGATTCCGTAGTAAACCCTCAACGGCGTAGAACTTACCTTGATGAAACCCTTGGCCTCGTCGGCGGTCCAGCCCGTCTGCGTCTCGCCGTACTCGCCGAGCTTCGACTTTGTCAGGTCGTTCTCGCTGTCGATGCCGACGGTCTCGAAGCCGTAGGGGCGCAGCTTCAGAATAGCCGTACCCGTCACGTTGCGCTGGCTCGAGGTTAGCATGGCCTCGATGTCGGGCATGACGGGCTCCAGGTACTGGCTCTCGTGCAGGAACATGCCGTACCAGTTGGCCACCTGGTCCTTCCAGTACTGCTGCCACTTCGAGAGCGTCGACTTCTCCAGCAGACGGTGGGCCTCGATGATGAGCTTCGGCGCGGCGGCCTCGAAGCCTACGCGGCCCTTGATGCCGATGATGGTGTCGCCGACGTTGGCGTCGCGGCCGATGGCGTAGGAGGCGCCAATCTCTTCAATCTTCTGGATGGCCTTCACCTTGTCGTCGAACTTCTCGCCGTTGATGCCGACAATCTCGCCCTTCTCAAACTCTATCTTCAGCAGCGCGTCTTCCTTGGCTGTAACGTGCTTCAGGTAAGCCTCCTCAGGCAGTCCCTGCGTGGGGTCGAGCAGTTCGCCGCCACAGATTGAGGTGCCCCAGATGCCGACGTTGTAAGAGTACTTCAGCTTGGTGAAGTCGGCCGTGAAGCCGTGCTCGTTCAGGTAGTCCACCTCCTCTTTGCGCGTCAGCTTCTTGTCGCGTGTCAGCGTGATGATCTCCACGCCGGGGGCCATGACGAGGAACGTCATGTCGAAGCGAATCTGGTCGTTGCCGGCACCGGTCGAACCGTGGGCAATGGCGTCGGCACCAATCTCCTTGGCATAGCGTGCAATGGCGATGGCCTGGAAGATGCGCTCCGACGACACGGAGATGGGGTAGCAGTTGTTGCGCAGCACGTTGCCGAAGATCATGTACTTCAGCGACTTCTCATAGTACTCCTGCGTCACGTCAAGCGTCACGTACTTCACGGCGCCCAACTTATAGGCGTTCTCCTCGTTGGTCTTCAACTGTTCAGCCGAGAAGCCGCCGGTGTTGGCGCAGGCTGCATACACGTCCCAGCCGTCCTGGGTCAGTTTCATCACGGTGTAGCTGGTGTCAAGTCCACCACTGAATGCTACTACTACTTTCTTGTTTGCCATATTCCTTAGTTTTCTTCTAATTCTTGTAAGTGTTTAATTCGCGAGATGACTTCGTCTGACAGTTTGACCGGCAGGTGCTCCGTCGGGTCGAAAAGCATGGCGGTGCAGATGCAGAACTTGCGGTTACGCTCACGCAGTACTGGATAGTTCACACATCCCTCGCATCCTTTCCAGAAGGCTTCGTCGTCCGTGAGGTCGGCAAAGGTCACGGGCTGGTATCCCAGTGCCGTGTTCATCTTCATCACCGCTGCACCGCTGGTCAGCGAGAAGATCTTGGCGTGCGGCCAGCGTGTACGGGCCAGCGTGAACGTCATGTCCTTGATGCGCTTGGCAATGTGCAGGCCGCGGAAGTCCGGGTGTACAATCAGTCCCGACGTGGTGACATACTGCTGGTTTTCCCACGTCTCGATGTAGCTGAAGCCGGCAAAGCGGCCGTCGCTCTTGCGAAGGGCGATGACGGCCTTGGCCTCCATCATCTTCTTGGCCAGATACTCATGTGTACGCTTGGCAATACCCGTGCCACGCACCTTGGCGGCCTCGGCAATGGTGTCAAGAATGGTGTCGACGTACTTCTCGTGCTCCGGCCCCGCTACTAATACTTCAATTTCTGTTTCCTGTTCCATTATATATTAATGTTCAATCTTCAATATCTGTTTGATGGCTTCTGTCACCTCCTCATGGCTTACGCCTTCGCGGATGACAATGAAAATGGTGTCGTCGCCGGCAATGGAGCCTAAGATCTGTGGGATGTCGCTCGAGTCGATGTTCCACGCAATGGCACTGGCATAGCCGGGACGGGTCTTGATAACGCCCATGTTGCCGGAGTAGTTGATGCTAATAAAGCCTGGCGTAGTCATCATTTCACGGATATGGCCGGGTGTCGATACGCGCTTGTACATGGTCTCGTTAGGAAGCACGTAGACGTAGTTGCCGCGCAGCGTGGCAGCCTTTGCCACTTTCAACTGCTTCAGGTCGCGGCTCAGGGTGGCTTGCGTCACTTGGAACCCCTCGTCATGCAGGGCACTTAGCAGCTCCTCTTGACTGCCTAATTCGCGGCTTGAGATAATCATCCGCAATGTCTCTAAACGGTTGTTCTTAGTCTTCATAAGAATATTTATTCACTTTTGGGCTGCAAAATTACCTCTTTTTCTGCATATCACCAAATTTTTATGCAAAAAAGAATCTTAAACGTTCATTTCCTTGTGTATTCTGCCCTCCCTGCCTCCCCACTTCCTTATCTTCTCTCCTCCCCATCTCCCCATCTCCCCAACTCCCCAACTCCTCATCTCCTCATCTCCTCAACTCCTTATCTCCTTATATATAATAATAAGGTATAGGCTTCTCGCCGTCTTGATAAAAGTCAAGACTTGCAGAAAACCTGCATAAAAAGCGCAAATTTTCCACAAAAAGTTTTGCTGGTTCGGAAAAAAGCCGTACCTTTGCACCCGCTTTCGAAACGGAGGCACTTAAAGAAAGAGTTCTTTGAAAGATTTCCATAAACAGACAAGTAGTACAAGAAGCGAGTACTTTTCGGAGTACTTGGGTAATTGAACGAACCGTCAATGAATGATTGAATGAGGATAGTCGTCCTGAGCAC
>JAFPVW010000045.1 GCA_017395215.1 Prevotella sp. | reverse complement strand
TCGAACACACCACCACCAAACTCGAGGATAGAGATATCGAACGTACCACCACCGAGGTCGAATACGGCAATCTTCATATCCTTGTTAGCCTTGTCGACACCGTAGGCCAGAGCAGCTGCTGTAGGCTCGTTGACGATACGCTTTACATCCAGACCTGCAATCTGGCCAGCCTCCTTGGTAGCTTGACGCTGAGAGTCAGAGAAATAGGCAGGAACGGTGATGACAGCCTCTGTCACCTCCTGTCCGAGATAGTCCTCGGCAGTCTTCTTCATCTTCTGCAGCACCATAGCCGAAATCTCCTGCGGAGTGTACTTGCGGCCATCGATGTCAACACGGGGATAGCCTCCCTCGTTGACTACAGTATAAGGAACGCGTGAAATCTCCTTCTCCGTCTGCTGCCAGTTCTCACCCATGAAGCGCTTGATGGAGTACACCGTCTTCTTCGGGTTGGTGATAGCCTGACGCTTGGCGGGGTCGCCAATCTTGCGCTCACCGTTGTCCACAAAACCAACGACTGAGGGAGTTGTACGCTTACCCTCGCTGTTGGCAATCACTACCGGCTCGTTGCCTTCGAACACGGCGACGCAGCTGTTGGTAGTACCTAAGTCAATTCCAATAATCTTTCCCATAATTCTTATCGTTTTTATTGTTAATAATCACAATTACTCACGGGAAAGACAGCAAAGCACGTGCCAAAACGGGTTTGCGGGCGAGAAATGACGTATTGTCACGCCATTTTGTCAGTCCTTGTCGGCAATGGCCTGCATGATTTTGGCCTCCAGCTCCTCGCAGAGCTCGGGGTTGTCCTTCAGCAGCGTCTTGGTGGCGTCGCGCCCCTGGGCCAGTTTCTGGTCGCCGTAGCTGAACCACGAGCCGCTCTTCTTGATGATGCCGTACTCGACGCCGAGGTCCACGATCTCGCCAATCTTCGAGATGCCCTCGCCGAAGGTAATCTCGAACTCAGCCTTGCGGAATGGCGGTGCCACCTTGTTCTTCACCACCTTCACGCGCACCTGGTTGCCGATGGGCTGGTCGCCGTCCTTCAGCGTTGTTACCTTGCGTATGTCAAGTCTTACCGAGGCATAGAACTTCAGGGCGTTGCCGCCGGTGGTCGTCTCGGGGTTGCCGAACATGACGCCGATTTTCTCGCGCAGCTGGTTGATGAATATGCACGTGGTGTTGGTCTTCGATATGGTGGCCGTCACCTTGCGCAGGGCCTGACTCATCAGTCGGGCGTGCAGTCCAACCGCCGAGTCGCCCATGTCGCCCTCAATCTCCTTCTTAGGTGTCAGTGCTGCCACGGAGTCGATGATGATGATGTCGATGGCAGCCGAGCGTATCAGCTGGTCGGCAATCTCCAGGGCCTGCTCGCCGTTGTCGGGCTGCGATATGTAGAGGTTGTCGATGTCGACGCCCAGCTTCTCGGCATAGAAGCGGTCGAAGGCGTGCTCAGCGTCGATGAATGCGGCTATGCCCCCCGCCTTCTGCGCCTCGGCAATGGCGTGGATGGCCAGTGTGGTCTTACCGCTTGACTCCGGTCCGAATATCTCGATGATGCGCCCCCTGGGGTAGCCTCCCACGCCGAGTGCGGCGTTCAGTCCGATGCTGCCCGTCGGTATCACCTCTACGTTCTCTATTTTCTCCTCGCCCATGCGCATGATGCTGCCCTTGCCGAAGTCCTTCTCAATCTTCGACATGGCTGCCTGCAGGGCTTTCAGCTTCTCCTGTTGCGGGTTCAGCTGTTCGGTTTCTTCTTTCTTTGCCATTGTTGTCGTATTGTTTTTGGTTTGCTATTGTGTCGCAAAGTTACAACAATTCCCGTGGCCTGCAAAGAAACCTCCTGCTTTTTTAGGTTTTTATAACTGAATGCTATGACAAGACTGTCCGAAGACTTACCGTTCGCTTGGGTGTTAGGGGGTGACGTTTTGTTGTCTGGAAAGAAACTTCTCCAAAATCATCCTGAGTTAATCCAAGTTTTCTACCTTGTTTTTATCTGTCATCCGTCACTTTCTGTTGAGCGCATTGATATACAGGCTGTTATATGGTAACGGATGGCGGTGACGGGTGACGGATGCTCTCTGTCGGCCGATGCATAGCTTCGTCAGCTGAACTGGCAGGGAATGTTCATTGGGCGTGAATGATTGTTCACCGTTAGTGAATAATTTGCTGACATGACGTTAATGATGCCACCTCTGGCTCTTCACCTATAAGTGAAAGACTATGAATCCATCATCCGTCACCATTATCCGTCACGTCATAAACGTCTGACTTTCAGCGTGTTTTCAGAAAGTGACGGATGTGGCGGATGAGAAAAATTTACGTGGTTTACAGCCCCCAAACGATGACACCGCTGACGATGACACCGCTGACACCGACGGTATTTATATTTTCGTGGCGGCAGTAAGGAAGTAATAAATATATGTATACTTATATATATATTAATTTGTTTATTTAGACATAATCCAAGCAGCACGACTCCTCTCTCCCTGCTCCGGAAAAATAAAAATAGGCCGCTGTAAGCGCTGTCATCGGTGTCATCGCTTCCGCTGTTAAGGATAATAATGCGTAACATACTGAAAAACAACCACATACACAACAGTTTGCACTCAAACCGACGTCAGCACCCCCGATTACAGCGATGACAACACCCCCCGTTTATCATTTCCCCGCCTGACTGGGCCACTTAGTCTGGCCAACTGGGCCACTTAGTCCGGCCAAAAGGGCAGTTTGCCCGGAGCAACAGCTCACGCTGGCAAAAGAAGCGGGGCGCGCCTTTCGGCACGCCCCCTTCGTTCAGTCTGTCGCTTGTAATGTGCGATGAAATCTGCTATTAGTCCTCAGCCTCGAAAAAGAGGAGTCTTGACTTGATGTCTCCAGAGTTGTCAATTACGTTTTCTTCGTCGGAGTAAACACTCAATGATGCCTGCAGCAGTTCGGTAGTCTCCAGCAGAGTCACCTCGATTTCGGGAATTTCATATACCTTTTTCATAATTGTATTCTTTTTACTTTTTTACTTTTTTACCTTTTTTGCTTTCACTTCAGAATGGTCTTCTTCCCATCGATGATGAAGATACCCTTCTGAGCATTCTTTACCTGCTGACCGGCGAGGTTGTAAATGGTGCCGCTCTTCTTCAGGTTCTCAAGAGCCTTGACTGTGGTAGCGTCGTCAGCGAAGCCGATGAACTCACGGCCTCCGGCAGCCTCAATCTGCAAATAGCCCTTGCCAACGGGAATCACAACGTCTGCGGCAAGCAGGTAGAATCCCCAACCTTTTTTCCCATTAGCCAGTACATAGATGGTGCTACCATCGCCCTTCGTGGGATTGTCACCACCGGCAGCTGCCTTCAGGCCTGTTTGGGCATCCAAAATACGCTCAATCTCAATGCCGTCGCTGAATGTGTCAGCACCGCCCTCAGCGTGGAGCAATATGGCCTGGCCAACAGGCAGCTTGGAGGTCTCTGTCAACTCTACACTATTCTTTTCAGCATTATAGGCTACGTTATAGGCCACCAAATCCTCATTGTTACCGATATTCATAGAATAAGCGGGAACAAATGTTGCATACTCAGAAGCAATCGTTATGCTGGGTTCAGGTTCTGCTTCAGCATCAGGTGCATTTTCAAGTGTTTCATATACATCAGCGGGAACCTTGAACGAGATGTTCTTGAAGTTGAATGTGGTAGCACTCTTGTTCTGTGCCAAGTTGAATGCGATAGTCCAAATACCGTCATCATTAGTTACACCAGGAGCTTCGTCCGTACCCTTTGTGTGAGTCGCATAACTTGTGCCACAGGTGAAATCACCATAATTACCATTACCAGTGTATGCGCCAGGAGCTTTATGCGACTGCATATATACGTGAGCTTCCTTGTCAGCCTTGTATTCAATAGAGAACTTATACTTAGTGCCCTTAGGAAGTTTCTTGCTCAGCTTGATGAAGAACTGTGAATCCCAATCCACAGAAGCACCGTCAGCAGACAGAACAGTTACCTCACCGTCCTGAGATGAAATCAGCCAAGGATCGGCATTCTTACCCTGCTCTTTGCTGACAAAGCTCTCATCGGGATCAACCAGTTCAACCCACTCTGTAATAGCAACAGGCTTTTCCATGTAGGCTACGAAATTGTCGAAATAGAAATCAATGGCTTGGTCCTTAACTTGATTCAAGTTAAAAGCAAGTGACTGCATGTCAACTGTTGCAGTCCAATCCTTGGATACGTGCTTCCATTTGTCAGACGCTGTGATAGAGAAAGGCACATCGTTATTGTTCAGATAGTTGCACCCAGCATCTTGCTGCTGAGAAGGAATACTTGTCGTTGCACTGGCTTTGTAGTCAAACTCAATGTGGAATTTCGTTCCAGAAGGAATCTTCTTAGTAAAGACAACCCAGCACTGGGAATCCCAAGGGTTGGTAACATTTGCGGCAGAAGTAAAATGCAAACCATTGCTCTTTCCGCGTCCAACCCCCTCAGTAATCTCTGCAGGGCTCGCTTTTTCTGCAGGAGCCACCTTTATAAAGAAGCTGCTCACATCATTGCTTTCATCCAGCGTACCATTGGCGATAAGGCTTATATAGCCCTCGGGTATTGCAACCACACCAGGGTCTACGTCTTCTTCCTCTTCGCCAGAAGATTTGACAACTTTATAAACAGACACCTTACCGTATTGAATCGTACCAGCTAACTTTCCTGTCTGCAGCATAACATGGGCAGTTTCATCAGCTTTAGCAGTGATTCTTATAGAATATTCAGCCAATTCATTACCTGCTGTAATGGCTTTGTCTTCTCCTTGTGTATCGCTCCAACCTCCTAATCCGAGATAGAAGGAACCATCTGCATCTGATTTTGCGGTAACTTTAACAACATATTCTTCACCTTCTTCTAAGGCAATTCCATCATCACCAAAATACTGAACATAATGGTTTTGTGCTGTCGCTTCAGCGTTAGTGACAGTCAAGAGACTATTGCTAACAGTGATTGTAGCGGTAGCGGCCTCATTAATTGCACTCCAAAAGCCGTAAGAAGAGATTTTTGAATAGTCTGCCTCATGTACAAGCTCCAATTTTTCTTCAACGCTGGGCTCCTCGTCAGCAACTTCCTGAATCATATAAGCTTCACTGACAATGACAGAACCGACTTCTTCTTCGTTGGTTCTAGCACCGCCATAGATGGTCAAGTCTTGAAGTTTGGTGATGTCTATTGTCCAATCAACATCTGTAAGATCCAATTCCCAAATGCCATCTGAGTTAGGTTTTGCAACAAACTCATGAGTTGGCCCGGAGGGAGGGTTAGAATTATCGTTTTCTTTAAAGACAACAGTCAATTCTTCTGATGAATTCGTGAAACTCTCCATTTTCAGATGGAGTAACGTATAGGAAGAAATGTCACCCGAAATGCCTTGAGCAGCCATAAATGTCCAGGCAGTGTTCCATCCGCCTTTGCCCCATTGGAATGTGTTTGTGGCGGCATCCCATGTCGCAGCACAGTACTCTTCACATTTGAATTGCAAATCTACTTGCTTCTCAGCTGCGTTAGCAGAGCCCCATCCGACTATCATCAGAGTAAGGGCAAGAAATAGTTTAGTAAACTTTTTCATGTTACATTAAGTTTTAATTAGTAAATAATTGATATTAAGTATTCTTTTGTTGCGTTCAGGTAAAAATTCGGCTGCAAAGTTAATGTATATATATAAGACGTTGTTTTCTATTTGTCTCATGTGTTCACCCTTTTGTCTCATTTGTCTCATTGGGGGGTAGAAAGCGCAGAATCCTCGGGTTCAGTCTCCTCTGCCAGGTAGCTGTTTCGGGCATGTTTCAATGGGTGGTGCTGCTGGTTAGAATCTGTGGGATCAGTGAGATCTGTGTGACATTTTGTTGTATGGAAAGAAATTCTGGGAGATTATGGGAAAATTGTCAAAGGTCACACAGATCTCACAGATCTCACAGATGCTGGGAGTGATTGGAGGTCACACAGATCTCACGTGTTTCACAGAAGCTGGCGCTTCAGCCAAAGCGACATCAGGCGGTCGTAGACGATGAAGCCGTCAGAGTCGCGGCAGATGAGGTCCTTGGCCTGCAGGGCTTCTATCGATGACTTGGACGATGAGAACATCTCTGACATCAGGTGGAACTTGCTTCCTGAAAAGATGAAATGGGCATGGCTGAACTGGTAGTCATCACGAAAAGGTCGTGACGAATAATTCGTGATGCAAAGATAGGACATATTTCTGTAACCGTCAATTTTTCTGCCGCTTTTCTGCTTCTTGAAGATAAATTGTTCCCATTAAATCTAATCTTTCCCTTGACGCCGTTCGTAAAAAAAGGTGAAATGTTTGGCGGTTTCAGATATATTCCGTATCTTTGCGGCGAAAAAACGAAGATATACTAACTTTACTAATTTTTTAAAGCTTATGAAGAAACTACTACTTTTTGCTATGGGGGCAATGGTGTCGATGGCATCGTATGCCCAGGAGGATGTGACACACTACATCCAGAACGCCGGATTCGACGAGGACCTGACCTTCCAGGTTGACGGCTCGATGAAAGAGGCTCAGACCACTAACACCTCGTTGAGCGACCGCAGCTGGGCCTACATCGCTGCCGACAGCTCGGTCTATGCCAAGCCTAAGTCAACCAGCTCTCAGCAGCGCAAAGACGGGCGCGACAAGCTGGATGCCACCAACGGCTTTATTGGCCGTATCCAAGGCTGGACGATAGAGACCAACCAGGATTTTCCCAAGTGTGAGTGGGTGTACTTTGGCTCCGTGCCTTACGCTCTGGCAGATCAAGCCATACCCATCGCCGACGATGGTGATACTTATCTCCTCGCGCCTTCAAAACCCGATGCCTATAGTGGCGACGACAATGTCGGCTTTGCCTATCTGCGTGCAGGCTGGGGAGGCCGCGCCGTTTATAAGCAGGTGGTGAAACTGCCTTGTGCCGTTTACCGTCTGGAGTATTGGGCCATCAACAACAATCCCAACGGCAAGAACGGCAAGAACCTCTCAAAGGTTGTATGCCGTAAGGACACGTGGGAGGACGAGACGGGCTTCAGCGACACCGAGTGGACGAAGCATACCATTGAGTTCACCCCGACTTCAGAGTTCACCATGCAGTTTGGATTTGAGTCGTCTGGCGGTTCGGGTAGCAACCCGTTCCTTTGCATCGACGGCATCAAGCTCTACAAGATTGACGAGGCCGACCCCATCGACCTGCTGCGCTCCGACTTCCAGGACGCCGTGGCTGAGTGCGAGGACCTGGCCGGTACAGCAAGCGGCGCGAACTTCCTGGGACTGTCGGGCTATCTCAGCGACTACGCCATGGAGATTGACGACCTGTCGGGAAGCACCGACCAGACTGAGCTCGAGGCTTCGCTGAAGGAAGTGAATGCCCGCATGGCCGAGATCCGCAACGCTATGGCTGAGTTGGCAAATTTGAACGCCGCCCTGACCCGCATGGACGACCTGCTGCAGAACACGAGCATGCCCGGCAAGGCCGAACTGGAGGCTGCCTATCAGAAGATTCTGAACTATAAGGAGAAAGACCCCGAAGAGGGTGCCGACATCGTTGCCCAGATTATGGGTGCCGTTGCCGAGAGCGAGGATGCCATCAAGGCCTACTACCTGAGCCAGGTATCGACGGCTTCGGCTGAGAACCCCGCCGACCTCACCATCTTCATCCAGCACCCCTGGTTCATCGAGACCAGTGCTGAGCCTTCACTGAAAGACGAGGGTTGGGAATTCCCCAATGAGATGAACGAGGAGACTGGCGAGTCGAACTACACGGAGGGCAGCGCCAGCAGTCCCGACCTGAACAGCAAGGGCTGGTACGTGGCCGGTGCAGGCGGCGGCGACCAGCGCCTGAACTGGCAGCGCGGACGCAGCTGCTGGAACGCCTGGAACCAGAACTTCACGACCACAGTGGCCGTGGCCCAGGACATCGAGGGACTGCCCAATGGCTACTACACCGTTTCGGCTGACCTCATCACTCAGAGCGGCTATGCCAACGGCACGCAGCGCGTATTCGCCAAGAGCATTGCCGAGACCAAGACCTCGACGAAGGCTCTCGAAGGCGAGGGTTGGGACTACAATGAGTGGGAGACCGTGGCCATGTCGGCTGACGACAAGGTGCTCGTCGTCGACGGCAAGCTGACCATCGGTGCTCAGGGCACGGGCGACGGCAATGCCTCGGCCGGCTGGTTCCTGGCTACCAACTTCCACCTCTATTATTTAGGCGAGGCTCCTGCCGACGCTGTCAAGGGTGCCTTCGACGCCAAGGTGGCTGCTGCCAGCGAGATGGCCGGACAGATTAAGTTCAAGGCCGACCAGAAGGCTCTGAATGACTCCATCGCCAAGTTCGGTGCCATGACCGACTACATTGAGGCACTCAACGGCCTGACCGCCGCCATGACTGAAGCCCAGAAGAGTCTCGACAAGTACGAGGAGTACATCCCCGAGGACGGCACCATTGAGGGCAAGACCATTCCAACCGTGCAGACTACGCTCAAGGAGAACGGCGGCGACGGCTACGGCGAGGCTGAGGATATCGTGAAGTTCGCCTACGACTACGTCATGAACTGGGTGAAGAACGACACCGCCAGCTATGTTGACTTCGACGCTCAGGTTGATCTGCTGAAGAACTACCTGAACACCTATACGCCAGCCTATAACGATGCCGCTGCTACGGCACAGACAGCTGCCGAGAAGGGCAAGGCCGCCATCGAGAACCTGATGGCTGCACAAAAGGCTGAACTCATCAGCGAGATGAAGGACCTGGCCACCGTCAACGCGTTTGTGGAGGCCCTGAACGACGTCGTTGCACTGGCTGACAAGCAGAGCATCGTCGACGATCCCAATGCCACCGACTACACGGCGTTCATCAAGAACCCGAAGCTGGAGGCTGAGACTGGCTGGACCTTCGACAAGGGTAACGGCAACAACAACACCGCCGGCGGACAGTGGCTCGACGGCTCGTCGACCCGCTACATCGACTCCTACAACGGCGGTGGTCTGCAGGGCTATATCGCTCAGCAGCTTATCACCGGTCTGCCCAACGGCACATACACCGTAGGCGTCTACACCCGCACACCGGCTGAGGGTGCCTATATCTTCAACGCACCTGGCGACGTGAAAACCTTCGTGGAGATTCCGCTCGACTACTATCAGGGTTACACTGAGGCAGGCGAGGACACCACGCTGATTGCCTCCGACACCCACGGTCCCATCTGGGAGGCTGCCAAGGCTGCCGTTGAGTCGGGTGAGTATACCGACGAGCAGTACACCATCTACAACACCAACGTCGTAGAGGGCGAGGGCATCGGTCGCGGCTGGAAGCATCAGGAGATGACCGCCGTGGTCACCAACCACCAGCTGCTCATCGGTACCTGCGCCGGCAGCGAGGCCCTGCAGACTGAGAAGGTATTCGCCGGTAACTGGTACTCTGTCGGCGGCTGGACGCTGACGCTCATCGAAAAGGGTGACAACACCGGTTGGGAAGGTCCCGTGGCCGACGGCATTGCCGACGTGAAGACGGCTGCCACCGTGGCCGACGGCGTCTACACCATCAGCGGTGTGAAGCAGGCCAAGATGCAGCGCGGACTTAACATCATTGTCCGTGGCGGCAAGGCCCAGAAGGTCATCGTGAAGTAAAGACAGATGGGCATAATGGGCAATTTGGACATAATAGGTCCATCCTGCCCAGAATGCCCATCCTGCCCATAAATAAAGAGGGGCGCTTCCCTAACGGAAGCGCCCCTCTTTAATCGTCTGGCAGCTTAGTACGTCATCTTCGGCTCCAGCTCCTTGGCCTGGTCAATCATCTTCTGAACCTCGCTGACGGCAGGCACGCGGTTGCAGATGTTCTTCTGCTCGTTCACCTCGGCCAGTTTTGGTTGCAGGTTCTCGGCTACCCGGTGGCGGAACTCCTTGACGGTGTCGACGCCGGCGGCTTCAAGCAGCTCTGCAAACTGCGGTCCTACGCCGTTGATGCGGTAGAGGTCGGTGTGGTTGGCCCACTTCAGGATGAGCTTCTCACTGATGCCCGTGGCCTCAGCCAGTTCCTTGCGGCCCTTCGGGGCAGCGCACTTCTCCAGCAGTTCGCTGGCCTTGTTGATACCTGCTGCAATGAGCTTCTCGGCGTACACGTCGCCTACGCCTTCGATGTCGATAATCTTGTAATCCATAACGTTTTTCTGTTTTTTGAGGTTAGTAAACTATAATCTGTCGGCAAAAATACGGAAAAAATCGTAAAGCCGCAATTATTTAACGCTTTTTTTGTATTTTTGCAGGCGTAATGGTATACATCGACGAACATATCGATGACTTCGACCTCCAGGCAGCGCTGACCGAAATCAGTGAGCAGCGCCGCCTGCAGGCACTCCGCTTCAAGTTCGAGCGGGGCCAGCGGACGTGTGTCCTCGCGTACCTTTTATTAAAGAAGGCGCTGCGCGAGGAGTACGGTCTGACGGAGAACCCGCTGTTTGAGTACGGTCCTCACGGCAAACCCTTCATCGTCGGCCACCCGGAGATACACTTCAGCCTGAGCCACTGCCGCGAGGCCGTGGCCTGCGCCGTCAGCGACCGGCCCGTGGGCATCGACGTGGAGAGCGTGCAGCGCTACCGTGAGAGCCTGGCCCAATACACCATGAACGAGCAAGAACAACAACAGATAGCCGCCGCCGAGCGCCCCGACGTGGCCTTTATCCGGCTGTGGACGATGAAAGAGGCCCGCCTGAAGCTGACCGGTGAGGGCATCACCAACGACCTGAAGTCGGCACTCTCGGGCGGTTCGTGGCAATTTACGACTGTCGAGCGGCTTGACCGTAATTACATCTATACCGTTTGCAAGGAGCAATAATTCGTGAAATTCGTATAATTCGTAGTCGGAAAACAAAATGAACGTCATACGCTTTGTGAAGGACTGGACGCTGCCCGTGGCCATGACCGTAGGCACGCTGGCCTACCTCGTGTTCTACTATGTGCCTCAGTTAGATGCCGCCGGCGACCGTCTGGGACCCGTGCTCGATGTGCTGATGCCGGTGATGGTGTTCCTGACGCTGCTCATCACGTTCTGTAAGGTCGACTTCCACCAGATGCGGCTCCACCGCTGGCACCTCGGTGTCTTGGCAGCCCAGCTGCTGTTGGTGGCGCTGAACATCAGCGTTATTCTGTGGATGAAAGATCTCTTCACCCTTCACCCTACACCCTTCACCAATCCCCTTCTCTGGGAGGCTGTGCTCACCTGCATCATTGGCCCGTCGGCAGCGGCGGCGCCCGTCGTGGTGGGCAAGTTGGGCGGCAACATCTCGACGATGACCACCTATACGCTCATCTCTGCCTTTCTGTCAGCACTGCTTATCCCCGTGGTGTTCCCGCTGCTGGAGCAGACAGTCCACGTCGACTTCCTCACGGCCCTGCTCATCATCCTCGAGAAGGTGTCGATGGTGCTGCTGTTGCCCTTGGCCTTGGGCTGGCTCATCCAGCATTATGTGGAGCCCCTCCGCAAGTGGGTGGTGTCGCAGCCCAACCTGAGCTTCTACAGCTGGGCCGTCTCGCTGAGTATCACCACGGGTATCACCGTGAAGAACATCGTCCACAGTCAGTCTTCAGTCTCGCTGCTGCTCCTGATAGCCGTTGCTACGCTGGTGCTCTGCTTCGTGCAGTTCATCATAGGGCGTGGCATCGGGCGGTGGTTAGGCGAGACTGTCAACGCCGGCCAGGCCCTGTTCCAGAAGAACACCGGCCTTAGCATCTGGGTGGCCTATATGTACCTCAGTCCCGTGGCCTCCATCGGAGCCGGCTGCTACGTGCTGTGGCAGAACATCATCAATTCGATTGAGATCTGGCAATATAAACAGAAAGGCTGACTTTAGAGGTCAGCCTTTCTGTTTATAACTTCGCTAATTCTATAACTTTATCGACGGCTGCCGACAGCCCGTCGGCGTTCTTACCGCCGGCCTGGGCGAAGTGGGGCTGACCGCCGCCGCCACCCTGAATGAGCTTGGCAGCCTCGCGCACCATCTGTCCGGCGTTCAGGCCGTGGTCGCTGACCATGTCGTCGCTCATCATGATGCTGAGCTGTGGCTTGTCCTGATACTTCGTGCCGAGCACACAGAGCAGCGAGCCCTCGACAGAGGCACGGATCTTGAAGGCAAGGTCCTTGGCGGCAGCAGGCTCCATAGGCAGAACGGCCGTGACGACCTTCACGCCGTTCACGTTGCGGGCCTTCTCAACCAGCTGCTTGGCAGCACGCTCCACGGCCTGAGCCTGGAACGCCTCAATCTCCTTCTTCATGTGGTCGTGCTCCTCGATGTATTTCTGGATGACGCCCTGCAGGTCCTTGGCGTTGTTGAAGAACGACTTGACGATCTTCAGCGTGTCCTCGATGTTGTAGAGCAGCTCCTCGCACTCGCGGCCTGTCTTGGCCTCGATGCGGCGGATACCGGCGGCAACGCTGGCCTCGCTGACAATCTTGAAGAAGCCGATGCGGCCGGTCGAGGTGGTATGGATACCACCGCACAACTCGCACGACGGACCGAAGCGCATGACGCGGACAGCATCGCCGTACTTCTCGCCGAACAGTGCAATGGCGCCCATCTTCTTAGCCTCTTCCATGGGCACGTCGCGATGCTCGTCGCGCGGCAGGTCCTGACGAATCATGTCGTTGACCATGCGCTCCACCTCGCGCAGCTGCTTGTCGCTGACCTTCTCGAAGTGTGAGAAGTCGAAGCGCAGCGTGTCAGGGCTGACGAACGAGCCCTTCTGTTCGACGTGGTCGCCGAGCACCTGCTTCAGAGCATAGTCCAGCAGGTGGGTAGCGGTGTGGTTGGCAGCCGAGGCGTCGCGCTTGTCGGTATCGACGCAGGCCATGAACTCAGCCGTCGGGTCTTTCGGCAGCTGCTTCACGATGTGGACAGTCTGGCCGTTCTCGCGCTTGGAGTCGATGATGTTAATGGTCTCGTTCTCTGAGACAAGTACGCCCTGATCGCCTACCTGGCCGCCCATCTCGCCGTAGAACGGCGTGTAGTCGAGCACCAGCTCGTAGAACTCGTTCTTCTTCTGCGTCACCTTGCGGTAGCGCAGGATGTGGCAGGTATATTCGGTATAGTCGTAGCCGACGAACTGCTGCTCGCCAGGAGCCAGTTCCGTCCAGTCGCTGTTCTCGACTGCGGCTGCATTACGAGCGCGCTCCTTCTGCTTCTGCATCTCGACGTTGAACTGCTCCTCGTTCACGGTGAAGCCGTTCTCGCGGCAGATGAGCTCCGTCAGGTCGAGGGGGAAGCCGTAGGTGTCGAACAGACGGAAAGCGACGGTACCGTCAAGTTCCTTACTACCCAACTCCTTACTACTCAACTCCTTCTCCAGCAGCGAGATGCCTTTGTCGAGGGTGCGCAGGAAGGCGTCTTCCTCCTCCTTCATGACCTTGGCAATAAGCGTCTGCTGGGCCTTCAGCTCGGGGAAGGCGTCGCCCATCTCCTCGACGAGCGTCGGCAGCAGCTTATAGAGGAAGCTCTCTTTCTGATCGAGGAACGTGTAGGCATAGCGCACGGCGCGGCGCAGAATGCGGCGGATGACGTAGCCGGCCTTGGCATTCGACGGCAACTGACCGTCGGCAATCGAGAAGGCGACGGCACGCAAGTGGTCGGCGCAGACGCGCATAGCGACATCGGTTTCCTCCTTCACGCCGTACTTCAGACCACTAATCTGCTCCTCAGCCTTGATGATGGGCTGGAAGATGTCGGTATCGTAGTTGGAGTGCTTGCCCTGCAGCATGCGGACCAGGCGCTCGAAGCCCATACCGGTATCGATGACGTTCATCGACAGTTTCTCTAATGAGCCGTCGGCCTTGCGGTTGAACTGCATGAACACGAGGTTCCATATCTCGATGACCTGCGGGTCGTCCTGGTTCACCAGTTCACGGCCGGGCTTGCCATTCTTCTTTTCCTCCTCAGGGCGCGAGTCAACATGGATTTCCGAGCAGGGACCGCAGGGGCCCGTGTCGCCCATCTCCCAGAAGTTGTCGTGCTTGTTGCCGTTGATGATGTGGTCCTCGGGCACGTGCTTCAGCCAGTAGCCGGCAGCCTCGTCGTCGCGCTCCAGTCCCTCCTTCGGGTCGCCCTCGAAGACGGTGACATACAGGTCGTCGGGGTTCAGCTTCAGCACGTCGACCAGATACTCCCAGGCCATGTCGATGGCGCCCTCCTTGAAGTAGTCGCCAAACGACCAGTTACCGAGCATCTCGAACATAGTGTGGTGGTACGTGTCGTGGCCCACCTCCTCCAGGTCGTTGTGCTTACCGCTCACGCGGAGGCACTTCTGGGTATCGGCACGGCGGCGCGGCTCCGGGTCGCGCGTACCTAATATTATATCCTTCCACTGGTTCATACCTGCGTTCGTAAACATCAGCGTGGGGTCGTCCTTGACGACCATCGGGGCCGATGGTACGATTGCGTGCTGTTTCGACTCGAAGAACTGCTTGAACGAGTCGCGAATCTCTTTTGCTGTCATCATGTTAAAAAGTACTTTTTACGAATTTGGGTGCAAAGGTACAAAAAAACTCTTAGTTTTTGGTTCTTAACTCTTAACTTTTTTGTATCTTTGCAGCAAAATTCTAATGTTATGGCACTGAACGAATACAAACCTCAGAAACTGTACTATACCATCAAGGAGGTGGCCGAGATGTTCGGCCTCAACGAGAGTACCCTGCGCTACTGGGAGACGGAGTTCCCCATTCTGAAACCGAAGACCACGGGGCCGGCCAAGGTGCGCCAGTATCAGGACAAGGACATCGAGCAGATCAAGCTCATCCACAACCTGGTGAAGGTGCGCGGCTTCAAGCTGGCTGCCGCCAAGAAGATTATCAACAACAACCGGCAGGGTGCCGACAAGACTGCCGACGTGCTCAGCCGCCTCATCGTTGTGCGCGATGAGCTGCAGGCATTACGTCGGCAAATGGACTTCCTGCAATGAAAAGGAGGCTGCCCCAACCCCTCCGGAGGGGAATTCTGCTGACACTCGTCGGGTTGACGCTATTTAGCTTTTGCGCTACGGCGCAGAAGCGTGCGAGGTTTGAGTTCAGGCGCAATCTGCCCGTCTATGCCGACTCGCTGCTGAAAGACCTTACTTACCCCATGGCCTGGGGCAACAGCCCCATCACCGACTTTGCTGAATGGCGCCGGGCCGCCCGCCAGAAAGTCTTCGACTGCATGCTCACTCCGCCGCCTGTTGGCTGTGCTGCGGCGTTGCCGCAGTCAACCATTCTCGCCGAGGAGCAGCGCGACGGCTACCGCGCCCTGAAGCTCGAAATCCGCCTCTCGCGCTACTACACCGTGCCGGCCTATGTGCTCATCCCCGACGGCAAGGGACCGTTCCCCGCTGTCAACGCCCTGCACGACCACGGTGCCCACCTCTTTATAGGCAAGGAGAAGATGATTCGCCCGCTGGCCTGCGAGGACTCCACCGTCGTCAAGGATGCCGACGAGTGGGCCGCCTCGCTCTATGAGGGCCAGTTCGTTGGCGACTATTTAGCCCGCAACGGCTACGTGGTTTTCTCTGCCGACGCCCCGATGTGGGGTGAGCGCGGTCAGGAGGAAGGGCCTCGCCGCGACCGCTACGACATGATAGCCGGCAACATGATGATGTACGGCATCGACCTCTCAGCCTATATGACTTACGACGACATCAGCGGCACGGAGTTCCTGGCCCAGATGCCCGAGGTCGACCCCAGCCGCATCGGCTGCATGGGCTGCTCGATGGGTGCCTACCGCGCCTGGATGCTTTCGGCACTCAGCGACCGCATCAAGGCCGGTGCCTCTATCTGCTGGCTCACAACCACCGACGAACAGATGTCGTTCAAGTACAGCCGCACCGAGAATGGCGGCTTCGCCAACTGCTTCCCCGGCCTGCGCCGCTGGCTCGACTATCCGCATGTAGCTTCGATAGCCTGTCCCAAGGCTATGCTCTTCATCAACGGTTCGCAGGACAAGCTCTTCCCCGTCGCCGGAGTGGAAAAGGCCTTCCGCATCATGCACGACGTATGGAAAAGCCAGAATGCCGACGACTGCTTGGAGACGGAAATCTGGGATATGCCCCACAGCTGTCCCCGGAAGGCTCAGGAGCGCGTGCTCCAGTTCTTCCGGAAACATTTGTAGCAGGGACTTACTCCGTATAGTAACCGATAAGACGGATGATGAGGCTGTTGAGCAGCTCCACCTCATAATCGCCTACCGACGCCTCGATGTGGCTCAGTCCCACACCGCTGTCGTTGGTTATGAAGACGTAGGTGCCGCCGGTGGCAATGGCAAAGAAGCGCATCAGAAACTCCGTGTTCTTGTCGATGCCGCTGGCCGTGACGGGTATCAGTCGGATGCCTGAGCGGGCGGCTGTGGCGATGGACTTCTGTAGCGAGCCGATGATGTCGCTCTGATAGTGGGGCGGTGCATCGAGAATAAGGAAGGCGAGGCGTGTGCGGGCATTAGCATCCCACGACAGGTTCTGGAGCATTTCCTCGAGTGCCGTATGTACGGCCTCCGGGTAGTCGCCGCCGCCGTCGGCACGCTGTTCGCCGATGAACGCCGTGGTCGTGGTAAGATTCTCCGAGAAGTCGGAATGTCGCGTCAGGTACTCGTCGCCCTCGTCGCGGTAGAAGAGGGCTGCCGTGCGCATGGTCAGCGACGGGCGCACTTCCGCCACCTTGTTGATGATGTCGTTCAGGTCGCTCTTCAGGAAGTCAATCTCGTCCATCATCGAGCCAGTGGCATCAACGATGAAGGCAATGTCGGCCCGGCTGTTGGCGGGCGACGGCGTTGCGACGGTGTAGCTGTTCAGCGCCACGTTGTCGCCCTGGCCGAGGCTGCTCACCTGCGGATGTCCGTCCATCAGCTCACCCTCAATGGTGATGCGCAGCTCCTCGGCACTCACGTTCTCGCGCTGGAAGAGTCCTATCCAGCACTCAGCCTGCCCGTGGTTGTCGGTGATGGCCTCCCATACGGTTGACCTGCTGCCGTCTTTCTCCCTTACCAGCGCGACGTGGCTGCCGATGCAGGGGTTGCCGCTCATGTCGGTCACCTTCACGGCTACGCGGTTGTCCGTATAGAACTTCCAGTAGTCGCTCTTGTCCTTGAAGTCTTCCTTCTGCAGCAGCTCGGCCCAGAAATCCCAGTGCGCCAGGTCGTTCCATTCGGCAGCTGTCACGATGCCTGCTTCGCTGTTGCCGCCCTGCGTTTCGCTGTACTCGCCGCCCATACCACTTTCACCAGAGAAACCGTCCAAACCGGTATCACCGTGGGCAGCACCGTTTTTATCACCGCCTGACATGCTGTAGCCTGTTCCTGGCTCCAACGTACTCATAGCCCCGTCTCTCTCTTCGCCGCCATCCTTGCTACACGACGTTGTCAGTGTGGCTAATGACAAGCCTGCCAGCAGCATCAGGCTGGCAATAATCGAATAATGTCTTTTCTGTTTCATTCTTTTTTCCTGTTTTTGTTAGACTCTTTACTGACTAAACGAGCCAACAGAAGAATCTTGCAGAACAGAACAAAGAATTAACAGAGTTTAACCCGGCGATGCGGGTTTAGGGGGGCACGGGTCAGGGTCAGGGAGCGACGGGCTTCCACTCACTCTTCAGGCTGAACACGTTTTCAAGAGTTATCTGCTGAGTCTCCTTCTTGGAAAGCTGGCGGCTCCAGCCTACGCGCTGGCCGGTGGCGGCACCGGGTCCGCGGTTGTTGTACTCCATGTAGCGGGCGGTCTGCTCGCGCTCTTTCTGCCAGTGGTGCCAGCCTTCGGGACGTATCTGTGCGGGCAGTTCGCAGTTCATGAAGAGCGTGTAGCCGTAGTCGCGCCAGGGGCGGCCGAGGTAGACTTTCTCGACATTGGGTGCAGCTGTAACGGTGCAATTATTAAATATGTACCCGTACATTATTTCCTTTGGTGTAGAGGCCGCCGTGATGTAGCTGTTGGCCTTGCAGTGAATGACGCACTGCTCGAACCAGGCCGTGGATGGGCCGAAGATGAAGTCGGTGGTGCCTTCGATGTAGCAGCTGCTGAAATAGAGGCGCGTGCCCGGCATGCCCGTGTAGACGGTGTCCTGGTGGCCGAGAAAACGGCAGTTCACGAACTTCAGGCGGTCGCCCTGCGTGTGAATGGCCACCGCCTGACCGAGTCGGGCGGCGTTGTTCTCGATGGTGAGGTTCTTCAGCGTGATGTTGTTGGCATCAATCCTGACGGTGAACGAGCGGAAGGTGCCGAGCTTTGGGCGGTCGCCCATTGCCAGGAGCTGGTCTTTCAGCTCCTTGGGCCAGAAGCTGCCGTCCATGGTGATGTTGGCGTGGTCGTCGTAGGTGATGACGGTCAGGTCGCGGTCCTCGCCGCAGAGCTCGATGTTCTGCAGCCACTGTGGGATGATGAGTTTCTCCTTATACGTACCTTTCTTGATAAAGATGACTTTGTGGTAGTCCATGAAGGCGCGGCATACCTCGACGGCTTCGGTGACGGTGCGGAACTGGCCGGTGCCGTCGCGGGCGACGACGAGGGTGTCGGGGTTGTCGTAGTTGGCGGCTGTGGCTGCAACGATGTTGCAGCATAGGAGACTGAGGGCGATGAGGGTTGTTAGTAGTTTGTGCATGGGTTTATACTATTTCTGAGATTTCCTTGAGGTCCTTGATGTTCTTGAGGTTGGCCACAATCTGGTGGACGTCGTCGCGGTCGTGAACGCGCAGCTCGAGTGTGCCCTCGAACATGCCGTCGTCGCAGGTGAAGTTCAGGTTGCGGATGTTGACGCTCATCTGCGTCGAGATGACCTGCGTGACCTCGTTGAGCAGGCCTACGCGGTCGATGCCGCTGATGCGGATGGTGGCCACGAAGAAGAGCTGCTTGTGCATGTCCCACTTCGCATCGAGGATGCGGTTGCCGTAGCCCGACTTCAGCTTGGCGGCCACGGGGCAGTTGCGCTTGTGGATTTCGATCTGGCTCTTGCCCGTGATGTAGCCCAGGGCGTCGTCGCCGGGAATGGGGTGGCAGCAGGTGGGGAAGATGTACTGGCTGATGTTCTGCTCGTTGATGTAGATGGGCTTCTTGCGGTTGAACTTCTCGGGCACGACGAACAGCTCGCCGTTGGCGTCGGCGTCGGCCTTCTTGGCCTTGACGAAGGGCACGTAGCGCCGCCAGCCGCCGGTAGAGGCCTGCTTCTTCTTGTTCTTGCCGTTGAGCTCGTCGAGGTCCTTCTCGCCCAGGAGCACCCGCTTTTCGCCTAAGGCCAGCAGGAAGTCCTCGCGGCGCTTGTATTCGTGGTATTCGGCCAGCTGGTCGGCCACGGCGATGGAGTACTCCTTGTCGTTCTTCGTGAGCCAGGCGGTGAGCAGCTCCTCGCCCTTCTTCTGCATCTCGCGGTTGTCGCGGCGCAGGATGGTCTGAATCTTGCCCTTGGCCTTGGCAGTCGATACGAAGTTGATCCACGCGGGCTGAACGTGCTGCGACTTCGAGGTGAGAATCTCCACCTG
>JAFPVW010000044.1 GCA_017395215.1 Prevotella sp. | reverse complement strand
GCCTTTTTCCGTTATGTAGGTTAGGAAAACGAAGCATTCGTTTGTCTCTAAGATAAAACGCAAGCAACGAAAGATGAATCAGAGTACACTGGAGAAGCTGTTCCGACAACACCATGGCCGACTGCTGGCCGAGGCTCGTGCCATGCTCTACGACGCCGCCGAAGCGGAGGACGTGGTGAGCGAAGTCTTTGCCGAGCTGCTGAGACGCCTGCCCGAGGTAGAGACTGGTCGCGAACTGGCTTACCTCTGTGAGAGCGTGCGCAACCGCAGTCGAAACGTACTTGCCCGCAAGACGCTGACGGAGCGGGTGACGCATCTCTATGCCCTCGACCAACCTACGGCGACAGAAGATGAGGAGAAGGAGCGGCTCGACCGTCTGCAGGCTTTCATACGGACAGGACTGACCGAGGCTCAGCGTCGCGTGTTCCAACTTCGTTTCGGCGAGGAACTGAAGTATCGTGAGATAGCTGCCGAGCTGGGCATCAGCGAGGTGGCGGTGTATAAGCATCTTGTTGCTGCGATAACACGAATCAAAAACCATTTCAACTATTAACGACATGGAGACGAACGACAAACTATTGAAGCTGCTGCGGCTGATGGACGAGCCGGAAGCCATGACCGAGGCACAGTTGCAGGAACTGCTCTCGGACGAAGAAGTGCGAAAGGCCTATGACGTGATGGCCGACTGCAAGAAGGTCTATCAGAAGCCTCACCCCCAGCCCCTCTCCGATGGGAGAGGGGAGTGGTTACAAATAGGGCGGAGATTCCGCATTGCCGCCGTCTTCCTCGGTGCAGTCCTGCTATGTGGGTTGGCGTGGGCCATCATTCCACAGATTATCTCTCCCCCAAAAAATCCACCCCAATCGGCACAGGCAACTATTCCCCTCCCTGACAGTGAGGGGCAAGAGGGCGGGGCTTCCGTCCGCTTCGACGACGTGCGCCTCGACAGCATCCTTACCGTCGTGTCAGCCCATTACGGCAAGGCGGTCAGCTTCCGCAACGAGGAGCCACGGGCGATGAAGCTCATCACGACGTGGAACCCTGACGAGTCGCTCGAAGCGTTCATCGACCACTTGAATATGTTCGACTACATACACCTGACGCTACAGAACGACACCATCTTTGTGGAACAAACCAGTGAGGAGGACGGCAAATGAAGCGGCTGCTACACATTGTTATATTATTGGCGGTAGCGTCTGCCCTGTATGCACAAAAGACGAGCGTTTCTCTTCTCTCTACCTTACATGCTATCGAGCGCAGCCAGTCGGAATACTCAATTGACATCATCTCCGATGGACTCGAAAAACTAACTACAACAGCGAAGGTCGATGGTCTTGATGCCGTAAAGGCGGTGAAGCGCGTGTGCAAGGGCCTGCCCGTGAAGGTGAAGGTTCACGGCAAGAGAATCTACGTGCAGCACAAACAGGCGGGGACGCAACGGAAGAAGGTGACCATCAGTGGCGACGTGAAGGACGGATTCCTGAATATTGCCCTGCCTGAAGCCTGCGTGTCGGTATTGACCACAGACAGCACGGTAGTCGTAGATACGGCCTCAATGATGACTATCTATGGTGCCCATAATCGGATAACGATGGCTCGGTATGTGGCGAAGGTCGATGGGAGCAGAAGGGAATACCTCGTCCGTGCGCGGCTAAAAGGCTACGACGACGTTTGGCAGCGGGTGAGCATCGGTAAACAGACTGATGTGGAAGTGCCGACGATAGAAATGCGCAGAATGAGGGAAATAGAGTTGGGGGAAGTAACGGTGGTGGCCACGAAAGTAAAATTCTTCTACCGTGGCGACACGCTTGTCTATGATGCCACGGCTTTCAAGATGCCGCAAGGCTCGATGCTGGGCGACCTCATCCGCCAGATGCCGGGCGTGACGATGAACGACGCCGGGGAGATATTTTTGAACGGGCGCAAGGTGGACGAACTGCTGCTCGGCTCGCGCTCGTTCATGCGTGGCAACAAGAAGGTGCTGATGGAGAATCTGCCGTACTACACGGTGCGGACGCTGAAAGTCTATGAGAAGCAGACGGACATGAGCGAGGCCCTGGGCTACGACGTGGAGCCGCGCCGCTACGTGATGGACGTGAACCTGAAGGAGGAGTACCAACGGGGTTACATCGCCAACGTGGAGGTGGCAGACGGAAGCGAGAAGCGGTGGTTAGGTCGTGGTTTCCTGCTCGGCTTCACGGACAGGACGCGCCTGACGCTGATGGGCAACGCCAACAACGTGAACGAGGGACGCCACATCGGGGAGTCGGGTCACTGGACACCCGCCACCATGCCGCGCTCGCTGCTGACCACCCGCAGCGTGGCCACCGAAGTGGAACACGAACCGAAGAACAAGGCGTATCGCGAGACGCTGACGGCCAGTTTCACTTCGACCACCGACGAGCAGGAGATGCGCCAACGTCGCGAGCAATTCTTGGCAGGCAGCACGCCGCTGTCACTCTCCACATCGTACAGCCGCCAGGGTAATCGCCGCTTGAACCTGCACTACGTGCTGACGCTGAAGAAGCCCACGTGGATTCACTCCGATGCCGGCTTCGACTACGTCCGACGAGATGGCGCAATGCGCTCTGCCTTCGAGCAGTGGGACGAAAGGCTGACGGCCTCGTTGCGCACCGTGGGCATGAGCGAGGCCACAAAGAGACTCGGCTATGTGGAAGTGCAGGGTGCCTTCAACGTGGGCAAAGGACACAAACAGCGCATGACGTTCTATGCTCGCGTGGAGCACAGTAAGGAGGAGGCGGAGCAGGCCAGCCGTTATGACGAGGACGGCGACATCCTCCATTCGTCGGACGACATCAGCAGCCGCCAGACGTGGGGAGTGGGAACCCTCACTTACTTCAGGGAACTGGGGCGGGATGTCAACCTGTCGTTCGGCGATAAGTTCTACCGCGCCTCGGAGCACCAGCACGACTGGCTCTACCACCCCGACACGCTGCTGCTGCCATCGCAGTTAGACGCTCTCGCGGCTATCACCGACCCACGGAACTCCTTCGACCTCCATCGCCGCCGCTGGGAGCATAGTCCCGGTGTAAGCCTGTACAGGAGCGGCACCTACGAGCACCCCGACATCCACATGAAGGTGGGTTACACTCGGTGGGAAATCGGGGTGGGATTTCCCGTTATCCATGAGCGGCTCGGCTATCAGCGTGGCCCAATTGACACGCTTGCGCGGCAGACAACCTTCGTTCTGAACCCCAGTGCCTCGTTCCGCCATGTGTGGAAGGACGGACGGCGAGACCTCCGCCTCAACGCCAGTTACAAGAACGCCCCCGCCAACCTGCTCGACCGTATCGGCTGGCACGACGACAGCCATCCGCTCGTCGTGAAACTCGGCAATCCCGACCTGAAAGGAACGGCGAAGACGACCCTCAACGCCGAATACTTCGACCGCACGGGACCACGTCAAGGTTCCTACCGCCTTACGGCTTCATTCGACTACCACCACCGCGACGTGGCGCAGTCCACCACCTACGACCCCGTGACGGGTACCTACACCTACCGTCCCATGAACATCAGCGGCACTTACGTCGCTCATGCCATGTTCGACATCAGCCGCACCATCGACAAGAACCGCTACTGGACGTGGCATACCGAGGTCTCCGGCGACTGGAACCACGCCAAGGACCACGCCATGCTCGCGGGGGATACCGAAAGCCATGTGAATACCGTCAACACCCTGACCCTGCACGACGGGGCCTACATACAATATAATAAAGGTACGCTGAACATCCGTGCCACGGGCGACATCCGCTGGCGGCACTCCGAGGGCAAGATGTACGATTTTGAGACATTGAACGCCACCGACTTCCAGTACGGCCTCTCCGCCCGCTACACCCTGCCGCGCCTGAACACCACGCTCTCAGCCGACGGCAACATGTACTCACGTCGCGGCTATGGCAGCAGCGAACTGAATACCGACGACTTCGTGCTGAACGCCTCCGTCAGCCAGCCCTTCTTCAAGGGCAAGCTCATCGTCCGCATCGAAACCTTCGACCTGCTCCACCAGCTTTCATCCACCCAATACGCCGTGAACGCCCAGGGCCGCACCGAGACCTGGTACCGCTCCCTGCCGCACTACGTCATGCTGCATCTGGTGTATCACTGGAACAAGAATCCGAAGAAGAACAAATGAAGAGACGAGTCATCATCATACTCCTTTGCTGGGTGGCAATGACAGCTGCTGCACAGAAGGACATATTCCTCCTCACCGCCCTGCAAGCTATTGAGCGCAGCCAGTCGGAATACACCATCGACATTGTCAGCGACGGCTTGGACACCCTGCGGACTTCTGCCAACATTAAAGGTCTTGATGCCGTAAAAGCGGTGAAGCGGGTGTGCCGCGGTCTGCCCGTGAAGGTGAAGGTACACGGACGGCGTATCTACGTGCAGCACGAACGGGAAAAGGCCGTGCGTAAGATCTCGCTGAACGGCAGCGTGCAGGATATTCGTGCCCATAAGGACCTGATTGGAGCCACCGTCGAACTGCTCGATGCCGACAGTACGGTGCTGCAGCAGAAGGTGGCCAAGCATCATTACTATGCTGAAGGGTTTGACTGGGAGACCAGTGAGTTCGCTTTCGAGGTGCCGGCAATGCCCGCCAAGTATATCTTCCGCATCAGCCACGTCGGTTTCAAGACTACATACGTTGACTACAAACTGGAGCGCATCGGCAGGCGCGAGCACGAGCGGGGACTGCCACCGTTCTACTTGGCACCGCAGTCCACCATGCTACAGGAGGTGGTGGTTACGGCCTCGAAGGTGAAGTTCTACTACCGTGGCGACACCTTAATATATAATGCCGATGCCTTCATCCTGGCCGAGGGGTCGATGCTCGACGCCCTCATCGGCCAGCTGCCGGGCGTGGAGCTGAAGCGCGACGGCCGCATTTACCACAACGGCAAGTTCGTCGATGACCTGCTGCTCAACGGCAAGCAGTTCTTCAGTCACGACCGCAAGCTGATGCTCGAGAACCTGCCCGCCTATACGGTAAAGGACATCGCCATCTACAACAAGCAGACCGACGAGAACGAATGGCTGGGCATCAAGGACGAACGCTCGCAGCGCTATGTCATCGACGTGCGGCTGAAGAAGGAATACATGATAGGATGGATAGCTAACGCGGAGGCAGGAGCCTCCCCTATGGGGGGAGGTTCGGAGGGGGCTCGCTACATAGCCCGCCTCTTCGCCATGCGCCACACCGACTTCTCGCAGCTGGGCATCTCGGCCAATGCCAACAACCTGGACGATGACAGCCGACCGGGAGACAACGACAGCTGGCAGCGCGGCTCGACCAACAACCTGCGCCGCACGGAGAGGGCCGACATCTACTTCAACGTCAGCGACCGCAACAAGCGGTGGGAGTTTCATGCCGATGCCGCCGTCAACCACCAGCACACGGAGGGCGAGACGCGCACCGTGAGACAGAACTACCTGCCGACGGGCGACACCTACGACCACAGCTTCAGCAACCGCCGCAACGACGACCTGCGGCTCACTACCTATCAGGACTTCTACCGTAACCACAAGAACGTGCGCTGGCACATCAGCCCCAACCTGAAGTATCACCGCTTCGACCATAGCTCCGACCTGGCATCGGCCACCTTCAACGCGCCCGTCGCCGACGTCAGCCGTCAGCTGCTCGACCAGCTCTACAGTCCCACGTCCTCACGCCTCAACCTGCGCGACACGCTGGTCAACCGCATCCTGCGGCAGGGCGTCGGCAACGGCCATTCGCTGGAGGGCACATTCGGCGGTGGCGCCACCATCAAGATTCCACACTCGAACGAGAACCTGCGCCTCGGGGCCTACATCACCTACAACGACCGCAACGAGCACCTCTTCAACCGCCAGTCTGTCCAGTATGCTGCTGTATCACAGCAGCCCCCCACCTACAACCACCAATACACCGACAACCACCCCGACCGCAGCGTAAACTCAAGCCTCACCGTGGGATACAACATCCCCTTGGGCAAAGGCTGGCGCTCGCTCTTCACCACCTCCGAGTTTGCACATGACTGGCGCCACCGCCGCTCGTCGCTCTATCTGCTCGATGTCCCTCAAGCCCCCCCTTCTGCCCCCGAGGGGG
>JAFPVW010000043.1 GCA_017395215.1 Prevotella sp. | reverse complement strand
TTGCAAGTGTGTCGGCCAAGATGAATTCGTTCACGCCGTTGCTGGCATAAAGCGTCAGGTTAGAACCGCCCTTGTAGAACAAGATACGGAACTGCTCACCATTCTTGATGTCGCAGTCGACGACCAGCTTCTTGTACTTTGTAATGTCACCGCTTGGAAGACCGATGTTGCGCAACTGATTATAGTACGTAGTAGACCATGTAAAGGTTCCTAAAGTCTTACCACTTGCATCAGCACTCCATGTAGTGTTGGTGTTAGAAGGAGACTCAAAGGTCGCATGCACCTTCTCCGTCTTTGCACTCACGCTCCCTGCCACGCAGAGCAGGGCGAGCGTCATAAACAATTTTGTAAATCTTTTCATGTTGTTTAAAATTTAGTTATTAATGTGAATTATGATTTCGGTCTGCAAAGGTATGGTATTTAATGTATACAAGGTATAAAGTTTGTCTCATTGAGTTATAAAAACATCTCCAATAGCCAGTAAACACTGAAATCAGCTGAAAACGAAAGCACAAAAACGAAAAGTGCTTCAATTATCCGACAGCCCCGTCCGCCCTGCAATGAGACGATTACAAGGAAGTGACGGATGCGACGGAAAAGGAACAATTGAGTATGACTACACCAGCCGCTTGTGGCGGAAGAACCACCAG
The DNA here is from genome assembly GCA_017395215.1 of Prevotella sp. Classification (GTDB taxonomy): domain Bacteria; phylum Bacteroidota; class Bacteroidia; order Bacteroidales; family Bacteroidaceae; genus Prevotella. The sequence goes on along the minus strand of JAFPVW010000043.1, from coordinate 55,662 downwards.
CAGCCGAAGGATACGAGGACGGAGATGATGAGGGCGAAGATGAAGCCCCAGGACTTCTCCTCCATGCCGTTGACGAGGTTCATGCCGAAGAGCGAGGCAATGAGCGTGGGGAACATCATGATGATGGTGACCGAGGTCAGCGTTCGCATGACGTTGTTCATGTTGTTGTTGATAATCGACTGGTAGGTGTCCATGGTCGACTCCAGGATGTCGGAGTAGATGTTGGTGGTCTCGCGGGCCTGCGTCATCTCGATGTTGACATCCTCGATGAGGTCGGCGTCGAGCTCGTCAATCTGCAGCTTGAACTTCAGCTTCGAGAGCAGCGTCTCGTTGCCGCGGATGGAGGTCTGGAAGTAGGTGAGCGAGTCCTGCAGGCGGCTCAGCCCGATGAGGCTCTCGTTGTTCACCTCCTTGTCGAGGTTACGCTTGGCCTTGTCGATGAGCATGCTGATCTGCTTCAGGCGCTTCAGGTACCAGACGGCCGACGAGAGGAACAGACGGAAAATCATGTCGACATAGTCGGTGAAGCCTTCGCCGCGCTTCTGCTGGAACGAGACGAAGTCGATCATCATGTTGGTTTCGTAGTAGCAGACGGTGATGGTGACGTCGCGCTTGTGGATGATACCGAGGGGAACGGTGGTGTAGGGCGTGCGCGAGCGGACCTCCTTGACGTAGGGTATGCGCAGGATGATGAGCATCCAGCCGTCGTCGTACTCATAGCGCGCACGCTCGTCGGTATCGCTGATGTCCGACATGAAGTAGTCGGGTATTTTGAACTGCTCTTCCAGCTCGCGCTGGTCGTCTTCAGTCGGACACGTCATCTGTATCCAACAATTGGGCTGCCACTCTGTGAGCTGGGTCAGTCCGCCTTGGGTGTTCCAGTAAGTCTTCATTGTGCTAATCCTTTTTTCGTTTGTGAAATGGTTTTAGCGGCAAAGGGATTAGCAGCCTTGCCACCGGAATCCCCCGCCTTTACGAATTGTGTTTATCCGCCGGGTAGTCGTCCATAATTTTGTTACTATTTTGGTTTATCGGGTGCAAAGATACGAATAAGCGTGCAAAAAACCAAATTTTTGCAGCAAAAAAATTACCCGCACCTGTTGTAGGGGTGCGGGTAGGTTTGCGGTCGCGCGGCGTTTTCTTACTCGTAGTACTCAATTTTGCGGGTCTGCTCCATTTCGCGGCCCATCATCGACATCTTGCGGCTGATCCAGTTGCCGTGGTCGTCGTACTTGTAGTCGGTGTAGGGAGTCTCCATGGCCTGGCCCATCATGTCCATCGACATCGAGGCGGGAGCACCCTTCTCGTTGTAGGTGAAGACCTGCGTCATGCCGCCCTGGCCGAAATCCATCGTCTGGCTCTTCACCTTGCCGTTCTCCCATTTATAGGTGGTGGTAATCTTCATATTGCCCTGAGGACCCTCGACAGATCTCTCAGCCTTCTTCAGGTAGCCATTCTCATCGTACTCCATGCCCGACAGACCCTCTGCCTGCATCTTGCCTTCCTTGGTGAAGTTGATAACCTGCTCGCCGCGGCCCATCATGCCCGACTGGGTAATCGACTTCACAGGACCTGTAGCCTCGTTAGCTTCTACATCGTGGAACTTTGTTTGTGCCTGCAAGGCAAACGGAAGTGCCAGCATGGCCAGCATCATCATTACTTTCTTCATAGTTGTTAATTTTAGTTGTTAATAATTTTAATTAGATAACAGCCTTTAGACGTTCGGGCAGGCAAAAGGTTTAAACACGGGAGCAAGATTTTTTTCTTCGGGCGTCAGATGAGGCCGGCTTTCTTCAGCAGCGGGATGACGGTCTGAGGCGAGCAGTCGGCGTCGTCGCCCACCATGTCGTCGTAGTTGCTGCGCAGGTCGGGGTGGTCCTCCAGCAGTTGGTACATCATTTTCTGGTCAACGGCTTTCACCGTTTCGGAGTTGGGATAGAAGATGTAGCACATGTACTCGTCCTTGTGGTTGGCCGCCGCGATGGCCCCGCCGACGATGCCGAACCAGAAGGCCGACCTGGCTGTCGACTTCTTGGCCTTGAGACTCAGTGCCGTGAAGAGGAAGTAGTCGCGGTCGAAGACGTAGGCCGGTGCATACCAGTTGCCGAAGCCCACGCCCTGGCACGTCAGGCCGCGGCAGTTGATGTAGAGCGAGTCGTTGTGCATGATGAGGCAGGCGTCCTTCTTCAGCGTCTTGTCGGTCTTGCTGTCGCCTGTCACGGGTTTGTAGCTGGCTCCGCCGTTCCAGAGCGACTTGTTGCCCGAGCGGTATTGCAGTTCGAGCTGGCTGAGCTGGTGCCACGTGCCGGCTGCGTATTCGTCGAACGTCAGGCAGTAGCTGCTCTGCGCCTGGCCTGCCAGTGTGGCAGCCAGGAGGGTGAATAGTAGGATGATGTGTTTCATATTGCTGATGATGTTTTAAAAGTACACTCTTAGTCCGGCGTGGAGTGCCAGCCGCTTGAAGCCGTTGATGGCGTATTTCTTTTCGTAGCCGTTGGGCTGCTGCTGGGTTGAGATGTTTATGAAGTGGTCGATCCCGGCTCCGATGCCGACGAACGGGGTCAGCTGGTATTCCACGTCGATGGCCTGCTTCAGTCCGAAGCCCACGTTGCTTTCGTCGCTGCCGAAAGTGTAGGCACACCCGGCGCCGATGCTGACGGTGGCGATGAACTTCTGGCTGAGGAAACCGCCGTAGAGGAGCGAGACGCCGTAGTAGTTGGCATTCAGGTGGTACTCGCCGCCGTAGGACCGCGAGGGGTAGCTGGAGGCGCTGTGGGCAAAGTCGAGGCCGATGCCGTAGCCATCGTTGCGCAGCCGCCGGTAGCTGATTCCGAAGCCCTGGCCGTTCCGCCATTTGAAGGTGTTTTCGGGGGTGGTCACCTCCGAGGTGATCCAGCCCGTGTTGAAGTCGGCCAGGATGGTGTTCAGCACTTTCTTCTTTTTCGCCGTCGGCTCTGTCGGCGTTTCCGCCGACTGAGCCGCGGCCTGCTGCCAGGCGAGTACTGTCAGTAGCAGCAGTACTGCTCGTATGTGGTTCTTTGTCTTATGCTTCATTGTGTCTGTATGTTATTTCTTCAGGTTTACCTCCACGGTGACGCTGGCGGCGGTCGCCGGCGGCTGGTCGTAGTCGCTCTGGGTGTAGACTATCACGTCGCGCCCGTCGTTCTCCTCAGTCGTCTTGTGCCCCAGGGTACCGGTCTCTCGGTGCATGAGGTGCAGCTTGCGGTCGGCTACGGCTCTGCCCTCGTAGTAGAGCACGGGGTAGCGGGCAGGCAGTTTCAGCTCGTACGGAGACATTGGCTCCTCGAAGCGGTGATAGATGAAGACGTCGAGGATGTCGCCTGGCTCCAGCCGCGCCAGGCGTATGGTGTCGGTAGCGTTGGCAGCGGTCGCGCGGCTTCTGGCCTTGGGCTTGAAGTAGGGCCAGGTGTTCACGGTGCGCGTGCTGCCGTCAGGACTGATCACCCTGATGCCCATGACCGTAGTCTTGTGGAAGGTGACGTCGGTGATGTCGGTCAGGCGCGAGAAGCTCACTGCCGACAGTCTGCGGGCGGCTTCGGGGCTGTTGACGTAATAGCGGCTGCGGTGGAGGTGGAGTGTGCTGACCCACTTCTCGTGTAAGTTGACAAGGGTGAAAGGCATGCCGGGGTAGCTCTGGCTGACCAGCTGATACTCTATACAGTCGTAGTCGGCCAGCACGACAGCATCAGCGTGCCGGTACTTGGCGGGCAGGGTGTCGATGTGGAACTGCGGCATCTTCATCTGCCACACCTCTTTTGCTATCCTGTCGGCGTACTTCAGGTAACGGCTCTCGGCTAAGGTCGGCACGCTGGCCTTCACGCTGACGCTGTCGAGCCTGATGTTGGCCGCCTCCAGGCGAATGGTGCCCAGGTCGCCCGCCGAAAAGCGGAGGCTGGCGGGCTTGTAGGCGACGTGGCTGACGTGGATGGTGCCTTCAGGCTGACTGGTCGGTATGACGAAGCGCCCGCTCTGGTTGCTGATGCTCTGTCCGCAGGCGGCTTCGCCGGCTGTCAGGCTGATGTTGGCGTCGGCCACGGGCTGTCCCTGCTCGTTGACCAGCAGCCCCTTCACCTTGTAGGGCAGGCGCTGCGTGCACTCCACGAGCAGGATGGAGTCGCCCCGGTTGGTCAGCTTGATGGGGTAATGGCCGATACAGGCGACGATAGCCTCGGCCACGGTCAGCGAGTTGAAGCGCTGGGTGACGAGGTAGTCCTCCAAGTCGTTGTAGATGAAGACAATGCGCTGCCGCGTCGAGACACGGCTCAGGTCGGTGAGGACTGTGGTCATCGGACAGTCACGGTAGTCTCGGCTAACGCGCTGGGCCCCAGCTGTACACGCCGTACTAAGCAGCAGGAGGAAGATGATGACGTGTCTCATGGTTTATTCACGTAGAGGGTGTTATCGCGCAGTTCCATACTGATGCCGTCAAAAGCGTCGAGCGTGGCGGCTATGTCAGCGACGGGTTCTGCCTGGTGCCAGTCGTAGTGCAGCCGCAGTTGTCTGGGAGCGTCGTTGAGGAAGCGCAGTTCTACCTTATTATATTTAGTGATGTCGGTCAGTATCTGTTCCAGCGTGGCGTTCTCGTAGCGGATGGTACGTGGCTCGGCAGTCGGCGTGGCAGGCTGTACAGCGGTTGCCGGTACCGTCGGCTGGGGCTGGGCAGGACGGCTGAAGTGCATCCAGACGGCAAAGACGGCACCCGACAGCAGGACTAAGGCCAACACCAGGTGGTACCAGGCAAAGTGGGCCTGAAGCTGGCGGATGCCTCGCGTCATGTGCTTGTAGACGGCGAAGCGGCTGATGCCCATGTCGTGGGCAATGTCCTGGTACTTCTTCTGTTTCAGAAAGTGCTGTTCGATGACCTGCTGCGACTTGGGGGTCAGCGCACTACTGACATAATTGAGTACGTCGTCGACGGGCGGCTCCTCGTACTCGCCCTCCTCAGAAGCATCCCCGTCAGAGCTGATTTCACTGGCTGACTGTCTGACTATCCGTTGATGCTCTATCAGGTTGAGGCAACGGTTGCGTACGCAGACCATGAGGTAGCTCTCAGCCTGCGCGTCGTCCAGCGGCTTGTTGCGGACGAGCAAATCGGCAAACACGTCGTTGACGACGTCGCGGGCCTCGTCGCCGTTGCCTAACAGCGTGCGTGCCGTCAGCACCATGCGTTCGTGGTGCTGACGGTAAAGGGAGTCTATCTGGTCTGTCGTCAGTCTTTCCATTTGTATATAGTACAGGCGAGCAGTCGAAATGTCAACGCTTTCGGCATGCAAAATTATAAAAAAACCGCAGACGCTGCAGGCCTGCGGGTTTTATTGAGGGGGTTAGGGTTATTTGTCAGGCACGTCCTGGAGCGTCTTCTTCAGCAGCTCCCAGAACGGGGCGACGGTGGCGATGAGGGCGCGCTCGGTGGTGGTGTGGGGCGACTTCATCGTCGGGCCTAAAGACACGACGTCCAAGTGCGGGTACTTGCCCAGGATAACGGAGCACTCCAGACCGGCATGGTCGACCTGGATGATACCGTCCTCGCCGAACAACTCCTTGTACTCTTTTAACAAGAGATGCAGAATCTCGCTGTCGGGGTTCGGGTCCCAACCGCCGTACGAGCCGGCAGTCTCCACCTTCATGCCGGCCATCGAGAAGCAGCTCTCGAGGGTCTTCACGACGTAGTCCTTCATGTCCTCGCGGCTGGAGCGTGCCAGGATTTTCAGCGAGGCCTTGCTGTCGCCGATGTTGATGATGGCGAGGTTCGACGAGGTCTCGACAACCTCGGGATAGGAGGGTATCATACGGATAACGCCGTCGTGGCAGGCGTAGATGGCGTTGATGAGGTTGTCCTGAATCTCGACGGGCACCTCCATCTTCGGCGTCTCCACGTCGTCGGCCGTCACCTCGATGCCGAGCGTCTCAATCTGCTTGTACTCGTCGCGGAAGTCCTCCTGCCAGTCGGCGCAGAGCTCCTTCAGGGCATCGACGTTCTCCTTCGGCAGCGTGAGCACCACTTCGGCCTTGAAGGGGATGGCGTTGCGCATGTTGCCGCCCTGCCAGCAGGCCAGACGGGCATCGAGTTCCTCGATGGCCTCGCGGACGAGGCGCACCAGCAGTTTATTGGCATTGCCGCGTCCCTCGTGAATCTCCAGACCGCTGTGTCCGCCGCGCAGTCCCTTGACGGTGACGCGGACGGCAGCGTCGTCCTCGTCGGTCTCCACCTCTTTATAATCCAAGGTTGCGGTAACGTCGATGCCACCGGCGCTTCCGATGACGAACTTACCCCAGTGTTCGGAGTCGAGGTTCAGCAGGATGTCACCCTGCAGTTCACCCTCCGGCAGCTCATTGGCACCGAACATGCCCGTTTCCTCATCGCGAGTGATAAGGGCGTCGATGGGGCCGTGCTGCAGGTCCTTGGCTTCCATGATGGCCATGATAGAGGCCACACCCAGACCGTTGTCGGCGCCGAGCGTCGTGCCCTTGGCCCTTACCCACTCGCCGTCAATCCACGGCTGTATGGGGTCGGTCTCGAAGTTATGGGTTGACTCGGGTGTCTTCTGCGGCACCATATCCATGTGAGCCTGCAGGATGATGCCCTTGCGGTTCTCCATGCCCGGCGTGGCGGGTTTGCGGAACACAATGTTGCCGGCAGGGTCCTTGAAGGCCTCGACGCCGGCCTGCTTTCCAAACTCCAGCAGGAATTGCTGTACTTTCTCGAGGTGTCCGCTCGGGCGGGGCACCTGTGTCAGTGCATAGAAGTTCTTCCAGATGCACTGCGGCTGTAGGTTCTGAATTTCGTTCATCTTTTCTTGTAGTAAAATGGGTGTTCTTAGGTTTGCGCCGCAAATTTAGTAAGAAAAAACGAGAAAATCATCCCTTTTAAGGAAAAATTGTGGATTTTTAGTAACGGTAGGTAGCGGGAGTTGCCCCCCGCTACCGTCGTTTGTTACAGTTTCACGGTGTCGGCAATGGTGTATATGACGCCTTTCGCAGCGTCATGGTACTTCAGCGTCACTGACTCACCATCCGTGCGACCGTAAATGATGAGCTCCGTTCGGCCTGATGCTGAGAGCGTCACCGTGCCACGGCACTCTTCGCCTACGAAGGCACCTATCACGTTGTCCTCTACGGGCGTGATGCCAACCTTTGTCAGGAGGCTCTCCACGACCACTGTCTTCACCACGGGATACTTGTCGGAGCCGTAGGTGAACTCTGGGATGTAGGCCTCGTCGATGCCGGTGCTCTCATCCGAGTTCAAGTTGATGTCGTCCGTCAGGGTGAAGATGTGCTTCAGCTGCTGGCAGTAGTATTTCAGTGACATGTTCACTGTTTCCGTGCCCGACTCATTGCCGTAGGCCTTCATCAAGAACTTGCCGTTGTCGGTCTGACCCGTGCTGACGATGACGGCGGGGCTTGCCAGTCCGCGCAGTTCGCCGTTCACGAAGAGGGCCATCAAGTCGCCAGAGGAAGCATAGGGGCGTAATGCCTCCTCTATCTGCACCTTCAGGATAGTCCAGTTCTCGTAGATTGACCCGTCTGGCTCCTTCCAGTCAGGGCGCTGCTGGTCATGGTTCCAATCTATCTGCCACGTCGGTGCCACACTGACCGTGGTCTCGGTGTAGGCGGCGTTATTGTCAATGACTGGGGTGTCATTGTCGCTGTCGCTGTCGCTCTTGCAAGCCCCGAAGACGAGGCTTGCAAGCAGTGCGACTGATAAATATATCTTTTTCATATTACTTAATCACGATTTTGTTACCATTATAGATGTAGATGCCCTTGCGCGTCGGCTTGCGCTGCAGCTTCAGGCCGTTAGTGGTGTACCAGTAGCCGTCCTCGTAGGCGGAGCGGACGAATCTGATGGACGTCGGCTCGTCGGGACTGCCGACGACGGCGTTGCTCTTGAAGCTCATGATTTCGCCGGTAGTGGCAACGATTTCACCGTCGCGCTCGATGGCGAACCAGATTGGCTGCTGTGCGTCGCCGGCGATGCTCAGGTAGAGCGGCTCGCGGGTGTCGGCGGGAGAACCGCTGACAGTAGTGGCTTCGCCGACGGCCTCGCCGTTGCTGTAGGCGACCAGGACGTCGCCGTCCTCAAACTCGAAGCCCTCGATGACAGCGCTCACGCTCATCGTGCTGGGCGACTTCGGGGCGGGGCTGCGCCTTGCGCCGACTGACCAGTCCTCACGGAAGTTGCTGCCCAGCTCGTAGAACGGATAGGTGAACGACGCATCGTCCTTGGCCTTGCGTAGCATCATATAGCCCTCGCCCGGCTTCAGATACTGCAGACTGCCGCGCCAGCGTCCGACGTTGCCCGCCTTGGTGAAGTAGGCAAACTCCGTGTGGCTCTTGATGACGTCGCCCGGCTCGGCTAGGTCATAGTAGTCGCTCAGGGCCGTCTCCACACTCAGGTTCGTCACCGGCGTGTAGCCGATGCCGTTCCAGCCCTCCTTCAGGGTGACGGTGCGTCCGGCCTCATCCTTGACGACGGTGCCGCCGATGGGGAATGTGCAGTCCCTGCCCACCCTGATGGCGTATGCGTTCTTCGGCGAGATGGCCATGTTCTGCACGCTGTCGGTGGCTATCCACTGCTTCAGCTCCTTCTCGTAGGTCAGCGTCATGTTGCTGCTCAGGTCCGTCAGGATGTCGCCGTCGCTCCAGGCCATGCCGCTCAGCAGCTTGTTCACGTCGCTGAGCTGCGGGCTGCTGACGTTGAACGACACCCAGTTCCAGCCCTCCTTCAGGCTGAAGTTCTGGACGAAGCTCTCACGGCCGTCGAAGCGCACGGGAGTCTCGGTACCCAGCACGGCCGACTGCTCGAACGTGATGGCCGGTTTTGTCGTCAGCAGAATCTCGCGGCCCGTGCTGTACTGCCAGAGGCGGAAGTTCAGTGCGCGCCCGCTCGCCTGGTCGTCATAGACAGTCAGGAAGAGGTCGTTCTCGCCCGTTGCGGCGTCGTGGCTGATGTTAGCAAAGCCGTGGCACCGGTTCTCGTCGTCGAAGACGCCCACGATGTCGCGCGTGTCGGTGTCCAGCTCATCATAGAGATACACCTGTCCGCTGATGCTCATCGAGTGCTGCAGCAGGTCGCCCTCCACGTTCTTGGCCCAGTCGGGCTGCTCGCCCTCCACCGTCAGGTTGAGGTAGAACGGCTCTGTGATGCCCTCTTCGTCGGTCAGATAGATGATTTCGTTGTACGTACCGATGTTCAGGTCCTTGCTGGCCGTTGCTGTGACATAGTCTAAGCTCTGCGGTGCCATCACGTCGGTGTACTTGTCGAGTTTGAGCCAGCGGGGGCAGTTCTCGATGGTGTAGGTGTGGTTCTGTGCGCCGTTGTTGTAGAACAGCAGTTCACAGCTCTCGCCGCTACCATATTTAATAGTGGCGTCCAGGCGGTTCACCAGCCACTGCAGGCTGCTGTTGGTCACGTAGTAGCAGGCCGTCTGTGGCGAAGCCAGCGTGTTGCCGTTCTTGTCCTCGATGTCGCGCACCGTGACGTAGATGTTGCGGTGGTTCAGCCGGGCGGCATGCTCGTCAAGCTCCACGAGCAGTTGGTTGCCGCGTCCGATGAAGCCGAACTTCAGGTTCTTCACCTCCTCGTAGGGCACCACGGGTGCTGCCTGCGTCCGGTCGAAGTGTGCCAGCACGGCGTCCATCTCGTCGGCGAACAGGTAGTCGCGCACCAACGTGCCGGTGGGCTCCTTCGTCAGCGGGTCGAGCTGATAGCGCGGCTGGCCCTTGTCGTCCAGGTAGATTTTCTTGCTGTAGGCGTAGGGCACCAGTTCGAGGTCGTTGTCGCTCTGGCGCTCTATGCGGTCGAACGACAGATAGGTCAGCAGACCGCTCTCGTCGCCGTTGGGGTTCTTCGTGGCGTAGGTGCTGATGAGCTGCTGGGGCAGTGCCTGTGCGAAGAACATCAGTTCGTCAACGTTACCCCTCAGGGCGTCGTCGCCATCCCTCGTCTCCACGTCGCCGTTCTCCTTCAGCACGTCGTAGCGGGTGGCGCCGATGAGCGGATAGCCGCCGCTGATGCCGCCGAGTGAGTCGGCCTCGAAGGTGGTGCGCAGTTCCTTATCTACATAGATATTGGCCACGTTGCGGGCACGGTTTACCGTCATGGCGAAGTTGTGCCACTGGCCGTCGCTCCAGTCGCCCGGCACCTCAGTAGCAAAGCCGTTCGAGCGATACATCAGCTTGTCGCCCTCGAATCCGATGTGGTACAGGTTCTGTGCGCCGATGTCTTCCTTCAGTCCGCGACCGTTGCTCAGCAGCGCGCCTCGTCCGTCGGCATCGGTCTTGAACCAGAACATCAGCGTGTAGTCGTGCTCGTTAGTGCGGTTGATGGCGTTCTTGTCAAGCAGCACACCCTTGTCGGCTTTCTCCAAGTGCAGCGACAGACCGCGTGGGATGGCCCACGAAGCACCCATCAGCCGTGCGTTGGCTCCCTGCGTGTGGTCGGTGACGTAGTCGCCCGACCCCTCGTTCATCGGGTAGTAGTCCACGAGGTTGCTCTCGTAGCCCGTCAGGCGCTTGCCGCCGTAGGTCGTGCCGATGAGCCCGCCGTCCATGGCGCTGTACCACAGGCGGGCCTCCATCATGCGGCCCTCGTAGTAGGTGCTCTGGCTGCGGTCGAGCTCGTTGGTACGTCCGAAGATGAGCGTACCCGTGCCGTTGTAGAGTGACGTCAGCTTCCTGCTGCCAATGCGCACGCCGCCCTTGTAGAACGTCAGCGTGCTGTCCTGCTGGCTGATGGTCAGAGCCACCTGGCGGAAGGCGTTCTTGCCGATAACAGAGTCAGACGTGAAGGTCTGGTCGTTCACCACGGCCTTCAGGTAGAAGTCCTTCGTCAGCCACAGCTGCAGCTTCTGGCCGTTGGTGCCGTGGGAGAAGAGCGGCATGTCGCGCCCTGTCTCGGCGGGCTTCACCATCAGGTCGATGGTCAGGTCCTTGCCCGTGAAGTTGCGCCTGGCCTCGCTCTCTACGCTGGCCTGGCCGCCAAACTGCACGCTGACCATCTCAGAGAGGTTGTCGTTGTTCACCTCGCCCTTCACCTCGAAGTTGGTGATGGCGCTCAGGTAGTTGTATTCAATGTCCTCAGAGAAGTTGAACACGATGTCGTCGCCCGAGGTCAGCAGGCCGTTCTTCGGTTCGGGCGTGCCGAACAGCTGCGGGCGGCGCGTGTCCTTCACGCCGCTGATAATCTTCGACGGCGTGGTCAGGAAGTCGTTGCCGTTGCGGCAGAAGAGCACGGCGCGCAGGTCGTAGGTGCGCTCCATCACCCAGCCCTCTCCGTAGAACTCGGTCACGATGTTGCCGTTCTCGGGTATCAGCTTCCTCACGCCGTTGGCCGTGGCCATCAGCGAGTCGCTGGCATAGTACGAGCAGAGGTTCGTCCACGAGTCGTCGCCGCGCTGCGACTCCTTGTACTGGAACTCGATGTGGTCGAAGTTCTGCTGATGGCGGTCGAAGCCGTTGATGGTGACGGGGATGTACCAGCCGCGCTTCGAGTCCATCTGGGCATTGGTGTTCAGCACCCACTTGTCGCCCGGCGTTGCGATGTCCACCGGTCCGGCCTCGCGCAGGAAGTGTACGTCGAAGGATGTCAGGTCGTAGGTGTGCTCGGGGTCGGTGGGCGACATCACGCCAATCATCAGGCCCTCATAGTCGAAGGCCTGTCCGGCGCGCACCTCCATCTGCAGTATGGTAGGCAGGCCCGGCACGGTGGTGACGCTCATGCCGCCGGTGGTCAGGGTCTGTCCGTTGACGCTGATTTTCGCGCCGTTGAGGTTAGCCTGGTCAACGGCAAACAGCTGCAGGATGCTCAGGCCGTCGGTGGCCTCGGGCTTCTCGCTCTCGTTCGACAGGATGATGGTGAAGCGGGCCGCATCGTTGATGGCCACGCCGCTCACGCTCTGCTTGTCGAGTTTGATCTTCGGGTTGCAGATCTTCAGCGTGCGCTCGTCGAGCTGGGTGCCCGGGTGGTAGAACTGTGTCACGCGCTTGTCCTCCCACGGATTCTGGGTGGCACCGCCACGGGTGCGATAGACGAAGCTGCGCGGACCCACAACCTCCAGCTGGCCACCACTCATCCTGCCGCTCAGCTTTTCGAGGTCCTTCTTCGACATCTCATAGAAGTTGTAGTTCGTGAAGACGTCCATGGCAGATACCTTCGTCGAGGAAGTCATGGTGTTGGCCGGCTTCGTGCGATAGACGTCCACGTTCAGGTGGCTGGCCGGGTCGGTGGCAATGGTGAAGGTCTCCGTGCGGTTGTAGCCCTTCGACTCGGAGCGGGTGCCGACGGTCGTCATGGACACCACGGGCACGAGTGACCAACGGAACAGCAGGCCTTGGAACTCGATATCAGACACCTTCTCACCATTAAACTTCGTTTTTATCCATTCGCTACTACTGGTTTTTGTTGTCGGGTCTTTCTTTATCAAGCCTTCCAGGACAGCGGCAACAACGCTGAGTGCCGTAGAACCCACATTGACGGCTGCCATCCACGAGCCGCTGGCAGCGCTGGTCTCGAAGTAGTCGGGTTGTACGCCGAAGGGGAAGTACTGCATGGTGGTCTCCGAGAAGGTGGCATCGTAGGTTTCGCTGTAGTTCACGCCCGCAGCACCGGCAATGTCGTAGTTGTTCACCAGGTCGGTGGCACCCAGTTTCTCATGCTCGTTCTGGACAATGAACTGTGCCCAGGCATAGATTATCTGGAACTTCTCTTTCACCTCGTCGCCGAAGTCGCTCTCCTTCTTGTCGCTCGGCAGCACTACGAGGTAGTTGATGCCGTCCTCGGCCTTCTCAATGGTCGTGTTGTAGGCATGGCCCGGTATCACCTTCGTGTTAGGCAGGGCAAAATTCGGGTCGGTAGGCAGGCGCAGCGACAGATAGACGGGCTTCTTCGTGGCATTGGCCAATGACTGGGCCTCGGCCTTGCTGCCGGTATACATCAGGTTGAGGATTTCCTTAGCCTTGGCGGGGATGATCTGCGTCATGATCTGCTTCTGCGAGTAGATGAAGTTGGACTTCAGCTTCGGGCCGTAGCCTAACGACAGGTCGCGCACCAGGTGGAACACCTCTTTGCTGCCGTCTGCGTTTATCTTCGTACCCTTGGCTATCTCTACCACGTCGCCATACTGGGCGTACTTGGCTAAGTAGCCGTCGGTGTTCACTTGGCCGATGCTCATCTGGCTGAGAAGCTCGTTGTACATCGAGTCGGGCAGGGCACGGATGGTGGACATGGGCGTCACTGTGACGTTCTGCACCGTGCCGATGTAGAGGTCGGCATCGGCACCCACCATTGATGGGTCGCCGCTGGTGCTCACGGCGTTGGTGAGAGCCATCGTGTAAGAGTAAGCCTTGCTGCCCTGCATGTTGAACACAAAGTCCTGCACCGTGGCACTGCCGTTGTCAGAGATGCTGTTGTAGCCAGTGGTGGCACCATTAAATACTTGGGCTGGGGTCAGATTACCCTGTACGGTACCAAAGAATGTCTCTTGCTTCTGGCCTATCGTCATGCTCAGCACGGGGCCGGATGCCAATGAGAGGTTCATCATGTACGAGTAGTTGATGGTGGCACCCTTGGCCAGCGAGGCCGAACTGTAGCCGCCCGGCGGGTCGCGCAGGATGTCGAAGAGGATGGGCTGGCCCTCGGTCAGGATGTCGCGGCCCGAGCCCAGTGCAAACATGTTGAGCACGTAGCCGTGCAGCGGCTCGGCCTCGAAGTACGTGCTGTCGCGCTTCACGCTGAAGGTCACCGTGCGCAGCGCGGCGGGGCCCGTCAGCATCTGCGTCACCTGGTCGGCTTGCAGCGTGAACACGGTCTGGCCCAGGCTGTCCAGTTCCTGTTCCACCTTTTCTGCGCCGGCCTTCATGCCGTTCTGCATGTAGGCCTTGCCGCCCTGCAGCCGCACGATGTCAAACTTGCCGCTGGCCAGGTCGTTGTTGTACAGGTAGCGTTCGCCCACCTGCAGCTGGATGCCGTAGCGGCGCTCTAAGCTGAACACGGGGTAGTCGAAGGTATAGACGGCCTGCAGCGAGTCTTTCAGCTCCCTGGGCCAGTTGGGCTTCTTCACCGCATAGACCAGTGGCACTGAGGCCTGTTGGCCGGCCAGGTTGGTGGCCGTGTAGGTCTTGTCGCCGAAGTAGTCGAAGTTGTCGTAGACTATCTGCTTGTAGGTCACCTCAACGGGGCTGTGGTAGATGCGGTTATACACGGCATTGAAGCTGTCTTTCGGCTGATAGACCGTCTGCGCGTCCACGTCCTTGAAGGTGCCCACGTAGGTGGTGTCCTTGCTGACGAGGCAGTCGGTCAGGTCGATGACCTCGCTCACCTGCCCCTCCTGGAACAGCGTGGGGTAGCCCTTGCAGTAAACCTGCTGCACCTTCCAGCGCACGGGCGGCAGCATCAGCACATACTCGCCCGTCTTCACGTCGGGATATACCATCATGCGCTTGCGCTCGGTGGTCACCGACGTATAGTGCTTGGCGCCGTTGCGCGGGTGGCGCACCACCTCCTCGCGCACGGTCTTGTTCGGGTTCAGGTTGTCATACACCAGCCACGACGTGTTGTCGCCCTCCAAGGTGAGCACCATCGTCAGCGAGTCGCCCAGGTTGTTCTTCGAGAGGTTGTTGCCTAATGGCTTCAGGCCCTGGTCGTTGCCGCCCACGATGCGGCCCGTCAGCTTCACCTTCGTGGAGTCGTAGAAGTAGATGCCGGCCACGTCGCTCTTGATGTTCTGCGCGCCAGAGTTCTTATAGTAGCCGTCGTTGGTGAAGACGTGCTTGTCCATCACCGCCTGGATCTTGTTGTCGCCCTCCTTCACGCGGAACGAGAAGCTGCCGTCGTAGTCGGTCTCCAGCACCTCGCCCTTGGCGTTGTGCATCTTCTTGCCGTTCACCAGGAAGTTCACGCCCTTCACGGGGATGCTCGTGCCGTCGTACATGACGAAGCCCGAGAAGCGCTTGCCGTTGGTGATGATGAACTCATGCACCGCCTCGTTGTTGCTCGTGGCGTTGAACGTCACCGAGTAGTCGCCCACCTCGAACTCGATGTTGTCATCGCTGACGGCCTTCGCATTGTATTCGGCCGACGGTTCGCCGTAATACGACAGTTCGTCGGCCTCGAAGAAGCCGCTGTCGTCCGTCGTGACATCCTTTACCCAGGTCTTCCTGTTGCTCTTCACGTAGTAGATGGACACTTTGACGTCGGGAGCGCTGGTGCCGTCGTTGAAGCGCACGTAGCCCTCCAAGCGGCCGGTGTGCTTACACTCGCCCACTTTCACTTCGGTCGCGGTCGAGTCACGGCCCTCGCAGTCATTCACGCCGAGCACCTTGTATTCGTAGGTGGCAAGCGGCGATACCGTCTTGTCCTCATAGCTCATGTCGGTCAGGCCGGTGGCCACCTCCGCCCACTTGTCGTCGCCTTCGCCCTTCACACGGCGCAGCACCTTGAAGTAGTCGATGGGGTTGCCGTCGGTGTTCCAGGCCAGCACCACGCTGCTCTGGCGTGTGGTGGTGAGCAGCTCCGGGTCTATCTTACCGTTGCTGGCGTGATAGAAGTCGGGAAGCGCAGGCTTGGTGATTTCAGCGTACACTTGGTCGGGTATCGTTGTGGTTTCGGGTACGATGGTGTTGCCTTCCTTCTTCCAGCCGTCTTTGTAGTACTGTTCGAAATCGCTGAGCGGATGGGTGACAATACCGATAATCTCGGTGGTAGCCATCTTGGGTAATACCGTTCCGTCAACCATCTGCCAGTTGTCGGTACCCAGATTGCTGAGCATAGCTTCCACCGCTACTTCATTTGCGTTTTTGGTCTTAGGCAAGTTGCTATAGCTCCAGTTGTCGCGGTTCCATTCATTCTCTCCATTACCCCAGTAATCCCAAGGCTTGATGTTCAATCCAATATGTTCAGTACCGCCTTTATAGCTGCCTTTCTCCAGACTTGTCTGTACGCAGCAAGCTAAGCCATCATCAACGTAGCCATAAAAAGCTCCTATCCACCACTGAAGACCATCTCTCTTTTCTTGACTGCACCCTATGTGGCCGTCGAACAGACAGTTCAAAACGTCAGCATAATTGCCACGGCCGATGAAGCCGCCAGCTACCCAGCCGCTACTCTCTATAGTGGCCGATACACGGCAGTTGTAGATATGGTTGCGATTTGCTGAGCTGGCAGCAGTACTATTACCTACGAGGCCGGCCGTGTGTTGGCCGCCCGTGATTTTACCTGTAAGGTGCAGGTTCTTGATGGTATAGTCTGAGGCATTTTTGAACAGGCCAACAGCGGAAGCATTTCCAGCATAGATATCCATATTCAGCGTATGGCCGTTGCCGTCGAAGATGCCTCGGAATGTGCCCTCGCCATCCCAGGCGATACAATGGTTAACCGTAAAGTCGTTAGCTAAAATGGCGTTGGTGTAATCATTGGTCTTAATGGCCTCCTTGAAACTCATCCAGTCGTCATTGTTGTGCAGCACCATGAAGGTCTTGCCGTCGATGACTATGCTTTTAATCTGGTCGGTAAGCTCCGTGGTGGCATAGCTGTTCGTTACCGTCACTTGATCAGCAGAGGGAGTGCGTGACCACGTTGCACAACCTTCGATCTTGGTGCTGAAATGGGCAGGCGAGAAGAAGCAGTTGTCGATTGCTACCGTGCCGTAGGATGGCCAGCCTACGAAACCGCCATTATGGCTGCAGTTGTCACCCTCAAAGCTGCCGTCAAACTTGCTGTTGCGTATAAAAATATGGCCACTATTGCTGAGAGCCACAAATCCGCCGTTAGTGGCATCGCCATTCACGGTACTGTTCAGCGTGACCGATGAGCGACAGCCTAAAATGTTGACTGTGCAGCCTTGGTTGACCCTCGCAATGAGACCGCTTATAAACTTATGGTTGGAAGTGATAGTACCTGCCGTGTGCAGATCCTTGATGGTGACATTGCCTACGTAGGCGAAGGGGGCAACGTACTGTCTATTCTGGTCCCCCACATTGAAGGTCAGCGTATGGCCGTTACCGTCGAAATAGCCACGGTAGGCGGTACTTTCAGTCCAGCCCACCATGATGGAACCGGCATTCACATCGGCATAGAGGCGGGCATTCACGTCGTACTGACCTTTAGCAGCCTGTACCTTGTCACGGAAAGCCACCCAGTCGTCATACGTGCGGATGGGGAAACAGTATGCCGTCACATCCTTCAGGTCGTTGAGTGGCGACTCGCCCTTCTCCACGAGGACATCCACGTCGAACTTCACGCAGGAGCGGAAGAGCGTCAACACCTTGTAGCGCTGTTCGCGGTCGGTCTGGTTCAGCACGTAGCGCATGGTATCGACCACTGCGCCCTCGCGGTTCCTCATAATGACGCGCAGCGCCATCTGGGCGCGGTCGTCCCACACGCCGCCACGCTCGTCGGCATAGTCCCACGACACGCGCACGGTGTAGGCTCGCTCGTCCTCCCACTTGGCCGTGTAGTTGGCAATGCGCAGCAGGTGCAGGTCGTCGACCACGGTCGAGACGCTGCGGGCGCAGTTGTTATTGGTGCCCCAGCCCCAGTTCTCGGTCATGGCGCGGCGCACGCGGTAGGTCAGGTGGTCCAGCGTCCCGCCGTTCTTCAGATGGCCCTCGGCGAGAGACTCCACGAGGGTGCTGTCCACGAAGGTGAAGATACTGTCGGCGGTGGTGCCTTCCATATACATCACCTTGCCTATCTCCTCAAAGTCCTCCTCCTTGCCTGTCAGCGAGCGCTGAATGACGAACATGTCCGAGGTGGACAGGTCATTCACGTCCGTGTGCCAAAGGCTCCACTTCAGTTCCATCTTCGACTTCATGTCGCCCAGCGAGCGCACCGTCAGGCCGTTGGGTCCGTGGATGATGGGAATGTCAATCACCTCCGACGAGATTTCCTCGATGTCGTTGTCCAGGTTGTCCTTGTAGCTCACCACAATGCGGAAGTTCTTGTGAGGCACCGTGGCGTCCAGATAGATGACGCTGCTGGTGGCTTTCGGCTGCAACGTCACTTTCTGCGTCTTGCCGTACTGGTCGGTGTATTCATAGCGTGCCTTCGTCACCTTGTCGCTCGCCATGAACCACGGCAGCTCCAGCTTGCCCTCCATGCTGTACGACATGGCGGCCTGCGTCAGCTGCGGCAAAATCACGTCCTGAGCTTTCGGCACGTCGATTTCGGTGGCACTCAGACCACTCAGTGAGTAGTCCGTGTCCCATACCAAGCCGTTGGTGTAGTCAATCATGATACCCCACTCAAACTTCAGTTTCTTGCCCAGCATGTCGTAGGGCACGCGCCAGACGGCAGAGAACTCGTAGGTCTCGCCGTCATTGTTCTCATAGACGCTGCGTTGCAGCTCGCCGTCCTCCTTCTTCAGCGAGAAGTGGTTCGACGTGTTGCCCTGCGTGATGTCCAGGCTGCCGCCCACTTCCGTAGCGAAGAAGATGGGCACGGTGGAGTCGCTGTTGCTGTGGCCGTCCACCTTCGGGCCGGAGCCTCGTCCCGTCGATCCGTGGTTGAATCCGAAGTGCAGCAGGCTTTTCTTTTGCTCCGTGCCGTTGTCGTCGGTCCACGTCACATACAGGTTGCCGTTGCACACCCAGTGGTCATCCGCGTCCTCGTCATAGACGGGGGCCTTGATGCGGATGGTGTTTGCACCGTTGAGCATGACCATATACTGGTAGGTCTTCTCAACGAACCTCTCGGCCGCCGCCGTCTGAGGCAGCAGCCAAGCGAAGACCGCCAGTAGCATCAGCCACGGCCGCCCTCGCAGAATGTTTGTACTTTTTTGGTTCATAATAATAATGTTTTGTTATTGATAATTATTTCACTTTTCACTTCCAACTTTTCACTTTTCACTCTTCACTTCTCCACTTCTGTGACAAAGCATGCGACGAGACCGTAGGTGATGGTGGGCCGAATCCAGATTTCGGTCAGCATATAGTTAGTGTATTCGTCGATGGGTTCCAGATAGATGGCACAGTTGTAAAGGACGGCTATCAGTATGTCGATGACGCAGATGACCCACAGGTTGCGCTTCGTGTAGCTCTTCCAGTTCTTACGCGCATAAAAATAGGTGAGCGTGCAAAGCAGCAGTACCGACAGCGTCAGACAGGCCAGGTGCAGGGCGTAAAAGGCCAGTGGCGGCGCAAAGAGGATGTCGCGCAGCAGCACCGTCATACCCACCGAGATGGAGCACCAGTAGTTGAACCGGTCGGTATCAATCCGGTTGAAGAAGTAAAGCCATATCATCACTAAGCAAGCCACATAGAAAAGGTTGAGCACCAGTTCGGGCCATGCCTCGCGCAGACCGAAGTGCCCCACGCCATAGAGCATGACTCCCACCGACACCATGCCCGCCACCGCAGTAATGACGATGTCGAAAATCTTGGCATTTTTCTTGAACCTTGTACGCATTAGGATTATTTTTAAAATTATCTACCTTGCAAAATTAAGCATAATTTTCCAACTTACCAAGTCCCAAGTGCCCCGTGGCGTAATTTTTGCTGATTTAGATACTTTTTTTGCTGATTTTGCATGTCTCATGGCCAAAATGAGACAAATAGAAAAGTGCAAACCGCCCTTTACGCTGCTCTTTTTGTGAAAAGAATCTAAAAAAAACGAATAACCGTACAAGGAATTTCACTTAGTTGGAAGATTATTGCTACCTTTGCAACACTTAAATGGAATTAGAGATGTTCGGACAAATGCCTTTCCATATCATACTGCTTTACCTGCTCTACGGGGCAGGAATGACGATGGCTGCCATCGCTTGTCTATACCTTCTGCTGCGGCGCAGCAACGCCTTTGCTCCCGGCGTCACCCCGCCCATGCGGCTGCGACGGTGGACGGCCGCCTTCTTTGCCGTCCTGGCCCTGGGCCACCTGTGGTACATACCCGCCGCCGTGTACACTTCGAGCGAAGATATCATGCTGAGTCTGTTTGTCGGCGGACTGCTCGACTGCCTGCTGACTTTCCCCCTGGCCATCGTCGTCATGATCTGTATGCTGCAGGACCGACGGCGGCCACTGTGGCCCGTCGCCCTGATGACGGCTCCGCTCGTCATGGGAATGGCCATTTGCATAGCCACCCGCAGCGATGCCTCTTTGCCGATGCTGTATGGCTACCTACTGCTGTTGGGGGTCGGACTGATTGTCTATATGGTACGCGCCGTGAGACAGTACAGACGCTGGCTCCTCGACAACTATGCCGACCTGGAGGACAAGGAGGTGTGGCAGAGCTTCACGGTTCTGGCCATCATCGGCCTGATGCTCGGCTTCTACGTAAGCGGCTTAGGGGGCATAGCCTACGAATACATCATCCAGGTGTGCAGCATCGCGCTGACAGCCTATCTACTGTGGCGCGTCGAGACGCTGAGAGACCTGGGACTCCCCCCTACCCTGACTGTTCCTGTCAAGGAGGCGGAAGCCATGCCCGATGGCATCGGGCTGCTGCTGCAACAGCACTGCGTAGACTCGCAGCTCTACTTGCAGCACGACCTGACTATCATCCAGCTTGCCCAGACCATTGGCACCAACCGCCTCTACCTCAGCCAGTATTTCTCGCATCAGGACACTACTTACAACAATTACATCAACAGGCTGCGCATCGACCATTTCGTCAGTCTCTACCGTAAGGCTGTCGCTGCCAGGCACTCCGTCTCAGCCAAGCAGCTGGCCAGCGACAGCGGATACAGCAGCTACAGCACCTTCAGCCACGTCTTCAAGCAGCGCATGGGCCAGTCTGTAACGGCATGGATGCGCAATATAGGCAGGAAGACCACATAAATATAGCAAATAGGGGCAGGAGGGGTACCTCTTTTCGTCATTTACTATATAGGATGGCCGACTTTCTTTGGTGTGAAGGACAAGTTGAGCCATCCCCACACGCCCAGGGCCACCATCAGCATCGTCTGCACGGTGTGGACAATGAGGACAAAGAAGAGGGCCTGCTCGTCCTGTACGCCGTAAAGGATGAGCATGGTCTTGATGGCGAAGTGCCACGGGCCGGCACCGTTGGGCGTGGGTACGATGACCGCGAAGTTGCCGACGATAAAGCAGACCAGGGCGCAGCCTATACCCAAGTGGGCCGTGAAGTCGAAGCAGAAGAACGTCAGGTAGAAGTGCAGGAAGTAGCACACCCAGATACCGACGGTAAACACCAGATAGAGCGGCAGGTTGCGGACAGCCCGCAGCGAGAGGACACCCTCCAAGATGTCGCTGAGCGTGGTTTTCACCTTATTATATATATAAAGGCGCTTCAGCAGCAGGTGCAACAGCAGCAGGGCAGCCACGCCGCAGATGGCCGTCACCAGCCAGCCAGTTGTCGAGAAGCCACTCAGGATATTGTTGAACGACGTCCCCGTCTTGCGGAAGAAAGAGCCAAAGGTCGACATCTGGAAAAGCAGGATCAGTCCTGAGTAGAGCATAACGATGACGGTGTCGACGGCCCGTTCGGTGACCACCGTTCCTAAGGCTTTCGAGAACGAGATGCCGTCCCACCGCTTCAGCACGCCGCAGCGGGTGAACTCGCCAATACGCGGTATGACCAGCGAGGCAGCATAGCTGAGGAAAACGGCATTCTCAGTCGTCGAGCGGCGCGGGTGTTCGCCAATGGGGTCGAGCGTCTGCTTCCATCGCCAGCCGCGTAACATCTGTGCCAAGATGCCATAGGGGAACGACAGCAGCATCCACGTCCAGTCCATTTCGTGGAGCATGACATGCCCAACGGTCTGGAAGTCGAAGTCGCGATACATCCAGTAAAGGATGGCACCGCCCAGCACGAGCGGCATCGCAATTTTCAGCAGGCGGCTTCCAAGGTTCTTGCTTTCCATCAGCACTGGTTATAGACCTTCTCAAGCCTGTTCGGCGTACTCGGATGGAGCAACGCCAAAGTGCTTGCGGAAGATGGTGGAGAAATGGGCCAGATTAGAGAAGCCGACGGTATAAGCCACCTGGGTGACATTGATCTTCTGCTCCTTCAGCAGTCGGGCGGCCTGCTCCAGACGGATATTTCGGATGAACTCGCTGGTTGAGATTCCCGTCAGCTCCTTCATCTTGCGATGGAGCTGTGCCCGGCTGATACCCACCTCCTGGGTGAGCATGTCAACGTTGAAGTCGCTGTTCGAAAGGTTCTTGTTCACAACCTTCATGATGCGCTCCATGAGCAGCTCGTCGTTGCCCTTCACCTCGGGCTGCTCAACGAGTTCGGCCTGTAGCTGGGCACCGCTGAACTTGCCTTTCAGCCGCTGACGGTTGTGGATGAGGTTCTCAATGTTCATGCGCAGCTCCTCGAGGTCGAAGGGCTTGGCCAGGAAGGCGTCGGCCCCACGCTCGAGTCCTTCGAGACGGTTGGCCACGTCGGCTTTCGACGTGAGCATGATGACGGGGATATGCGAGATGTTGATATTGGTCTTGATCATTCGCAACATGGTGAAGCCGTCCATCTCGGGCATCATGACGTCGCTGATGACGAGGTCGTACTCGTTGGTAAGCAGCTCGCGCAGGCCCTCCTTGCCGTTGGTACAGGTGCCGAACTTGTAGAAACGGCCCAGTTCGGTGGAGATGTAGCGTCCTATTTCAAGGTCGTCGTCGACGATGAGCACGCGATACTTGCCGCCCTTCTTGCTCTCAGCGGATGCTGCTCCCTCTTCTGGCTCCGGAATTTCGGGCATCGTGTCAATCTCCTCGGGAGCGAGATGCTCGTTGCCCAAGGGCAGTGTGACGGTAAATATCGATCCGCGCGCATCGGTGCGGTTGGCAGCCTCGATGGTGCCATGATGCATATCGACAATCATCTTGCAGAGGTTCAGTCCGATACCCGTGCCGTCGATGTGCATACGCCGCGAGTTGCCCCCCTGATAGAATCGCTCGAAGATGTGCTTCTGACCGTCGGTGTCGAGTCCGACGCCCGTGTCGACCACCTTCAGCACCGCGTGCTGGTCATCTTGTGACAATACGACGTCGATGGTACCGCCGTCGAACGAATACTTGAAGGCGTTGGAGAGGAGATTGGTGACCACCTTGTCGAACTGTCCGGGGTCGACCCAGGCCTCGAGCCTGTCGAAACCCTCGTGCTTGAACCCGAACTTGATATTGCGCTCCTCAGCATTATATTCGAACATCATGCAGACGCCCTTAATGAAGCTGACGAGGTCGGTCTTCTGACAGTGCAGGTGCATCTGCTGCTTGTCAATCTTACGGACATCGAGAATCTGGTTGACGAGGTTCAGGATGCGTGTGGCGTTATGCTCGATGGTGTCCACGTCGCGCTGTGCCTCCTTCTGATCGTTGGTAAGCCGGCGGCGCAGGTTTGAGAGCGGTGCCATGATGAGTGTCAGCGGTGAGCGGATGTCGTGGGTGGCGTTGATGAGGAACTTCATCTTCTCCTCGTTCATCTGCTGGTTTGCCCTGCGGCGGTAGGTCATGAATACGTAAGTGGCCAGTCCCACCAATGTCAACAGGTAGAGCAGATAGGCCAGGCGGGTGCGATACCAAGGGGCACGGATGGTAACGGTGATGGTCTTCTCGGGCGAATAGACGTTTGCCGCAAGGGCACGCACTTTCACCTTGTAGTCGCCGGGTTGCAGGTGGCTCAGGGTTATCTCGTTGACGCCCTCTGCCTGTCGCATCCACCGTCCTCCGTTGACGCTGTACTCAAACGAGACGTTGGCGGGATTGTCGAAGTTGAGTTGTGAGAAGGCAAGGGTAATGGTATGGTCGAGGTAGGAGAGCGTGAAATGATCGCTTTCGGCCACGGCACGGTCGGTGACGCGAACACCATTGATGACGCTATTGGCATTGACATAGGTGTTGCCCAGAAGGAAAGCCGTCAGCACCACTTCGTCGGCAGGACGGCTGACGCTCTTCACATTCTGCGGCTTGAAGACGGTCAGACCATCGTTGTTGCCGAAATAGACGTCGTCGCCGTCGGTGTGCATGCCTACGCCGTAGAGGTACTCCTTCTTGAAGAGACCGTTGCCGTTGACATGGCCCACGAACTGCTTCTTCCTGGCCTCGTACTGCCAGATTCCCATAGACGTCGCACACCAGATGTCGCCGTCGTTCGACTGGACAATATAGTTCACCGTCTTGTCGCTCAGCTGCTTGCTGCCGGGGAAGAGGACTGTCTGACGCTTGTCGTGAAGGTAGAGATAGAGACCACGGTCGGTACCGATGGCAATGTTGCCGTCCTTGAGCTCACAGATGGAGTAGCACATGACGCCGTCGAGCTGCTGGTTCCAGCCGTGGGAAAGGAAGCTGCCCGTCTTGGGGTCGAAGCAGGCGACCCCCGAGGCCGTACCCATCCAGATGATGCCGTCGCGGTCGGGCGACATACACATGACCCAGTCATTACAGAGGTGCCCAACCTTGGTAGTGTCGTCACCGATGTTCTTGTAGTTTTTCAGAGTGCCCGACTGCATATTGTAGACGCAGAAGCCGCGCGAGAAGGTAGAAATATAGATGTTGCCTTCGTCGTCGCTGGTCATATCGTTGAACTTGTCGCAGTCGAAAGTTACCTTCTGGCTGTAGGCACCTGTCAGCGGGTCGTAGGCAAACAGGCCGTCGTCGGTGCCAATCCAGTAGCGGCGCTGGCGGTCGCGGAAGATGAACTCGACGGCATCGGGTGCCGCAGGATGGGCCACGACACGCCCCTTGCTGTTGAAGCCGTAGACGCCAACACCCTGGACGGTACACCAGACGATGCCGCCGTCGCCCTCACAGACAGAGGAGATGGACGAGCCGACATTGATGTTCTGAGCCTCAAAGCTCCAGTTCTTGAAGGTAATGGGGCGCTGGGGAATAAGGACCAGTCCCTTGCGCTGCAGGCCCAGCCACATGTTGCCCCGGCGGTCGCAGAGGATACTCCACACTTTGGCCGTGTTGAGGTTGACGCCAAAGATATTCACATCGTAACGCTCCAGCTGCCGACTGCCACGAAGGATGCGGAACAAGCCCTGGCCTCGCGAACCTATGTATATATTACCATTGGCATCCTTGCCTGCCGTGCTGAACAACACGTCCTTGCCTGCCAAGTAGCTCATGTCGATGTCGGCATCCGACATCCGGCCGTTGTGATAGGACATGATACCGTGTACACCGACGATCCATAGCTCATCGCCACGCTCCAAGATACCTATCGGTTCGCCCTTCGACTGGAAGAGCTGGAACTTGTTGCCCGACTTCATCACAACGGTGTTGTCGTAGCCGGTTTTCCATATACGCCCATGTGAGTCTAAATAGACCTCGCCGAAATACTGGTTATTGTCCTTGTCAGCATAGTCGTTAGTGGGTTTCGGCTGACCGTCCTCGCCTACCAGGAAGGCACCGTAGCCCGACGTCGCCACGAGAATCTGACCATCGGGGAGCTGTAGCATACTGCTGACACGGGGAAGTACACCATTCGGGAATGGATAGTGTACGAAACCGTCGATGGACTCATCGTAACGGTCGAGTCCGCGATTGGTACCAACCCACAGTCTGCCGTCACGGTCGAGCAGCAGACTGACCACAACGCTGTTGCATATTGACGTCGGCGACTCATCGTTGTGTAGAAAGGTTTCAAAATGGTAGCCGTCATAGCGGTTCAGTCCATAGTCGGTAGCTATCCAGATGTAACCGTATTTATCTTGGCAAAGGTCGGCAATAAGACTGCTCGAGAAGCGGTCTGACGGAAAGAAGTTTCCCATCTGCGCCGAGGCATTGGAAAAAGTCAAGAGACAAAACAACAAAGATAATAACTTATTCATAGTTATGGTAAAATATCGTTTTCAGCGTGCAAAGATACTAATTATTCATTATCCGTGTGTTCTTTTTACGTTTCTTTTAGTTTTTTTTATGTCTCATTGTCTCATAGCGGTCTTCTCGGTGAAACAGATAAAAGAAAAGTGGCTGCCGATATTCACATACGGGCAACCACTGTGATTAGCTTTACCATAACTAATTCTTTCTACAAAAACTAACTACTAACTATAACTAATAACCTTATGTATGAGATTCTGTTTTATATTTTCTGCTTTATTTCTTTCACGGTGCAAAGTTAGGCATTTTTCTGCAATCAGGCTATCTTGTATGTTTCGCATCGTTTCTTTTTCGTAAAAAATAAACGAATTTGACCATAAATCATACATTTTTAATATCCCACGTAGATCTTTCGCGACGCGCCGTCGGCAGATTTCTCAATGCACAGCCCCTTCGGCGTGTCCATCAGCCGACCGTGGAGATCGTAGTAGACCTTCGTGTCATCAGTGGCCACAGCACGCTCTTCAATGGCAGTACTACCCTTGTCGATCATAAAGATGTAGGTGTTCAGACTGCGGGCAGGCATAGGGACGATTACTTCATTTGTCGGTTCGTCAATGACAATGGGACTCTCCTGACAGAGATTTTCAGGCTCGTTGCCGGTTGACAAAATGTGGGTGCCGCTCTTCACCTGGTAGGGAAGCAGGATTTTCAGGTCGACGCCGTTCTTGGTGGTGTCGATGGCCATGACGATGAGCGAGTCGCCCTTGATATAGGCCGAGTACTCATGGGTAGCTCCCTCGCCAGATGTCTTGTCGCGCGAGGTGACCAGACGGGTGGAGCCGGTGACATGCTTTGAGAAGTGAGACATGACGTAGGCACGGGGCAGCAGCTTGTTCTTGGTGTTCTTCATGTCGCCGACGTTATATTTCGTCTCGCCAGTGCCGACAAAAGCCCAATGCGCGCGCATATACCAATAGATATAACCAGTGCAGCCAGCCAGCATACACTCGTTGAGCTCCTCGGCAAAAATCAGCTGCTCGTGCCAGTTGGGCAGGTGGTCGATATTATCGGTCACCGAATGCTCAGTCATCCAGACTTCCTTGCCGTATTTGGCGGCAAGCACGGCCGACTGCTTCATGTAAGTGAGTGGTGCATGCCCATAGAGGTGGCCTGCCACAATGTCGATTTGCTCGCGGCACGTCGGGTCATTCATCAGCGGGTCGGTGTAGTTCTGGGTGAAGCCCAAGCTCTCGCCGCTGATCAGCTTCACGCCAGAATAGGTCTCACGGTCAAGCATGTGGGCATAGTTCTTCACCAGCTTTACCAAATCCGCAGGGTCGTAGAGGCATCCTGAGTAGTCGACCCACCAGTCAGGCTCGTTCTGGATGGACACGGCATCGACAGTAACGCCCTTTGACTTCATCCACTTGAGGAAAGTGTTCAGCCAGGGGAAGAACTTCTCGTAGCAGTCCTCGCGCAGCTTGCCACGCTTCTTGCCTTGCGAGTCAGAGTTGCCGCCTTGAGCCGTACCGTTGGTCTTGTATTCACCGGGGGGCGACCAGGGGGTACCAAACACGATACCGCCGCGCTGCTTCACGATTCTGGCCGAAGGCAGCGAGCCGTTCCAGTCGTAGTCGCCCCAGTTGTCGCCTGTGAAGCTGGGCGAGATCTCCATACGCATGATGTTCAGTCCGATTTTGGATTCAGCGCCATAGAGCAGTCTGGCGGGTTGGGTGTCAGTACCAAAGGGTTTCATGGCTCCGTCACAGCTGGCAGCGCCGAAGCCTGTGATGGTCTGTTTGCGGGTGTCCTTCACCGCAATTAAAATCGATGCAGCCTGGATAGCCGTGACGGCAGCCAGCGCAAGCATTGTGGTAAAAATCTTTTTCATTGGCAAGGTATTTATTATCATTCTTATTGCGGTGCAAAGGTACGAAATAATCGCCGAGAGAAATATTAATAATGTTTCGCGGCTTTTCGCTTTTGTATCATATATTTTTTTCGTACCTTTGCAACCACTAAACCATCATCGATGAAAAGAAACAGCGAAGAGCTATTGTCATACATCCGGGAAGGGCGGACGATGACCCGTTCCGAGAAGATGAGACTGATTGTCAGCCTCAGCATTCCCAGTATCCTGGCGCAGATATCGGCAACGGTGATGTTCTTCATCGATGCGTCGATGGTCGGCCACCTCGGGGCCAAGGCATCGGCCTCTATCGGACTGGTAGAGACTACCGGCTGGCTGATGGGCGGACTGGCCTCGGCTGTCAACATGGGGTTCTCCGTGCAGGTGGCCCACTTCATCGGTGCCAACGACTTCGAGGCGGCGCGCCGGGTGTTGCGCCAGTCACTCGTCTGCTCGCTGCTTTGGGCACTCTTTGTCATGCTGACATCATTCGTCATTGCCCCTCACCTGCCCTACTGGCTGGGCGGCAGCGAGGAGGTAGCCCACGACGCCTCGCTCTATTTTGCCATCTTCTGTGGCTTTGGCATTTTCTTCCAGATGGAGGGACTGGCCGGATCAATGCTGAAGTGCTCGGGCAACATGAAGATTCCCAGCCTGCTGAATATCGGTATGTGCGCGATGGACGTCCTGTTCAACTACCTATTTATATATATACTCAACATGGGCGTGGCAGGAGCTGCAATAGGAACAGGACTGGCCATGCTGGTTACTGCCACGCTTATGATGTGGTTCCTGCTGGTTAAGTCGCCCATGCTGGCGCTGAAAGGCCACCCCGGCTCATTCCGTCCGAAGGAAGACACTGTGAAGACGGCCTTCAAAATCGGGGCACCGATGGGACTACAGCACCTGCTGATGGGCGGTGCCCAGGTTGTGAGCACCATCATTGTGGCTCCGTTGGGAACTGTTGCCATTGCAGCACATTCTCTGGCCATCACCGTCGAGAGCCTGTGCTACATGCCGGGCTTCGGCATAGCTGAGGCGGCCACGACGCTTGTCGGTCAGGGCATCGGCGCCGGACAGCGGCTGCTCACGCGCTCGTTTGCCTATATGTCGGTAGGCCTGGGCATTGGCGTGATGACCTTTATGGGTGTGTTCATGTGGATCTTCGCCCCCGAACTGATGGGCATCATGTCGCCCGTTGAGGAAATCATCACCTTGGGAGCCGACGCCCTGCGCATCGAGGCCTGGGCGGAGCCGATGTTTGCTGCTGCCATTGTCTGCAATGGTGTGTTCATCGGTGCTGCCGACACCATCAAGCCCGCCATCATGAGCCTCACTTCGATGTGGGCCGTGCGTCTGACACTTGCGGCCGCGCTTGCTCCCCGCTATGGTCTGTGCGGCGTCTGGACGGCTATGGCCATTGAGCTGACGTTCCGGGGAAGCATCTTCCTCGTCCGCTTGTTCCGTGGAAACTGGCAGAAAAAGTAATACGGCTTACAGACGTCTGTCTGCAAGCCGCATCAACAATATTAATAACCAAAAAACCTTTTCAGAAAAGTGACTGACGTCTCACGACGTTATCACATTATCCTTTCTAACCAATCTTTTACCTAACAATACCTATGAAGCAATCTTATTTACCTTTTACTACTAATACCACTTATATCTGTAACTATTGAAGATGTCTTTGTTTCCTTTTGACGGTGCAAAGGTACGGCGATTTTCAGAATTGGCAATGCTTTGCCGCCGCTTTTTGCATAAAAACTGTATTTCTTTTGACGTAAATCAAGCGACCGTGTGCGAACACACCTCTGAAACGAGGTTCGTCAGTTCCACGAACTGTGGTATGGTGAGCTGCTCGGGACGTAGAGTCGCAAATTGACTTTCAGCGATTGCCGACAGGCATTCTGCAGGCAGCAGCTGGCGCAGCGAGACGCGTAGCATTTTGCGACGCTGGTTGAAAGTAGTCTTGACCACGCGACGGAAGAGTTGCTCGTCGCAGCCGAGGTCTGTCGTCTGGTTGCGGGTCATGCGTATGACGGCGCTCTGCACCTTGGGGGGCGGATTGAAGACATCTGGCTCGACGGTAAAGAGATACTCTACATCGTACCAAGCCTGAATCAGGACGGAGAGTATTCCGTACTGTTTATTGCCTGGGGGGGCAGCCATGCGGACGGCCACCTCATGCTGAATCATTCCGGTACAGCAGGGGATGAGGTCCTTGTTGTCGAGCATCTTGAAGAAAATCTGCGACGAGATGTCGTAGGGATAGTTGCCGGTGAGCACGAATTGCTGGCCACCGAACACCTCGCTGAGGTCCATGCGGAGGAAGTCGCCTGAGATGATATCAAGAGTCGGAAGCGTGTTCTTCAGATATGCCACGCTTTCACGGTCAATCTCGACCACCTTCAGCGGACGGGGCTTTTCGACAAGGAACTGGGTCATGACTCCCATACCTGGCCCAACCTCCAAGACGGGCAGGGCATGGTAGGGCTCGTCGACAGTGTCGGCAATGCGCCGGGCAATGTCCAAGTCAACGAGGAAGTGCTGGCCGAGGTTCTTCTTTGGACGTACTTGCTTCATATCGGTAGCTAACTATTCACTCTTCGCTATTCACTAGCGAAGCGACAAAAGCACGCGTCATCTTGAAAGAGTTGTCAGCAATGGTTTCCCAGAAGTTATGGTACTGCGAGGCGTTGGTGTCGCGCAGGGGTACGTCGCTGATGACGCGGAACGAGATGAACGGCACCTTATTTATATAACAGGTCTGGGCGATGGCACACGACTCCATGTCGACAGCCTTAGCCTCGGGGAAGTGGCCGATAATCTCGCGCATCTTCTCGCGTGAGTCCACAAACCAGTCGCCGGTGACAATAAGACCCGTGTGTATCTTAAACACAGACTCTTTTAACTCTTTGCTTTTGCGAAGCAGGAAAGGATCAGCCTCGAAGCGGGCTGGCAAGCCCTGCACCTGACCATAGACAGAGACACCGACAGCCGCGCCACAGTAAACATCGTGATAGGCCAGCTGACTACTGACCACAATGTCCTGAACATTGACATCGTCGCCATTGCCGCCTGCACAACCACTGGAGATAATGACGTCGGGGTGAAACTCGTTTATCATTCGCTGGGAGCCGAGGGCAGCATTCACCTTACCTATACCACACTTCTGCACCACGACATTACTGTCATTAAATAGCGACTGGAGCTGGTGCAACTCCTTATCCATCGCCACGATAACACCTATTCTCATAGTTACTCTATTTACGGTTCACTTTACCAAGTTGCCGAGAATGTCGCGCGTCAGCTCCTTGGTGATGGTGCGGGTGGCGGCACTGGTGGCATTCTTAACGACCTTCTCCTTGGCCGAGGTTCTCGACTTTGTTTCCTTGCCGCTGACTTTTCCACTCACCCACGTGCCAAGCAGGGCAGCCAGTGTCGAGGTGACGGCAGTCATCACGGCCTTCAGCACCTTGCTCATGATGCCAGCCTTCTTCTTCTCGGCCTTGCCGCCCTTGCCTTCCTTTTCAGCTTCGGCAGCCTGCTCCTCCTGGGCGGCAAGAGCCTCCTCGGCCTCCTTGGCCAGTACCTCGAAGGCACTCTCACGGTCGACGGGCGTGTCGTACTTGCCATAGATACGACTCTGCTTGATGATGTCAAGACGCTGACCCTCGCTGACGGCACCTATCTGACTGAGCGGGAACAGTACCTTGGCGCGCTGTACAATAGCCGGGGCACCCTTCTCGTCAAGGAAGCTGACGAGAGCCTCGCCGGTCTCAAGGTTCATAATAGCCTCATCGGTCTTGAACTCAGGATTCGGGCGGAAGGTGTCGGCGGCAGTCTTCACGGCCTTCTGGTCCTTCGGCGTATAGGCACGAAGAGCGTGCTGTACGCGGTTGCCAAGCTGTCCGAGAATGACCTCGGGAATGTCTGTCGGGCTTTGCGTGATAAAGTAGATGCCAACGCCCTTCGAGCGGATGAGTCGGATGACCTGCTCAATCTTGTCGAGCAGGGCCTTCGACGTACCGTCGAACAGCATGTGAGCCTCGTCGAAGAAGAACACGAGCTTCGGCAGCGGCAGGTCGCCTACTTCGGGGAGTGTGGTGTATAGCTCAGAGAGCAGCCAAAGCAGGAATGTAGAGTAGAGTTTGGGCTGAAGCATCAGCTTGTCGGCAGCGAGGACACTCATGATTCCCTTACCGCCTTCAGTCTGCAGCAGGTCGTAGATATCGAACGAGGGCTCACCGAAGAAGTGGTCGGCACCCTGAGCCTCCAACTGGAGCAGGGCGCGCTGGATGGCGCCGATGGTCGGAGTAGAGATGTTTCCGTATTTCGTGGTGTACTCCTTGGCATGTTGCGACACCCAGTCGAGCATGGAACGCAGGTCCTTGAGGTCGAGGATGAGCAGTCCGCGCTCGTCGGCAATGCGAAACACGATGTTGAGCACACCGTCCTGTGTCTCGTTAAGCTGAAGCAGACGGCTGAGCAACTGCGGGCCCATCTGACTGACGGTGGCGCGCATGGGGTGGCCCTGCTCACCAAAGACGTCATAGAAGCGGACGGGGCAAGCCTGGAACTGCGGGTTCTCGATGCCAAATTCAGGCAGTCTTTTCTCGATGAAACCGCTCATTTTGCCCACTTGCGAGATGCCGCTGAGGTCGCCCTTCATGTCGGCCATGAAGCAGGGCACACCTGCCTGGCAGAATGTCTCGGCCATGACCTGCAGCGTGACCGTCTTACCTGTACCCGTGGCTCCGGCAATGAGTCCGTGCCGGTTGGCCATCTTTCCTGTAATACTGAGCGCTCCTTCGGCGCAGTGGGCGATGTAGAGCCCGCGTTCGTTGTCTAACATGTGGCTTTT
Organism: Prevotella sp.; assembly: GCA_017395215.1. Taxonomy (GTDB): domain Bacteria; phylum Bacteroidota; class Bacteroidia; order Bacteroidales; family Bacteroidaceae; genus Prevotella. The sequence continues at coordinate 23,140 of JAFPVW010000043.1, read as the reverse complement.
CTTGTTTTAAGTTTTTGATTTCTTGCAATACTGATGGCAAAAGTACATAAAAAAGCGTAAAAAGCCAAAGTTTTTCCATGATATTTTGTAACTTTGCACAGATTTTCACCATTACAGACAAACTATGACAATAAGAAACTACCTACTGACCCTCTTCGTGCTGGTAGCCACAACCCTGCAGGCTGCCGACTATGCGAAGTATTACCAGAATCTGCCGACGCCCGTGAAACAGGTGGAGGTCTTCACCATTCCGAAGAACGAAGTCATGCTGACGGACTTCGGTGCCGTGGGCAACGGTCTGACGCTCTGCACCGAGGCCTTCGAGAAAGCAATTTCAAAGCTGACCAAGCAGGGCGGCGGACGAGTGACGGTGCCCGAGGGCGTATGGCTGACAGGCCCCATCCGTCTGAAGGATAACATCGAACTGCATCTTGAGAAGAATGCTATCATCTACTTCTCGCCCGACAAGCAGCTATACCTAGATGCTGAAGGCAAGTCGAGCCGCGTTGACCCATGCATACGGGCCTCGAAGGCCCGCAACATCGCTATTACCGGCAGCGGCATCATCGACGGCAACGGCAACCAGTGGCGACCCGTGAAGCGCTCGAAGATGAGCGACGTGGAGTGGAAACAGTATACGGAAATGGGCGGTCAGTTGACCGAGAAGGGCGACCTATGGTACCCATGGCAGCTGAAGAGCCGCTTCCCCGACATTGCCGGCACGCCGCAGAAGCAGGAGGCCATGCGCAACGACCTGGTGCGCTTCGAGCAGTGTGAGAACATCCTGCTGGAGGGCGTGACGTTCCAGAATTCGCCCCGCTTCCACGTCCATCCCTGCTACTCGCGCAACATCATCATCGACGGTATCACCGTGCGCTGCCCGTGGAACGTTCAGAACGGCGACGGCATCGACCTCTCGGACTGCCATCAGGCGCTGATTGTCAACGCAACGGTCAACGTCGGCGACGACGGGCTCTGCATGAAGAGCGGTTCGCAGAAGAAGGGCTGCGACGTGTGGGGCTGTCAGGACGTGCTCATTCAGGACAACACCGTCTACCACGCGCATGGCGGCTTCGTACTGGGCAGTGAGACCATCGGCGGCATCCGCGATATGGTTGTGCGCCACAACCGCTTTCTCGGCACCGATGTTGGCCTGCGCTTCAAGAGTGCACTGGACCGCGGCGGACGGACCGAGCGCCTCTTCATCAGCGACATCATGATGACCGACATCGCCGGCGAGGCCATCATCTTCCAGTGCGACTACGTGAACCGACACGCCGGCGACAACGGCAAGGCGCCAACCTATACCGAAGAGCAGCGCCGCCATGCGCCCAACTTCCAGGATATCCACATCAGCCGCATCGTCTGCCGCGGAGCCAAGACGGGCATCAAGGCCGCCGGCATTGAGGGACTCGACTGCATACACGACATTGACATCAGCGAATGTTCCATTATATATAATAAGGTGGCAACCGACATCGACGAGGCAACAGCCAAGCTGACGATGCGGGATGTCAAGACAACAGAGAATGTTTACTCAAAACCAGTACAATAACGCTATGAATACAACTGTAAACCAAAACCGGTCTTTTCTTTATTTCATCTGCGCCGTGTCGGCCATGGGCGGTCTGCTCTTCGGCTACGACTGGGTGGTAATCGGCGGCGCAAAACCGTTCTACGAACTATACTTTGGCATCGCTGACTCGCCTGTGATGCAGGGCGTGGCCATGTCGACGGCCTTGGTGGGCTGTCTCTTTGGTGCGATGGTAGCGGGTGCTGCTGCCGACCGGTTCGGGCGCAAGCCACTGCTGACGACGGCGGCCGTGCTGTTCACGGTGTCGGCGGTCGCTACCGGACTGTTCAACGACTTCACCTTATTTAATATAGCACGCTTCATCGGCGGCATGGGCATCGGGGTGGCTTCGGCACTGTCGCCGATGTACATAGCCGAAGTCAGCCCGGCGCAGATTCGCGGGCGCATGGTGAGTCTCAACCAGATGACCATCGTGCTTGGCATTCTGGCTGCACAGATTGTCAACCTGCTGCTGGCCCGCGATACCAGCGTGGCCGAGAGTCAGGCGTGGAATGTGGCGTGGGGCTGGCGCTGGATGTTCTGGGCCGAGACGGTGCCGGCGGCGGCGTTTCTCGTGATGAGTTTCTTCATCCCGGAAAGCCCGGTGTTCTTGCGGATGAAGGCTGCGGCAACGCCGCAGCACAGCGAACAGGCGGGGCTGAGGGAACTGGCCCAGAGTAAGTACGCGAGGGTGCTCGTGCTGGGACTGGTCATTGCGGTGTTCCAGCAGTGGTGCGGCACGAACGTCATCTTCAACTACGCGCAGGAGATTTTCGTGGGAGCAGGCTTCGATGTCGACGGCATGTTCATCAACATCGTCATTACGGGCATCGCCAACGTGGTCTTCACCTTTGTAGCACTCTATACCATCGAGCGGTGGGGCCGCCGCACGCTGATGCTCATCGGTGCCGGTGGCCTTGGACTGATATACCTGACCTTAGGCACCTGCTACTTCCTGGAGGTAAAGGGCTTCGCCATGGTTTGCTTGGTGGTGACAGCCATCTCGGTCTATGCCATGACGCTTGGTCCCGTTACCTGGACGCTGCTGGCCGAGATATTTCCCAACCGCATCCGCGGCGTGGCGATGGCTACGTGTACGTTTGCCCTCTGGGTAGGCTGCTGCACGCTGACATTCTCGTTCCCGTCGATGAACGCAGCCTTAGGCAGCAGCGGCACGTTCTGGATCTACAGCGGCATCTGCCTTTGTGCCTTCCTCTTCCTGTTCAGCCGCTGTCCGGAAACAAAAGGCAAGAGCCTCGAGCAGTTGGAGCAGGAGTTAATCTGAATAAAAACGCTTGGATTCAATAATCCCAAATCGGTCAGTAGGCACGAAAGGACCTCAGATCAGCCGTCAATCTCACTAAAATGATAATTTTAAATCCGTCATATCCGTCACATCCACGTAAACATCAGACAGTCAAGCGGATACGTGGTGACGGATAATGGTGACGGATGACGGATGTACGGCGCATTCCCGTACGCCAAGCCTCTGTGCCAAATGTTCACGGGCGGTGAATTATTGTTCACCGCCCGTGAATCATTACAGCCGTTGGAGCTTGTAGCCATCCGTCACCCGTCACCATCATCCGTCACCACGTAACACACTCAGAATGAGGCGTATAGGGCAAAGGTGACGGATTGACGGATATATACATATATGTCTTTAAGACCTTGGTGGTGGATATGTATATGGTTGGTTGCATTTCATAGACGCAAAAAACCGCAAGCGACTGAACATCAGTTTCTTGCGGAATTTCTAAAGTGATCCGCTTGGGGTTCGAACCCAAGACACCCGCCTTAAAAGGGCGGTGCTCTACGTACTGAGCTAGCGGATCAACCATGTTTTGCTGTAAAGCGCGTGCAAAGGTACGATGTTTTTTCGAATTAGCCAAATTTATTCGGATGATTTTTTGTCTTGCAGCGCTTTTTGATAGCATTCGCGGCATAAAGGCTCGTATTCCTGGGTCTCGCCAAGCAGTATGCGGCGGTCGCCGGCAACAGTGCGGTGGCTGACGTATGCCAGCGAACCACACTTGACACAGATGGCGTGTACCTTGGTGACATCGTCGGCGATGGCACAGAGGGCGGGCATGGGGCCGAAGGGCTGGCCACGGAAGTCCATGTCAAGGCCGGCAATAATGACGCGGATGCCACGGTTAGCCAGTTCGTTACAGACGCTGGGCAGTCCGTCGTCAAGGAACTGAGCCTCGTCGATGCCCACAACGTCAATGTCGCTTGACAGCAGGAGTATGCTGGCCGACGAATCAATAGGTGTGGAGTGTATGTGGTTCTGGTCGTGGCTGACAACATCCTCGTCGGAATAGCGCGTATCAATAGCAGGCTTGAAAATCTCCACATGCTGCTTTGCAAACTGTGCCCGGCGCAGCCGCCGGATGAGTTCCTCGGTTTTCCCCGAGAACATTGAACCGCAGACGACCTCGATACGGCCGGGACGGTGAGTTTCGCCATTTATGTTGTTGTTCATAGTGCAAAATTACAAATACGTTTTAAAAATTGCAAAGAAACGGGCAACTTTTTTTGTTCTTTTTGATATTTTTACTACATTTGCGGGCTGTATGGGAATACTTTATGTTGTTCCGACGCCTGTTGGCAATATGGAAGACATGACGCTCCGGGCCATCCGTATATTAAAAGAGGTGGACGTGGTGTTGGCCGAGGATACCCGGACGTCGGGCATTCTGCTGAAGCATTTCGACATCAAGAACCAGCTGCTGTCCCACCATAAGTTCAACGAGCATGGCACGACGGCAGGCATCGTCGCCCGCCTGTTGGCAGGCGAAGCCGTTGCCCTCATCAGCGATGCCGGCACGCCCGGCATCAGCGACCCGGGATTCTTCTTGGTGCGCGAGGCCGTCAGAGCTGGTGTCGAGGTGCAGTGTCTGCCTGGTGCGACCGCCTTTGTACCGGCACTGGTCAGCAGCGGCCTGCCCTGCGAACGCTTTGCATTCGAGGGATTCCTGCCTCAGAAGAAAGGTCGCCAGACAAAAATCCGCAGCCTTGCCGACGAGGAGCGGACAATGATTTTCTACGAGTCGCCCTACCGCGTAGTGAAGACGCTGGAGCAGTTTGCCGAAGCCTATGGCGCCGACCGTCAGGTAAGCGTCAGTCGCGAAATAAGCAAAGTACACGAGGAGAGCGTCCGTGGCACGCTGGCCGAGGTCATCGCCCATTTCAAGGAGCATGAGCCTCGGGGCGAGTTTGTCATCGTGTTAGCAGGAAAGAAGGTTGAAAAGACAGAAAATTAAATAAATTATCACAATCATGAAGAAATTAGTAGTATTTGCCGTTTGCGTGCTGGCCATGGTCAGCTGCAACGAGAAACCATCGAAAGTAGAGTTAGCCGGCAACCCCAAGGTAGACTCCCTTAACCAGATTATTGCCCAGAAGGACAACGAGATCAACGACATGCTGAGCACCTTTAGCGAGATTGAAGAAGGCTTCCGCCAGATTTCCGAGGCCGAGAACCGCGTTGCCGTGGCCCAACAGGGCGAGGGTGCCAATTCCAAGCAGCGCATCCGTGAGAACATCCAGTTCATCCAAACCACGATGAAGCAGAACAAGGAGCTCATCAACAAGCTGAAACAGCAGCTGCGCGAGAGCAGCGTGAAAAGCGACGCCCTGCGCAAGCTTGTCGAAAGCATGAGCCAGCAACTGGAAGAGAGCGAGAAGCAGATGCTTGCCCTTCGCGAACAGTTGGACGAGAAGGACGTGCAAATCATGGAACTCGACGAGCAGGTGGCCAACTTGAACACGGATGTCAAGGAACTGACGACGGAGACAAATCAGCGCGCCGAAACCATCTCGCAGCAGGACAAGCAGCTGCACACGGCCTGGTTCGTGTTTGGTACGAAGGATGAGTTGAAAGAACAGCAGATTCTTGTCGACGGCAAGGTACTCCAGTCGAGTTTCAACAAGGAGTATTTCACAAAGATTGACATCCGCGTCGACAAGGAAATCAAGCTCTACAGCTCATCAGCCAAGATGCTGACAGCACATCCGTCAAGCTCGTACACGCTGCAGCGCGACGCCAACAAGCAGTACGTACTGCGCATCACCGACCCCATGCTGTTCTGGTCGACGAGCAAGTATCTGGTTGTGCTGGTGAAGTAGTTGAGGAGTTGAGGAGTTGAGGAGTAAGGAGTTGAGGAGTTGAGGAGTAAGGAGTTGAGGAGTTGAGGAGTAAGGAGTTGAGGAGTAAGGAGATTACCCAGCAATGCCTTTTCCTGCTGCTATGCCTGCTCCTGATGGCAGGATGCGAGGAGGACGACGGCAATAGTTCCATCACGCTCACATCGGGGAGCGTGGTGGAGTTATATCCTGTCGTCAACCAAAGCAAGGAGCTCACCTTCGAATCGGCGGACGATTGGACAGCCTCGTGCCAGGCCGACTGGCTGACATTCTCGCCGCGTAAAGGGAGTCGTGGGAAGAACACCATCAAGATTACCACCGCTGCCACCAACAAGACCAAGAGCACACGGTCGACGTCGCTCACCATCACGTCTGGTTCGGGACGGCGCAACGTGACGGTGGTACAGAGCGGCAAGTATGCCATCTTCGACAAAAAGAAACACACCGTGTCGGCCGGGGGCGGCAAGTTGCAACTCAGCTTCAAGAGCAACCTGGAGCCTGGCGACAACCTGCAGATACGCTATTCGCAGACCGACTGGATCAGCTGGCCCACGGAGAGCAGCTTTACCCGGACGGAATGGTCGGGCAAGACTGAGGAACTGACTGTGTCGCCCAATCTCACGGGCAACAGCCGCACGGCTGTCTACATACTGACCATGCCCACCGACAACGGCTCTTTCATCGGGCTGGACACCGCCTACGTCTCTCAGAACGGCGTGCATAGCGACTACGTGTCGGCCGACTACACGGACGACGGCACCGTCACGCTGCTCCAGCGCGCTACTGTTGGCAAGGGCATCGCCGTGGTGCTCATGGGCGACGGCTTTGCCGACAAGCACATCAGCGACAGCACATACGCCCAGGTGATGAAGCAGACCATGGAAAACATCTTCAGCGAGGAGCCCGTCAAGTCGATGCGCGACTACTTCAATGTCTACGCCGTCACCGCTATTTCCCGGAATGATGCCGTTGGCGAGGAGTACAGCACCGTATTCAGTACTGTTCCGAGCTTCATCAACTCAGAGATTGCATTCAACGCCGACAAAGTCGACGAGTACGTCCGCAAGGTTGACAGCATTGACTTCGAGAACTCGCTGGCCGTGGTCATTGTCAACAGCAAGAGTCACAACGGTGTAACCAGCCTGTTCTTCAACGAGCGGACTGCCCTTCCCCGCCAATACGCCATCTCGCTTTGCACCCTCATGGACGGCATCGACAGCGAAGAGTTCCGCCAGGTGCTCGTCCACGAGACCATCGGTCACGGCCTGGCCAAACTTGCCGACGAGTACGGCTACGACTACAACGGAGCACCCGCCGACATCGTGGCACGCCAGTTGCAGGTCTACCATAAGTACGACTGGATGCTGAACGTCGACACCAACGACGCCACCGACAAAGTGCCGTGGAGTAAGTTCATCGGCGAGAGCAGCTTCGCTTCCGAGAGCATCGGCATCTACGAAGGTGGGTTCACTTACACCATGGGCATCTACCGTCCCACCGTGGAGAGCATGATGAGAAGCAACCAGAGTCCCTTCAATGCTCCGAGTCGCAAGGCCATCTACGACCGCATCCGGCTGCTGGGCGAAGACAAGCCCACGTCCTCGCTCGAGGAGTTCGCCGCCTTCGACGAGCAGCACAAGCCCACCCGCTGGCGATACACCACCCGCAGCCTGTCGCCATGGCATTGTCGCCCCGCTCCGCCCATCATCAAGTGGGAGTAACGGAGAGTAGCATAATTGAAGTAAATTAACAAAATGCAGGGTAAAAAGACGTTTTTTACCCTTTTCTTCGTTTATTTTTAAAAAATATGTTACCTTTGCGCACTTTATCATTAAAAAATTAAACAAAGAGAGAGAATTATGAAGAAAAGACTAACTCTGTTGCTGGCAGTCCTCTTCCTGTGTTTAGGGGGAGCAATTGCCCAGACTAAGGTTAGCGGCACTGTCGTCTCCCAGGACGACGGCGAGCCCGTTATCGGTGCTTCGGTAGTAGTCCAGGGAGCCAAGACCGGTGTCGTTACAGATGTGAACGGCCGATTCTCGCTGACCGTCCCCCAGGGGAAAAAGATTAGCGTGAGCTACATCGGCATGGCCACACAAGTACTTAACCCCCAGAGCACGATGCGCATCGAGCTCGTCCCCGACGGCCAGGCCCTCGACGAGGTGGTGGTCACGGGTATGCAGAAGACCGACCGACGGCTGTTTACCGGTGCGACAACGAAAATCTCAGCAGAAGATGCCAAGCTAAACGGTGTTGCCGATATTTCGCGCTCACTGGAAGGCCGTTCTGCCGGTGTCAGCGTGCAGAACGTCAGCGGTACGTTCGGTACAGCCCCCAAGATCCGTGTCCGTGGTGCTACCTCCATCTACGGTTCGTCGAAACCGTTGTGGGTTGTCGACGGTGTCATTATGGAGGACGTGACCGAAGTGGATGCCGACGATTTGTCGAGCGGTGACGCCGAGACGCTGATTTCTTCGGCCATTGCCGGTTTGAACTCCGACGACATCGAGTCGTTCCAGATTCTGAAGGACGGTTCTGCCACCTCTATATATGGTGCGCGCGCGATGGCCGGTGTGATTGTCGTCACCACTAAGAAAGGTAAGGCTGGTTCAAACCGTATCAGCTATACCGGTGAGTACACGATGCGCCTGAAGCCCAGCTATTCAAACTTCAACATCATGAACTCTCAGGAGCAGATGTCGGTCTATCGTGAGATGGAAAAAGGCGGATGGCTGAACATGGCCGAGACTTACCGTGCCTCTGAGAGCGGTGTCTACGGCAAGATGTACCGCCTGATCAACACCTACGACGAAACTACCGGTCAGTTCGCCATGCCCAATACCGATGCAGCACGCACCGCCTATCTGCGTGAGGCAGAGTACCGCAACACCGACTGGTTCGACGAGCTGTTCAACAACACCGTGCAGCACAACCACTCCATCAGCCTGTCGTCAGGTACGGAGAAGGCCCAGTACTACGCCTCGTTCTCGCTGATGAACGACCCGGGCTGGTACAAGAAGAGCAAGGTGGAGCGCTACACGGCCAACATCAATGCCAACTACAACCTCTCGAAGAAGCTCACCATGAACCTCATCGGCAACGCCTCGTACCGTAAGCAGCAGGCTCCCGGTACGCTGGCCTCAGACATCGACCCGGTATATGGTGAGGTTCGTCGCGACTTTGACATCAACCCCTATAGCTATTCGATGAACACGTCACGCACGCTGGCTGCCGACCAATATTATGTCCGCAACTATGCCCCGTTCAACATCCTCAATGAGTTGGACAACAACTATATGGACCTTGACGTCGTCGACACCCGTTTCCAGGCTGAGTTGCAGTACAAGCCCATCCAGAAGGTTACCCTGTCCGTACTTGGCGCTTATAAGTACTCTACAACCTCACAGGACCACTACATCAAGGACGGCTCCAACCAGGCCATGGCATTCCGTGCAATGGACGATGCCACCATGCGTGACAACAACCCCTGGCTCTACAGCGATCCCGATGTTGAGAACAGCCTGAAGGTTTCTGTAGTTCCTTACGGCGGATTCTATCGCCAGACCAAGTACAAGATGAACAGCTGGGACTTCCGTGCCACGGCCAACTATAACGACGTGTTCAACGAAGACCATATCGTCAACCTGTTCGGTGGTATGGAGGTGAACAATGTCGAGCGCAGCAAGACATTCTTCAACGGTGTCGGCATGCAGTACGACATGGGTATGCTGGCCAAGTACGACTACCGCTACTTCAAGCAGACCGAGGAAGAGAACGCCGCCTACTTCACCGTAACCAACACGAATAGCAGGTCAGCCGCTTTCTTCGCCAATGCCACCTATTCGTGGAAGGGCCGCTACACCGTGAACGGAACCGTGCGCTACGAGGGTACCAACAAGCTCGGTAAGAGCCGCTCGGCTCGCTGGTTGCCGACCTGGAACATCTCAGGTGCATGGAATGCCCACGAGGAGGCATGGTTCCATGACACCTTCCAGAATACGCTGTCCAACTTCACGCTGAAGGCATCTTATTCTCTGACAGGTGACCGCGGTCCTACGTCCGTTTCCAACTCACAGGTTATTATCCAGAGTTTCAACCCCTGGCGCCCCTTCACCAATGTCGGTGAGAGCGGCCTGGAAATCTACGACCTTGAGAACAGCGAGCTGACTTATGAGAAGAAGCATGAGTTCAACATCGGTGCAGAGCTCGGCTTCCTGAACAACCGCATCAACTTCGCCTTTGACTGGTATAAGCGTAACAACTACGACCTGATCGGTACGGTCAACACGATGGGTATCGGCGGCCAGACCGTCAAGTATGCCAACGTTGCGTCAATGAAGTCGCATGGTGTCGAGTTCACCCTTTCTACCAAGAACATCGTCAGCAAGGACTTCAAGTGGAACACCGACTTCATCTTCTCGTATGCCAAGAACGAGGTTACGGAACTTGACACCAAGGCCCGTATCATCGACATGATTTCCGGCACTGGCTTCACACTCGAAGGCTATCCCGTACGTTCGCTGTTCTCCATCGACTTCAAGGGTCTTAACGACGAGGGTCTGCCCACGTTCATCAACGAGATGGGCGAAGAGACCGTCAGCACTTTCAACTTCCAGGACCGCGAGAATCGCGACTACCTCATCTATGAGGGTCCGACTGACCCCACAGTGACTGGATCGTTTGGCAACGTATTCCAATATAAGGGGCTGAAGCTGAACGTGTTCATTACCTACGCATTCGGCAATGTGGTGCGTCTTGACCCTGTCTTCTCGCGCAGGTATTCCGACCTCGACGCTATGCCTAAGGAATTCAAGAACCGTTGGACTCAGGCTGGCGACGAGGCATTTACCAACATTCCTGTCATAGCCGACAAGCGCCTGGACGAGAACGACTCCTACCTGCGCCGCGCCTACAACGCTTACAACTACTCGACAGAGCGTATTGCCAAGGGCGACTTCATCCGCATGAAGGAAATCTCGCTGAGCTACGACTTCCCCAAGACGCTGGTCGAACCTCTGAAGCTGAACAATCTCTCGCTGAAGCTGCAGGCCACCAACCTCTTCCTGATTTACGCCGACAAGAAGCTCAACGGTCAGGATCCGGAGTTCTTCAACACTGGTGGTGTGGCTGCTCCTATGCCAAAGCAGTTCACGATGACGCTGAAATTGGGTATCTAATCTCATACAATTTAATGACAGAAGAAATATGAAAAAGCTAAATTTAGTATATATCTTTGCTACCAGCTTACTGGCACTGACTTCTTGCGACGACTTCCTTGACAAGGTGCCCGATGACCGTGCAGAGGTGAATACCGAGGATAAAATATCCAAACTGCTGGTCAGTGCCTACGCTGGCAACAACTCCAACCTGATACTGGAGATGTCGTCAGACAATGCCCGTGACAACGGGACTTCTTACGACTTTGACGCGTTGGAGCAGGAAGAGGCTTATCTCTGGAAAGACCAGACCAGTACCGACAACGATGCTGCCCAGTCCGTATGGGATGCCTGCTACATGGCTGCAGCACACGCCAACCAGGCCCTGGCGGCTATTGAAGACATGGGCAATCCTGCCAGCCTGAGTGCATATCGTGGCGAGGCTTTGCTTTGCCGTGCCTGGGCCCACTTCCAGCTGGCCAATGTGTTCTGTCTGGGCTACAACCCCGCAACAGCCGACAAGGACATGGGCCTGCCCTACTCCCTGGCCCCCGAGACTCAGGTGAAGCCCGACTACCAGCGTGGCACGATGGCCGAGCTCTACAAGCATATCAGCGATGACATTGACGAGGGACTGCCCCTGATCAACGACAAGATCTATACGGCACCCAAGTATCATTTCAACAAGAATGCCGCATACGCTTTCGCAGCCCGCTTCAACCTGTTCTACCAGAAGTGGGACAAGTGTATCGAGTACGCCAATGCCGCCTTGGGCAGCAATCCTGCCAATTTCCTGCGCAACTGGTATCATCTTGTCGTGGAAACGGCATCCGACTATGAGACCCGCTGCAATGCCTACATCAATGCCAGCGAGAACGCCAACTTCCTCTTGCAAACAGCAGCATCGAGCAGTGGCTACATCTTTGGTGCCTGGAACCTCGGTACGCGCTATGGCCACGACCAGACCAATATTACCAGAATTGAGACCTATCGTGCTCCCGGTATCTGGGGGGCATGGGACTCTCCTGTAAACGTAGGCCTGTATATGTCTCATTCTTGCTGGGGACCCGTCCAGACTCTGAACATTTCCAAATACTATGGCTACTTTGAGTACACCGACAAGGTGAACGGTGTCGGCTATCGCCGCAACGTCTATGTTCAGCTTTGTGGCGACGAGACGCTGCTTTGCCGTGCCGAGGCTTACGCTGTGAAGGGCGACCTGACCAATGCCTTGAAGGACATGAACCTCTGGCTGTCGACCAACACTGGCAGTGGTTTGCAGGCTACCCAGGAACTGGTCAACCAGCGCTACGGCACATACAACGAGGAAGAAGGTACCGGCATGAAGTACATGGACGACGGCAACGGCGGTCCTATTGCTGCCAGTGCCGAGAAGGGCTCTGCCAAGAAGCACCTCCACCCGTTAGGATTCACCATCGACAAGGAAGGCTCTGACCAGGAGAACATGATCCAGTTCATTCTCCACATGCGCCGCTGCCAGACGATGCAGGAAGGCGGTCGCTGGTGTGACATCAAGCGTTGGGGCATCGAGATTGCCCATAACCGCGAGGGTCAGCCCGACGACAAACTGCTGCTCGACGACCCGCGCCGTGCCCTGCAGCTGCCTGCCGACGTGATTTCTGCCGGTTTGACCCCCAATCCACGTAACAAATAATAAGAAAGGAATAGCATTATGAAAATAAGATATTATCTTTTAGCAGCAGGTGCCATGTTCCTGATGGCATCGTGCAGCGAGGACAGCCTCGACGAGAAGAGCATTTTCCCCGACGAGACGACAGCAAATCCTACAGAGCTTGACAAGTGGCTGGAGGTGAACTATCAGCAGCCCTACAACATCCAGCTGAAATACCGTTTTGAGTTTAAGGAGAGCGACGAGTCCAAGAACCTCGCCCCTGCCCGCTACGACAAGTCCATCGCACTCGCAAAGCTGACCAAGTACCTGTGGCTCGAGTCGTACGAGGAGCTCAAGGGGCGTGACTTCATCCGCCAGTACTGCCCGAAGATCATGCACTTCGTCGGCTCTTACGGCTACAACTCCGATGGTTCCGTGACGCTCGGCGTCGCTGAGGGCGGCATGAAGATCACGCTCTACAACGTCAACAACATCGACTACGACAATCCCGACATCGAATTCCTGAACTACTGGTTCTTCAAGACCATGCACCATGAGTTTGCCCACATCCTGCACCAGACCAAGCCCTACCCCGTCAACTTCAACGAGGTTTCGGCTGCCAACTATCAGTCTGAGAGCTGGGTAAACCTTAAGGAGAACGAGTGGCTTGCCCTCGGTTTCATCACTGACTATGCCAGCCGTGAGACCCAGGAAGACTTCGTCGAGATCATCGCCAACTACATCACTCACGACCAGGCGTGGTGGGACGAACAGCTCGAGAAGGCAGTGAAGTTCAATTACAAAGGAACGACTGCTGCAGGCGCAAGCATCGAGAAGGCCTACTATGGCGTACAGCCTGAGGAGGCCCAGCTGAAGGCCGACGGCATAGCAACGGTTACGAGCACCGACATCGACCGCAGCGGCCGCGGCTATATCGAGACTAAGCTTGACATCGTGCGCGACTGGCTGAAGACCGCCTGGGAGATAGACCTCGACAAGCTGCGCGAAATCGTTCAGCGCCGCTCCGACAACGTTACCATGTTAGATTTGCAAACACTTAATTAAGAAGCAACATGAAGAAAATACAAATATTATTGGGTATTGCCATCCTTGGCTTGTTGACGTCTTGTCTCAAAGACCAGGAAGACACCTTTGACAAGCCCTCAGCTCAGAGAGCCGAGGAGGCCATTGCTGCCAACTATCAACTTCTTGCCGGAGCTGGGAATGGTTGGCTGATGAAGTATTATCCTTCACCTTATCGCACGTATGGCGGATACAATGTCTTTCTGAAGTTCACCGCCGATGGCAAGGTGACGGCTGCCAGCGACATTGACGAGCCAGAAGCTTCTGCCGAGAGCTATTACAAGATTACGCAGAGTGCCGGCGTCGTCCTGTCGTTCGACACCTACAACGAAATCTTCCATAAGTTCTCCACACCCGACCCCGTCTTAGGCTCTGCCGGAGAGGGCTGGGGAGGCGACTACGACTTTGAGTTCATCTCCGTCTCACCCGAGAAGATTGTCCTGAAAGGCAAGAGGAGCGGCAACTATGCCACCATGGAACCTTGTAAGGACGACAAGTGGGCTGAGTATATTACGATGGTCAAGGGCATCGAGGATGACATGAACTTCCCACAGTACAAGATGAAGGTGGACACCACAGAGGTTTCCATCGTCAAGTCGAACCGCAACTTCGAGATGACCTATGCAACAGCCACGACCGATACCACGATCAACGTGCCTTTCGTGGTGACCGACGCAGGTATCGAGTTCTACGAGCCCATCAACATCAACAACAAGGAGATTAGCGGATTCAAGCATGTTGCCGACACATACGACTTCCCCAGCACCACCGATGCCAATATTGTGCTGAACGGCATTGTGCCTCCCATCAACTCCACCTTGGTCAATGGCCTCTGGGCCTGCAGCATGAGCAACATGGGCGAATTCGGCATGCCTTTGTGGAATGTTATCAAGACCCAGGTCATGCCTGCACTGGGTGAGCAGCTTGCCTATTTCTACTTTGGCAAGAACGGCTCTTACTGGGGCTTCACCTTCAACAGTAGCGGCTACGGCGGTGTCATCGGCTTCAAGTACCAGCTGGTTGGCGACGACAAGGTCCAGCTTGTGTATAATGCCAAGGGCAACCAGAGCAATGGCGACTGGTATATCAACCCCAAGAATGCCGCCTTCTTCTATATGGTGGCTCCGTTCGGCTGCAGCACAGAGCTTGCCGAAGACGGCAGTGTGGTTCCTGTCGTAAGAACCTTCACGCTGACATGCGACAACCCGAAGTCGCCTACTTGGATTCAACTTGCCGATGATGACATGCCCAACAATGTCATCAAGGTTTGGGACGAGAATCTTGATCCGTTTAACGATTAAATGATTATTGTTTATGAAAAAGTTATTAAGCTTCATGATATTGCTGGCAGGCGTGATTTCCTTCACGTCCTGCAGCGATGACGATCCGACCTACACCGCCCCTGCAGAGCTTTCGCTGAAGAGCGCTGACGCATTCTTTGAGGCAGCAGGCGGCACGGGCTCTATCGTCGTCAATAGTGCTGAGTCTATCACAGCAACCTCTAATGCCGATTGGCTGAAAGCTGCCGTCAACGGAAACACCGTCACGCTGACCGTTGCCGCCAACGACAAGCTCGAAGGCCGTTCAACAAACGTCGTGCTGAAATCTGCCACCGCCGTCAAGGAGGTCAATGTCACTCAGCGCGGTATTATCTATGGCCTTGCCGACGGTTACGTGTATCACGTTGCTGACACTGCCAACTCTCAGGTCAGCGTTCCCGTGGCCCAGACGGCCGGTGCTACCGTTTCAAGTCTGGCCGACTGGCTGACTGCCACCTTCAACAGCCAGACAAGCATGGTTGAAATCGTGGCCGCATCGAACGACACGGAGTCAGAGCGCGCCGGCTTAGTTGCCATCCAGACCGGTACGATGAAGGATACCATCCAGATTATTCAGGATGCCATCTTGTTCAAATTAGAGAAGAACGCCGTCACGCTGCCCGGTGAAGGCGGAACGCAGACTGTTCTCATTGATCACTCCCGCCCCGTGACCGCCACGGCTGATGCCGAATGGATTACCTGTGTGCTGAATGACGCGGCCGATACGCTTGCCGTGAGCGTTGCCGAGAATCCCGGTGAAGCCCGTGAAGGCACCGTCACCGTGAAGTCCCTGGATATTACCAAGACCATCACCGTCACCCAGGAGGCCGTGAAGAGTCCTGAAGAGCAGCCGCAGGAGGAAGACCCCTTCTTCGGTACCTACACCTTCTACTGGACTGGCAGCGACACGTATAACCTGGGCGACTTCACCATTGAGGAATATACTGGCGAGGACGCTGAAGAGGGCGATGTCGTGCTGAAGGGCTTCTACGTCCCGGATAACGAAATCTACGGTTACGTCGAGGATGGCAAACTCTACATCTATGACAGCCAGAAGCTGGGTACGCTGACCAATCCCGACCAAGGCGACTACGGCAATCTCATCATGAGCGCATCACAGCAAGACTTCATTATCTTTGACATTACGCCCGAAGGTATTGTTTCTGCCGACCTTTGCGTGATGGCCACCGATCCCGCCTATACTCAAGGCTGGTGGTGGGAAATTCCTGCCGGTGGTACCGCCACGCTCGTAAAGGCTACTGCTGCCGATGCCTCGCGCAAGACGGTCCGCCAGCGCTCAGCCACTGGTCGCATGATGCCGAAGGTGCGCAAGAACATGCCTACAAGCTTTAAGCTTTACCGAAAATAATAATGTATTACCCGAAAATAGGGGGGGCGTATCGTTTGCGATACGCCCCCATTTAATTGTACATTTTGCCACAAAAAGCTTGTCAAATGCAACACTTTCTAAACAAATTGAAGAAAAAAGTGAAAAAACTCGGCCATTTTTCTTCTTTTTAAAAATTTTGTTATATTTTTGCACCTTGAAAGACAAACATCTATTTATAAACAAACAAACAAAACGAGAGAGATTATGAAAAAAAGACTAACTGTGTTTTTGGCCTGCCTCTTCCTGAGTATAGGAACGATGCTGGCCCAGACAAAAGTCAACGGTATCGTAGTATCTCAGGAGGACAACCAGCCGGTAGTCGGCGTGTCGGTCCTTGTTGTTGGTACTAACGTAGGAACCGTGACAGGTGCTGACGGTCGGTTCTCGCTGACCGTTCCTGAAGGCAAGTCTCAGCTCCGCTTCTCATACGTAGGTATGGAGACGCTGGAGGTGAGTGCCCGTCCGCAGATGCGTATCGTATTGCGCAGTGGCGACACCAACCTCGACGAGATTGTGGTTACCGCCATGGGTATCTCGCGCCAGCAGAAGACGCTGGGTTACTCGGCAACGCAACTCGACAACGAAGAGCTGACGCTGGGTAAGATGACCGATGTCACCTCGGCTCTGGCTGGTAAGGTGGCTGGTGT
Organism: Prevotella sp.; assembly: GCA_017395215.1. Classification (GTDB taxonomy): domain Bacteria; phylum Bacteroidota; class Bacteroidia; order Bacteroidales; family Bacteroidaceae; genus Prevotella. The sequence goes on along the minus strand of JAFPVW010000043.1, from coordinate 6,190 downwards.
GCAGATCAGCGCCAGTTCGGCTGACCCTGGTACTGCCAACTCGGTGATTATCCGTGGTTTCAGCTCAATCAACGGTAACAACCAGCCGCTGTACGTCGTAGACGGTGTGCCCCTCCAGCAGACATCTTCGCTGTCGCAGGGTCATGAGGAGGCAATGGGTGGTATCTCGAGCATCAACCCGAATGATATCGAGTCGATGACCGTGCTGAAGGGTGCTGCTGCTACCGCCCTCTATGGTAGCCGCGCAGCCAACGGTGTGATTGTCATCACAACCAAGAGTGGTAAGAGAGGCGATAACCGTAACTTCACCATCACTTATGATGGTAGCGTTCAGTGGCGCCAGGTTTCCACGTTGCCCAAGTTCCAGAACCAGTTCGGACAGGGTTGGAACGGTAAACAGACCTATATCGAGAACGGTTCTTGGGGTCCTGAGTTCGACGGCTCGCAGCAGGTCTATGGTCCCATCTGGAACCACCAGCAGCTCATCCACAAGTATGAGGCTGTTGAGAGCAACGTCGAGGACTTCTTCGAAAAGGGCGTCAGCACCAGCCATAGCGTGGCATTGAGCGGTGTTAGCGATGACTCGAAGATGACCTACTACCTGAGCTACGGTTACTCTGGCGATAATGGCATCATCCCTGGCGACAAGGACAGATTCAAGCGTAACACCATCGCCATGCGCGGCAGCTATGAGCCGACAAAATGGTTTAAGCTCACGTCGAACGTGAATGTTGCCACCACCAAGGCTGACATCGTAGGTTCTTTCCAGGGAACGTCGTTCATCGATGGTATCCTTGAGTTCCCGCGCGACCTCTCACTGGTTGACCGCAAGGATTTGAGCAGTCCCTTCAACACCCCCGAGGCTTGGTACACACCTTATGGTATCACCAACCCCTACTGGGCTATTGAGAACAACTACAACCACAACGACTCTAAGCAGGTCTACGGTAAGATTCAGGCTGACATCAAGCCGATTCAGCAGCTGACACTGACCTACCGTTATGGTTTCGACTATACTGACTACGACCTGAAGATGGGTTTCCCGCAGATTACGCTCGACGATGCCCTCATCAACGAGGACTATGGTTATGCTCCCTCTAACATGAATCAGGACGGTTGGGTTATGAGCCGCTACTATCGTAAGTACGAGAAGAACCATGACTTCATGGCCAACTGGGCAGACAAGTATCTTGACAGCAAGCTTGACGTAAATGTCACCGCTGGTGTCAATATGAACGAGCGTTCTAGCACCTATATGACAGGTGAGACCGATGGCCTGACCTTCAACACAGGTTTCTGGGACCTCTCCAACGGTGCTACCAAGGCTGAACTTTCTGAGAGCCAGTCGAAGCGTCGTCTCGTAGGCTTGTTCGGCGATGTTACCATTGGCTGGGACGAGATGCTCTATCTCGGTCTGACCGCTCGTAACGACTGGTCTTCGACACTGCCCCTCGAGAAGAACAGCTACTTCTATCCCGGTGTAACACTGAGCTGGATCTTCACGAAGCTCATCCCGAAGAACAACATTCTCGACTTCGGTAAGGTTCGTCTGGCTTACGGTAAGACCGGTAACGATGCTGATCCTTATCGTACTGCTGCTCGTTTCGTCCAAGGTACATCACGCGCTTATTACGGTGCCGACGTAGCCAAGTTCCCGATGGCAGGTGTCAACGCCTTCCAGGCATCGTCTACCATTGGTAGCTCTGACCTGAAGCCCGAGATGACCTCTGAGTTCGAGGTCGGTCTGAACCTTGCATTCTTCGACAACCGCATCAACATTGATGCCGCTTACTACAACCGTGAGACCAAGGACCAAATCTTTACCCTGCCCGTTGACCCCGCATCAGGCTACGCCTACATGGTGACCAACTTCGGTAGTGTCCGTAACCGTGGTTTCGAGTTGTTAGTCAACACCACGCCTGTCCGTACCAAGGACTTCCGTTGGGATTTGGGCTTCAACTTCTCTAAGAACGAGAACAAGGTGCTCTCTATGCCTGCCAGCGTTGAGGGCGGTAAGACCGAGATATACAGCTTCTCGGCTGGTAACGATGCCGTCTACTTCTATGCAGAAGAAGGCAACCCCATGGGTGAGTACTACACCTATATGCCTCAGTATACTGATGACGGCAAACTCATCGTCGGTGAGGATGGACAGCCTATGCTGACCACCGACCTTGTCGACACTGGCAAGAACATGAACCCCGACTGGATTGGCGGTGTGACCACAGCCCTGTCTTATAAGGGTGTGACACTGAGCGCAGCCCTCGACATCCGTAAGGGCGGCTACATGTTCTCGCGCTCGAAGAACTTGATGCAGTTCACCGGTAACGGCGACATCACGACCTACAACCAGCGTCGTCCGTTCGTCATTCCCAACTCTGTGGTTAGCGACGGCAAAGGCGGCTACGTGGAGAACACAACTCCGATCATGCTGGGCGGTGCAGACTACGAAGTCGGCGACTATCAGGACTACTACAACAACTTCGGTTGGGGTCAGGGAGGCGAGGCCTACCTGCTCGACAAGTCGTTCGTCAAGCTGCGTAACATCACACTGGCCTACCAGTTGCCGAAGGCATGGGTCAGCCAGCTCTACCTGAGCGACATCACCCTGTCGCTGTTCTGCAACAACGTGTTCACCTGGACACACAAGAGCAACACCTTCATCGACCCTGAGGGAAGTACCCGTGGTAACGACCTCGAAGGTCAGTTCGGTGAGCTCTACGTGAACCCCGGCTGCCGCACGTTCGGTTTCAACGTAGGTGTTAAATTCTAAATGAAGGAGGACAAACGTATGAAGAAATTAGCAATTATATCAGCAATCATCCTGGGTCTCGGAGCCACTTCTTGCGACAGCTACTTGGACATCAACCAGGATCCCAACTCACCCACCGAGGGAAACATGACGCCCAACATCATGCTGCCTGCAGCTGAGATGGGTGTCGCCGCAACCTACGGCAACCTGCTCCGCATTCCCGCAGGCTACTTCGCACAACACTACTCACACATGTTCGGTACATCGAACTATGTGGACTATTCTCAGTTTGAGATGTCGCCCGTGCGTTCCGGTTCGGCCTATGCGCAGCTTAACCGCGTGGGTCTGAAGAACTTGCAGACCATCTGCTCACTGGCTGAGAAGAACGAGGACTGGGGCACCTATCTTGCCGCCACCACCCTGCGTTGCTTTGCACTTCAGGCACTGGTCGACTGCTACGGCAGCATCCCCTATTCTGAAGCACTCGACATCAGCAATCCCTCGCCTAAGTATGACGACGGTGCTACCGTGTATGCCGGACTTCTCACAGAGCTTGACAATGCTCTGAGTAAGGCCAATGCAACGGATCCCGTGGCTACAAACTTCCTGTATCAGGGTAAGAGCGCCGCCGCATGGATCCAGTTCGCCAACGCTCTGAAGCTGAAGATCATGAGCCGTGAGGTGGGTGCAGTGGCCGACGTGGAGAGCAAGATTGGCGCACTCATCGCCGAGAACAACTTCCCCGCTGCCGATGTGGCTTACACCGACTGCTGGAGCAACGAGACGGGCCAGATGAACCCCTACTACTCTGAGGAGTTTTCAACTGCCTTCGGCTCCACCCAGATTAATGTGACGGCCAACATGGCCATCGTCAGCACTATGCTGCAGAGGAACGGTGAGGGCGACGTGGTCTATCAGGATCCCCGCTTGGCTGCCTTCTTCGATGTCAACAGCAGCGGCGAATACGTCGGTGGCGTGTCGGGCACCAACTTCAGCACATCAAACAACTACAAGGCTGCCTACTGGTGCCGTCCAGCTATGAAGTACAACTCTCCCGTGTATCTGATTCAGGTGGCAGAGATTGAATTTTTCATTGCCGAGTACTACGCCCGTCAGAACAACGCAGCCCAGGCTCAGGCCCACTACAATGCCGCCATCGAGGCTTCTTGCGCTTCAGCTGGTGTCAGTGGTGCCGACCAGGTCATTGCCAAATTCCCCTACAATCAGGCTAACTACAAGCAGTGCATCGGTATTTCGAAGTGGATTGCCCTGTCAGGCACCAACAATTTTGAGTCGTGGTGCGAACTTCGCCGACTGAAGTATCCCGCATTTGGCTCTGCAACAGGAACAACTCTCTATAACGCTTCAGAAGACCACCTGGCCACAGAGAATTATGTGCCTGGCACACTTTATACGCCAATCTCAGTCTTCGAAAAGGTGGGCGCCAACCAGGTAATCCAGCGCTGGCCTTATCCTTCTGAATCTACATCGAGCAACTCGAACGCGCCGAAGTTTGATGACTCGGAATACAAGGTTCCTCCGTTCTGGGGTAAGTAATTGATAATTGATAATTGATAATTGAAATTTATGAAAAAGAACATATTTTTCGCAATGATGCTCGCCCTGGTCAGTTTTGCACTGACGAGCTGCGACGGCGACAAGGATTCAGAAGGTCAGAGCCGATTCACCTACTACCCCATACTGGAGCTGAAGGGCGACGGCTACATGGTGGTTGACAAAGGCACCACGTTCCAGGATCCTGGCTACACCGCCACCCTTAATGGTGAGGATGTGAGCAATCAAGTAAACGTGAACAGCAATGTGAATATGGGCAAGAGCGGTGTCTACACCGTAGTCTACTCAATTAAGAACTCTGATGGCATCACTGCAAATGCAAAACGTACCGTCGTGGTTCTTGACCCGAACAGTGCCGTTGAGGGCTTCTATCTGAACCAGGCCGATAGCTATCGTCTGCGCGAGGGTGCCCAGGTGGCATACGGCTCACCTTTTGAAACTCTGATTATCGACAATGGCGACGGAACATACGCTGTTGACGACCTCCTCGGTGGCTGGTACTGCCAGCGTGTCGGCTATGGCACCAATTATGCTATGGCAGGAGTTATTTCTATTGAAGACGGAAGTGTGGTATGTGAAGACGCTCATGTCCCTGGCTGGAACGATGGTCCAGACGATTTTGAAGGATCGTTCGATGCTACTACCAGCACGTTCCATCTCAATGTTCTGTATGCAGGCATGAATTTTGTACAAACTTGGGTAAAAGAGTAAACAATTATGAAGAAAGTATTATATTTAGCAGCACTCATCATCTGCGCCGGGATGACCTCGTGCGAAAAGGATGAGATTGGTGGAACTGCCACCGAGTCAATGGCAGGAAAATGGTACTGCGTTGTTGATGCCGTCGACGATAGCGGCAACCCCATCACAAGTGGTGAGGACTACTTCGGTGAAGGCAGAACCATCTTGCTTACCTACAACACGGCAGGCAACTCTGCCTCTGAGATGTGGGTGGACAATCTTGGCATCGGTAATTTTTCGGCAGCTTACAAAGACTATTTCCTGCAGTACATCGATATCCTCGATGGCGATGTTAATGCTGCCAAGGACAAATACCATAACGGTTTTGAAGAAGTCGGAATGCCGGGCTTCCCCACCTACACCATTAAGACTAAGGTCAGCGTCGACCAGAATGCTCTGACTTTCAAGAGCTCAGAGTCGGAGAACTTCGGCGAGGGCTACCAGTGGTGGACTAAGAAGGCGAAACTCGACCAGAATGGCGACACCGTCTGGGCTGACGCGGAAAAGAAAGAGGCTGAGATGATTGACGTGCTACTCAACGAGGAGAAGGCCATGCCTGTCACCATCGAGGGTAAGATCCTGAAGGGTGCCGGTAAGCAGAACAACGGCTCCCCAGCTGACAGCATCGTCTTCTTCGTCACCTATAAGGGCGACCCCTGGTATCCTGTTGACGGCTACACCCGCTACAAGGTGAGTGGCATCCGCTACTCCGGCCTTGAGGAGAACGACTAATTTCCAATTGAGGAATAACCAATCGGGAGGCGTGCCCAGCGGCATCGCCTCCCGATTTTTCGTTGTTTTCCTTGCTTATATATAGCACAAACCTGCACTACCTGCACTGAGCCTCATTATCAGCAGGTTACGGCCGAATTACCTACATCTAACCTGCACTGGAACCTGCACTTGACGATGATGGGCAAGTCTTGTTCAAAACCCGCCGGGTTTTGCGCAAAAAGCACCGGTTTATGAGCAAAAGGCGGCGGTGTCTTATTTTAAATAAGGTTGACACCAAAAGTTCAAAAAGTTATGGTGAAACAACCAAATGAGAGTGTTTTTGTAAAGTCCTCCGCTCGTATCAACGATATGAGGCAAGTGTATGAGATGCGCCACATGGATCACCTC
>JAFPVW010000042.1 GCA_017395215.1 Prevotella sp. | reverse complement strand
CTCACAATAGGGACAGTCCCCATTGTGAGACTTTAGTGGGATTAAAGTGGAACTTTTGTCAGATTAAACTCCGACTTTAGTCCGTCGAGGCTTTGAGGCTATCTATGTCAGATACGGGTTGTAGCGCAGTTCGTAGTCGATCGTGGACTGCGGGCCGTGACCCGGAAGGATGACGGTATCAGCGGGCAGCTTCGCCAGAACATTGGCGAGGCTGCTCATCAGTTGTGTATAGCTGCCGCCCTCGAAGTCGGTGCGGCCGACGCTCATGCGGAAGAGGGTGTCGCCGGTGAAGGCGGTGTGCTCCTCGGCACAGTAGAAGACGACGCTGCCGGGGGAGTGGCCGGGTGTCTTCAGCACTTGCAGGCTGTGGTGGCCGAAGCGGATGACCTCGTCGGGCTCGAAGAAACGGCCGACGGCGGGATACTCCCTGCGGAGCGGGGCGCCGATGATGCTCTGGAAGTTGTGGGGGATGTCGGAGATGATGAACTCGTCTTCCTTGGCGGCCTCCACCTGCAGACCATAGGTCTGGTAGATGGTGTCGATGCCGAGGTTGTGGTCCCAGTGGCCGTGGGTGGCGAGGAGACGGACGGGCTTCAGTCCGAGACCGTTGATATAGTCGGTGATGGCGCGGCGCTCGTCGTCGTAGTAGGCGCCACAGTCGATGATGACACATTCGAGGGTGTCGTCGCTCACCACGTAGGTGTTCTCCTGAAGCAAATTAAATGCGAAAGTCTTTATACTAATCATATTTTTATTTTTTCAACAACGGATTGCACGGATTTCACGGATTTATGGGCAAATATATAATATATTTGCCTTTATACCAGTCTTCGGCGAAGAAGGTGCTGATGTCGGTGGTCTCCACGATGTTACGGAAGGGCTGCGTCTCGGCCTGCAGGTCACCGCCCTTGAGGCAGAGGATGCCGTTGGGCAGGGCGTTCAACTGGGGCTTGGCAATGTTCTTGCGCACGATCTTCACGAGGTCGGGCAGGGGCATCACGGCGCGGCTGACGACGAAGTGGTACTGTCCGCGCTCGTCCTCGCCACGCAGGTGCTCGGGGTGGCAGTTGGTGAGGCCGACGGCCTGGGCGACCTCCTGTGCCACGCGGATCTTCTTGCCCGTACCGTCGATGAGCTTGAACTCACAGTCGGGGAAGAGGATGGCCAGGGGGATGCCGGGGAATCCGCCGCCGGTGCCGAAGTCGAGGATGCGCGTGCCGGGACGGAAACGGATGGTCTTGGCGATGGCCAGCGAGTGGAGCACGTGGTGCTCGTAGAGCTGGTCAATGTCCTTGCGGGAGATGACGTTGATCTTCGCGTTCCAGTCGTGGTAGAGGGCGTCGAGGGCCTCCAGCTGCTCTTGCTGTCGCGCTGTGAGGTCGGGGAAATATTTCAGAATGATATCTGCAGACATGACGGGTGGAATTAGTGTTGGAACGAGGAGTTGAGTATTTTCTCTATAGCCGAGTAGGCGATGGTCAGTTCGGTGCTGCCAACGGTGTACGGGGCAATCTCGTCGGGGTTGTAGACGAAGGTGATGGCATCGTCGCTGAGAATGAAGTTCTTAGGCACGTAGATCTCCACGTTGTTAAGGTAGCCATTGGCATTGAGCTCATTCATGGTGCTGAAGCCGGTCTTCTCTTGGAGCGCTTTCAGCAGGATGGGCTTCAGGGCGACCTCGAAACCGTCGACGAAGATGTCTTGGGCGGTCAGCAGTCTGCCAGTCTGGGTGTCGAAGTTCATGATGACCTGCTGGCTGTTGGCGTGGTTGCCGCCTTCACGGTAGTTGATGTCGGCCAGATAGACCAGCGTGCCCTTGCTGCCTGTCTGGGTGTGGCTGTTGATGATATAGTGGTAGTGATACCATGCGTGTTTCTTGGTGTCCTTCCGGTCTTCGTTGTAGAGGGGCAACAGCGTCTTGACGTAGTTGCTGGTGTATTCCTCCGCAAAGGCATTGGCTGCCTGCTGCATGCCGTCGTCGCCACGATCCAACAGACGCTTGGCAACGGTGGCGTTGATGATCTCTCCGGCTCTTCCGCTGGCGGCGGTGGCTTGTTCAAGGCGGATGTTCACGCTGCACGTCGGTGAGAGGCTGTCGGCGGTGAGGGCAACGGTTTTGTCGGCACTGACGGTCTCGAAAGTAATCGTCTCAGATTCCTCGCTGCAGGCACAGAGCAGCAGGACAAGGGCAGAAGTGAATAATAGTCGCATATACATAAATCATGAAATCAAGTGCAAAAATACATTTAATTTCGGAAATGAGCAAATTTCTCATTAAAAAACACTACCTTTGCACCCAAATTTGAAAGGAAATCGTCAATGAATAAATTTAAGGCAGCTCTTTTTGACCTCGACGGCGTGGTGTTCGACACCGAGCCGCAGTACTCCGTGTTCTGGGGAGGCATCTGCCGTCAGTACCATCCGGAGCACCCGGGACTGGAGCATGAGATCAAAGGTCAGACGCTGACGCAGATCTACGACCGCTGGTTCTCGGGGCCGTTGCTGGCCGAGCAGAAGAGCATCACCAGTCGGCTGAACGACTATGAGCAGCAGATGCGCTACGACTATATCGCGGGCTTCGAGGCCCTCATCGCCATGCTCCGCAGTCATGGTGTCAGGACGGCGGTGGTGACCAGTTCGAACATTCCCAAGATGGAGAGTGTCTATCGGTATCAGCCGGGGTTCAAAGCCCTCTTCGACGCCATCCTGACATCGGAGGATTTCGACCGCAGCAAGCCTGATCCTGACTGCTATCAGAAGGCAGCACAACGACTTGAGGCTCAGAGTGATGAGTGCATTGTGTTCGAGGATAGTTTTAATGGGCTTCGTGCCGGTCGCGCGGCAAAAATGGCGGTGGTTGGACTGGCCACGACGAACGCTGAGGAAGCCATCCGTCCGCTGTCGGATATCCAGCTGAAAGACTATGAAGGGCTGACTTTCGAACGCCTGCAGTCGCTGTTGTCGCAGGCGAAATAGAGATTAAAGATGTAGTTATGAACGCTCAGAATACTTCCGTACATATCCGTCTGTGGCAGTATGAATTCTGGTTGCTGGCCATCTCAGAGTTCCTGCTGTCGATGTCGGTCTATATGCTCCTGCCGACGATGCCCGTGTGGCTGGTCGGCGACCAGAATCTGAGTGGGGTGGAGGCCGGTATCGTGATGGGTGCCTTCGGGGCGGGACTGTTTGCCCTGGGTGCCTTCGTGAGCTACCTCATCGAGCGTTATCGCCGTAATATGGTGTGTGTGGTGGCCATCGCGTCGGTGGCGGCCCTGCTGGCGCTGTTGTATTACCTCGACAGCCTGCGCTATCAGTTTGTGGAGTTCCCGCTGCTGGTGCTGTTGCGCTTTGCGATGGGAGCGGCCTTCGGTATGTCGCAGATGGTGCTGTGCAGTACGCTGATCATCGATACCTGTGAGAGTTTCCAGCGCACGGAGGCGAACTTTGCCACGGGCTGGTTCGGGCGCATCGCCCTGGCCCTGGGACCGCTGGCGGGGCTGCTGTTGCTGCGGTATACCGACCATTCGGTGGTCTTTCTCGCTGCGACGGGCTGTGCCGTGGCCAGTCTGGTGATGGTGCTGATGGTCAACTTCCCCTTCCGCACGCCTGAAGATGATGTGTCGTTCTTCTGTCTCGACCGCTTCTTCCTGCCTCACGGAACCGTGTTGTTTATGAACCTGCTGCTGGTCACGGTGGCGTTCGGCCTGCTGCTGTCGATGCAGTTGCCGGTACGCTTCTATGCGATGATGATGTGCGGGTTCTTAGGGGCGCTGCTGTGCTGGCGGTTCGTGTTCCGCGATGCAGAACTGAAGAGTGAGGTGGTCACGGGACTGATCCTCCTCGGGGCGGCGCTGATGATGCTGATCACGCGCAGTACGCTGCCAATCGTGAGCTATGCCGCACCGATGTTCTTCGGACTGGGTATGGGACTGATCGGCTCGCGGTTCCTGCTGTTCTTCATCAAGCTGAGCCGACACTGTAAGCGTGGCACGTCGCAGAGTACGTTTATGCTCGGGTGGGAGAGTGGCATTGCCCTCGGTATCGGACTTGGCCTCGGTTGTTTCGAGGATGCTCCCCAGCCGCTGATGTTCACGTCGCTCTTCCTCGTGGTCTTGGCCCTGGCCGCCTATCAGTTCTCCCACAGCTGGTTTATGAAAAATAAAAACAGGTAGACTGTCCGCCTACCTGTTTCTTTGGTGTCATATCCTTCGTATTTTTGTTTATCCGTTCATCGACATGAGGAACTCCTCGTTGTCGCGGGTGGTCACGAGTCGGTCGCGGATGGCGTTCATGGCTTCCACGGGGTTCATCTCGGCGATGAACTTGCGCATAATCCACATACGGTTGAGCGTCGTCTCGTCGTGCAGCAGATCGTCGCGGCGTGTCGACGAGAGCACCAGGTCGATGGCCGGGAAAATACGCTTGTTGGAGAGTGAGCGGTTGAGCTGGATCTCGGAGTTACCTGTACCCTTGAACTCCTCGAAGATCACCTCGTCCATCTTCGAACCGGTATCTACGAGAGCGGTGGCGATGATGGTGAGTGAGCCGCCGCCTTCGATGTTACGGGCGGCACCGAAGAAGCGCTTGGGCTTCTGCAGGGCGTTGGAGTCGACACCACCGGTGAGCACCTTTCCGCTGGCCGGCGACACGGTGTTGTAGGCACGTGCCAGACGGGTGATGGAGTCGAGGAAGATGACCACGTCGTGACCGCACTCGACCATACGCTTGGCCTTTTCGAGTACGATGCCGGCGATCTTCACGTGACGGTCGGCGGGCTCGTCGAAGGTAGAGGCGATGACCTCGGCGTTGACGGTGCGGGCCATATCGGTGACCTCCTCAGGACGCTCGTCGATGAGCAGCATCATG
>JAFPVW010000041.1 GCA_017395215.1 Prevotella sp. | reverse complement strand
AGATAACCAAGATATTGTGATGCATCTCGATTCATCCACAACCTAAGGTCTTGGAATTTGAATGTAAATCCTTTATCTTTATTTCCTCCCAATGCTTGGATTTTATCCTCAACAAAATATTTTATCCTGTCATTCGCCAGAACACTATACACATGGTATATCAGAAAAGCAGTATAGCTTTTACCTAATCCCGAATCACCCGTGAAAACCATCATTGGTTTCACATCTATTACCGCATCACGTATGCGACCTAATTCATTGATGTATATTTTAAGCATTGATGTATGGGGTTTTGTTTGCAAAGATACTTCTTTTTTATGAGAATTATACTATTTACTTCGAAAAAAACACAATATTTTGTTAATATGAACTCTTTTCTGTTCAAAACGGATAAAACAAACAGATGGTGTTTCAATGCCAAAGACATTTGTCAGCAAGTCAATCCAGAAGGGTTGTGACTCGCCCCTCTCATAACCTCTGCCTTTCCACCGCTCTGCAAATTCTGCAGCTGCCATAGCCATTTGTTTCTCTGTTTTCATATTGCTTGACTTGGGTTTTTCAATTATAGACAAAAGCACACGGGTAGTGTTAAGACTGTTCCCATATGCGTGTGATGATATTGTTTAATCAATGTGGGTACAAAGTTACAAAAAAAATCCGAAAAGCAGGTGTGTTTGGAAGAAAAAATCATCAGCAATCAGAATAATTTTGTTTTCTGATAAATGGCGGCTCCATTCACTCCGTTTGGCGGCACTATTCGACCCGTTTGGCGGCACTATTCGACCCGTTTGGGGCCGGCTTCTTACAGAGGTCCCCGAGGGGTGGGGTAGTGGCCCCTCCCCTTAGGCCCCCCTGTAAAGGGGGCCGTAAGGGAGGGGGCACACTACACCCCCACCCGAGGGACTGAAAGACAGAAGCCGCGGGCGCGGCTGATTACAATCCATATAAATTTGGAAGATTGATAAATAATTAGTATCTTTGCATCATCAATTATCAGAACATCATGGAGCAGATCATTTCGAACGAGCAACGACGCTATCTCGGATTGGAACCGATAGGCAGCCAGTGGGAGGCGGTAGAATACCGTAACCGTCAGAATAGCAATGATTAGATTTATTTGCTATTTGATGGAGATGTCGTGCGTAGGAAAATCATCATCTCAAGTCGGGGCTGACACTCCATATCGGGCACCATCTGCGGAATCGAGCAGATGGTCTGTGCAATCGGGCCCGGTTCGCAAATGCCGCTGGCCTCGATGACGATGTAGTCGAAGCGCTGCATCTCGATGATGTCTTGCAACTGACGGACGAGATCCATCTTCAGCGTGCAGCAGATGCAGCCGAGCTTCAGCATGTCGTCAAGCACCTGAATGCTCCTTATCTTCTCACGTTCCTGTGGACGTATTGTGCCATGAAAATGGCAGGTTGAAACGAATTCGGCTCCCACCGATGGTGAATAACTCTCAATGCCCTTTTGGGACATGTAGCGGATGATGCCATTACGCCAGAGTGACTTGTACACTGTAATCCTGTTCCTTGTGTAACACTGCTTCTGGAAGTACTTGATGCATCGCTCCGTCAGCTCTAAGATCTTTACTTCTTCCATAACGAATAAAATTAAAGGTTGGGGCTTATGCCTTACCTATAATATATTGTTATGAGAAGTAATTATGCTAAGTAATTCGAAAAATTATCAAGCAATCAGCAATTTAGCATCAGCATGGGTATGACTACTTTGCATAACGATAAACTTGTCATAATTGCATTTATGTGTAGCTTCTCATAAGCTTTTACGCCAGTTCAAGGAGGGCGTGAAGGGCGAGAGACTCTCCTGCCACACGTTCAACGCCAACCGCATGCGCATCTTCCTGCACGGTATGGCATACAACCTGATGCTCTCGCTCAGGGACAGGGCGCTCAAGGAAACAACTCTTGAGAAGGCCACCCTGCTTACTATCCGCGAGCGCATCCTGCTCACTGCCGTTTCCGTCAAGGTTCTCAAGACGAAGGTGGTCATTGAGTATCCCAAGTATCATCCAATGCATGAGGAACTCTCCCATGCGCTGAGGTTCTACCGACGAGCGGCATAGGAGAAAGTCTGCTCTTTTGAAAAAACTTATGCCCTGTAACATTGCATCTAACACCTTTACCGTAGCCGCCTCAGTATTACGTGTAAACAGAGCAGAGACAATGGCGTTAGTATCAATTACTGCGTAAATCATCTCTTCCCCATTCTTGCATCCTTCTCTTCGCGGGCCTAACGGATTTCCTCGTTGATCTCGTCGAGTGTTAATTCGGGAAGATGATTCTTTTCTACCTCTGCTCTCAGTGCATAGAATGCATCAAGTCCGCTCATCGCCTCGGCCTTGGGAGCGGCCTTTACTTCGAACGGAATCTTACGGTTCATGACTACGGCCTTTGCAAACACATTGATAGCGGTGTTGACGCTCATGCCGATTTCGTTGCACAATTCGTTGAACTGCTTTTTAAGTTGTGAGTCCATGCGGACGGTCATTGATACTTGTGCCATAATCATCAGTTTTTGCCGCAAATATACAATATTTACTTCATTATGATACCAAATTGGCGTAATAATTATAGTTTTTTAAGCTAAGTCGGAATCATAGGAACGGGTTTTTTGATTCTTCCCCGCAATAAATGCCGGTGTAAGCCGTTAATAATATGAGGACTTTCCCCGCGATTCATCATAAACAACAATGAATAAGAAAATCAAGAAAGGCTGTGGCTGCCTGTTCGGAGCAGTACTGCTATTACTCGTCATAGGGGCTGTCACCCTGTATGTGCTTAAACCCAAGTGGCATGATGATTACGGCCAGCGCTTTACCGACATCGCTTATGGGAGCCGTGAGCACAACACCTACGATCTGTATCTGCCCGTCGATGCTGCCTCGAAGGACAGTCTGGCACTCATTCTCTATGTGCATGGCGGTTCGTGGATTGGCGGCGACAAGTATGAGCATCATGGCGACTGTTACAAATGGGTGCAAAAGGGATATGCCACTGCCACCATGAACTACAGTCTGCTGAATGAAGGAGGCGTCTCGCTTCTTACCATGCTTGAAGAAATCGACGCCTGCATACGGCATATTGAACAGTTCGCAGCCTGTAAGGGCGTTCATATACGGCAGATGGCTATCGGTGGCACGTCGGCTGGTGGTCATCTGGCCATGATGTATGCCTACAGCCATTCGCATCCACTTCCGATACGCTTTGCAGCCATCAAGGTTGGACCTGCCGATTTTCGCATCTTGTTCCCATACAACGGTGATGCCAAGACGGAGGAGGTGGAGAATTTCGTGTTCAGTTGCACGGGAGAACGCATTGACGGTTCCGCCCTCACGCGCGAACAACTCGACAGCATCAAGCTGAAGGCCTCGCCTGTATTCTATATTAACGATTCTACGGCCCTGCCTTCCATCTTTGCTTATGGCGAGAAAGACTGGCTGGTCAAGCCTGACCACTATCGTTCTCTTCAGGCAAAGTACGACAGCCTGGGCAAGCCATACAATCTCATCGTGTTTCCGAATTCAGGACATACCTTGATGAACGACAAAGACTGTAGCGAGAAGTATGACAGCACAATGAGCGCATACTGTAAGAAGTATTTCGATGCTCACAGTTCTGAGCCCTTGTGAGTTACAGTACGCAAAGCTGCAAAGAAAAGTTAAATACATGGCTGTTCTCATCTTAAAAAAATAAAAAAGTGATGCTTCGTGGTATTCGCAGAATCGATTTTTTTTGCTAATTTTGCGATAGAATTCTAACCCCAAAGCATCACTTAAAAGTAAAGAATTATGTCAAAGACAGTAGAAATTCAGATTGAGAAGAGCCGCAATCTGGTAGAGGGCCTGCGCAAGCACTTGAAAGGTATTGGCGGCGGAGTAACCAACGAAGAAATCAACGCAATGGAGGAGGCCGTCGGCGAGCTGGAGGCTGCCAATGCCGAGGTTGACCGCCTGCGCGAGGAGCTGGCACCAAAGGTTAAGCGGATGAATGCCGTGATGGCCAGCGTGAAGGAGGCCTACGCCGAGAAGAAAAAGACGCTCAAAGGCTATTATCCTCAGGAGCGCTGGGCAGACTTTGGCGTGCCCGATAAGCGCTAAGCAAATGTCATCTGCCGCTCTCCCCTCCCTTGTAGGGGAGGGGCTGGGGTGGGGTCACTAATCTTTCTTCGCAGGCTTTCAACGCTTGGCTTGGAAACAAATTAGCACAAATAAGGATAAATGTAAGTTTTCCATAATTTGCGCTAATTTGTTTCTTTATTCGATGGCTGAGTTACGGGGACTCTGCCCAAAAGCTAAAAAATCAAAAAAGACGAAAGGGTTTTGCACTGTATTCAATAATTATGTGTATCTTTGTAAGTCAATAACGGAATCAAGCTAAAACAATAAACAACAGAGAGAATTATGGAAAATAACGCACAGCTGATTGCCCAGTGCGAGGCAATTGCAAAAGAATGGCTCTCTCCGGCTTTTGACGAGGAGACACGTAAGGAAGTACAGGCTATGCTTGATGCCGACGACAAGTCGGCGCTCATCGACGCCTTCTACCAGAACCTGGAGTTCGGTACGGGTGGTCTGCGCGGCATCATGGGTGCCGGCACTAACCGCATGAACAAGTACATCGTGGGCATGGCCACGCAGGGCTTTGCCAACTACATCAACAAGGCTTTCCCCGACATTCAGCCCGCCGTGGTCGTAGGTCACGACTGCCGCAACAACGGACGTATGTTTGCCGAAACCGTTGCCGACATCTTCTCGGCCAACGGCATCAAGGTCTACCTCTTCGAGAGCCTGCGCCCGACGCCCGAAATTTCGTTCGCCATCCGTCAGCTCGGCTGCCAGGCCGGTGTCAACGTGACGGCCTCGCACAATCCCCGCGAGTATAACGGCTACAAAGCCTACTGGGACGACGGTGCCCAGGTGCTGGCTCCCCACGACAAGGGTATCATCGACGAGGTGAACAAGGTGAAGATCGGCGACGTGAAGTTCGAGGGCAACAAGGACCTCATCATCCCCATTGGCGGCGAGATGGACTGGGACTACATCCAGGCTGTCAAGGAGGCAATGGTCGACCAGGACGTCATCCTGCGCCAGAAAGACCTGAACATCGTCTACTCGCCCATGCACGGCACGGGCCGCGTCATCATCCCGATGGCCCTGCGCTCATGGGGCTTCCAGAACATCCACGTGGTGCCCGAGCAGATGGTCATCGACGGCAACTTCCCCACCGTTGTCAGCCCCAATCCTGAGAATGCCGAGGCTATGACGCTTGGCATGAAGCTCGGCACGAAGCTCAACGCCGACCTCGTCATTGCCAGCGACCCCGATGCCGACCGTCTGGCCATCGTCTGCCGCAACGCCAAGGGCGAGTGGGAGATTCTGAACGGCAACCAGACCTGCATGATGTTCTGCTGGTACATCATTGCCAACAAGAAGAAGCTCGGCCAGCTGAAGGGCAACGAGTTCCTCGTGAAGACCATCGTCACCACCGAGGTCATTGCCAAGATAGCCGAGAAGAACGGTGTCGAGCTGAAGGACTGCTACACCGGCTTCAAGTGGATAGCCAACGAGATTCGCGTCAACGAGGGTGTGAAGAAGTACATCGGCGGCGGCGAGGAGTCGTTCGGATTCCTGCCGTTCGACAAGGTGCGCGACAAGGACTCCCCCGCCAGCATCTGCCTCATCTGCGAGATTGCCGCCTGGGCACGCGACAACGGCAAGACGCTCTACGACCTGCTCATGGACATCTACGCCGAGTATGGATTCTCGAAGGAGGTGACGATTAACGTCGTACGTCCGGGCAAGACCGGTGCCGACGAGATCAAGCAGATGATGACCAACTTCCGCGAGAACCCGCCGAAGGAGCTGGGCGGCTCGAAGGTCTGCCTGTGGAAGGACTACAAGACGCTCGAGTGGTGCGACGCTCAGGGCAACAAGGGTAAGCTCGACATGCCCGACACGTCGAACGTGCTCCAGTGGTTCTGCGAAGACGGCACGAAGGTCTCCGTCCGCCCATCGGGCACCGAGCCTAAGATTAAGTTCTACACCGAGGTGAAAGACCCCACCTTCAAGTGCGCCGGCTGCTACGAGCGCTGCACGAAGGCTGCTGAGGAGAAGATTGAGGCCATCAAGAAGAGCCTGAACCTGTAACGGTTGGCGTCATTGATTGGAAATGTATTAAGGGTAGTGCCGCTTTTGGACGTGGCGCTACCCTGACACTATGTAAGAATGATGAAGAAACTGTCTCTGACCTCCCAGATAGCCTTGGCGCTTGCCCTGTCTGTCGTTGCCGGCATCTTGCTGCAAGACAGTGCGGACTTCGTGAACGAATACATCAAGCCCTTAGGCAGCATCTTCCTGAACCTGCTGAAGTTCGTCGTTGTGCCCCTGGTGCTGTTCTCTATCATGGCAGGCATTCTGTCGATGAATGATGTGTCGAAGGTGGGCAGGCTCGGTCTGCGGGCCCTGCTCTATTTCACGTTTACCACAATCATAGCCGTTACGCTCGGACTGGTGGCCTCTACATTGGCAAAGGGCTTTCTTCCTCTTATTCATGTGGAGACAGGCAGCGGTTCGGAAGCGATTGAGATTCCCGACTTCACCGTCATGGACCAGATTGTCAACATGTTCCCTGATAACATCATGCTTCCGCTGACCAATATGACGATGATGCAAGTCATCGTGATTGCCGTCTTCTTCGGAGTGGCAATGGTCCACGTCGGCGAGGCGGGTGAGGCGGCGCGGAAGCTGACGCTCAGCGCCAATGCTGTCGTGTCGAAGGTGCTGTCCTACATCATAGCCCTGGCGCCTGTCGGCGTGTTCTGCATGCTGACGCCCGTTGTGGTTGCGAATGGTCCGAGCGTGCTGGGCTCTTATGCGGCACTTATAGCACTGGGCTACAGCTGTTTCTTCCTCCATGCGGTCTGTGTTTATGCCCCCCTGGTCTACCTGCTGGGAGGTTTGTCGCCCTTCAGGTTCTTCAAGGAGTTGCAGCCCGCCATGCTGTTTGCTTTCTCCAGCGACTCGTCGGTAGCCACTCTGCCCTACACCATGAAGTGTACTGAGAAGTTGGGCGTGCGCGAGGATGTTGGCAACTTTGTGCTTTCGTTAGGAGCCACTGTCAACATGGACGGCGTCGCCATCTACCTCGGCGTTGCTTCTGTGTTCATGGCGACATGCTGCGGCATCGACCTGACGCTGAATCAGTATTTTGCCATTGCCTTTGCCTCGACGGTTGCCTCTATCGGCACGCCGGGTATTCCTGGCGGCTCGCTGGCACTGATGGCGATGGTGTTTGCCTCTGCCCAGATTCCTGTGGAGTGTGTGGCCATCGTGGCTGGCGTTGACCGTATTGTTGACATGGGGCGCACGGTCATGTCGGTTACCGGCGACGCGTCTTGTGCCGTCGTCATGCAGAACAGGTTCAGTTAATTCAAGTTTCGCAAGCTCAACTTGCAAGTAGTAAAGGAGTAAGGAGTACTCCTTACTCAACTTGCAAAGTTGAGTCTTTTAATAATCAGGTCGGGAGTAGAGCCTGTTCACGCTGCGGACTCTTTCCAGCATGGCGGCGTTCCAGGTGGCATCGCCCGGCTTCTGGTAGCGGCAGTTGCCTGTTGGCGAGGCCGTGAAGACGGTTTCGGCATCGTCGGTGACGCTCACGGTGCCGCGCTCGGAAAGCGTGAAGAGACTGTCTCCCTCAACGGCGTTGATGACGGCCAACAGGTCCCACATCTTCTGCCCCGTGTCACATTCATAATTCATATAGACCTGCTTGATGGGGTGATTGTCTGTCCAGTCGACATCGGCAATCACTTGTTCGGGCGTGTACGCTATACCATCGCCTGCCTCGCCAGGTGTGAAGATGATGTCAACCTCTGATGGCCACAGGCGGAACAGGGTCTGGGCAAAACCGATGCCTTGTAAAAAGTTGTACTCCTTCTTCTCAACGGCATCGCCGAAGACACCTCCCATGATGTAGAGACACTTCACCTTCTGGCGTACCAGTTCCGGGCCGTCGAGTGGCGATAGCTCATCGGCCTCCGACTCTAACAGCTGAGCCAGACAGCAGACAAAACCGATGGAGACGATGCTCACCGAATGGTTGGGCTGAGCTGCCAGCAGGCGGCGGTAGAGCTGCCAGCCGTCGGGTAGTGAGGCATAGTCGCTGAGTGTACGGGCGAACATGGGCGAGCCGTCGGCAAGGGTGTGATTGGGCAGATTCTGGTAGTCAATCCATACTTTGGGAGTCTTGATGCCGTTGCGAATAAGTCCGATGGGCAGGTCGCCGTGGTGGAAATAGGTATTCATCACGTCGGCACATGCGGCGCAGTCCTCGCCCTCGCGGTTCACCACGGTGCCCAGCAGCCGGCAGCGGCCCTCGTCGTGGTAGCGGTGAAGCATCTGCATAGCAAAGAGGTCATCGGTTGACGAGCCGATGTCGGTGTCGAGTATAATCAGTGGCACGCCGGCGTATGACTGAGAATCTGCCGGGTTGTCGTCGTAGTCCGTACATGCCGTGAAGCCCGAAGCCACAAGAATTGTGAGCTGAAGGGCGAGGATAAACTTTACTCTTCTCATATCGCTTGCATATATACGCGTTTGTCTTCACATATATAATAAAATAACCGCTGAACTAACGTCCGGCGGTTACCTGTTTCTCTTGAATAAGCTTTGGCTTATTGAGCCTGCTCAACAGTAGCAGAATCGGCAGCAGCGCTGTCAACGGCAACAGCAGTGGAATCAATAACGCTGTCAACAATCTCCTCGATAGAATCGGTGTCAACAGGAGCAGCCTGCTCAGTCTTGTTACCACATGCAGCAAACGAAACAGCTACAACAGCTGCGAATGCAAATACTAATTTCTTCATTTCTCTAAGCTTTTAAATCTGTAAAACAATCATTTTTTATTAAAACGCTGCAAAGGTAGGCATTTTTTTGATATGACGTATCTTTTTTTTTGTTTTTTTTTAGGCTGTTTTTGTAACTTTTTTGCAAATTCCTGTAAATCAGTACTTTCCGAAATGTTAAATAATGCAATCAAAAAAAATAAGTTGATATTTTCCCAAAAAAGGCTTAATTTGAGAAAAAAAGATGTACCTTTGTGCTCGCAAACATGAACACCTTATATATATATGATAGATACTTCGGCCTTTCAAGGTAAAAAAGCTGCCTTCTTCACACTCGGATGCAAGCTTAACTTTTCGGAAACGTCTACCTTTGCAAAGATGCTTCTGGAGATGGGCGTTACTCCGGTTCAAAAGGATGAGACGGCAGATTTGTGCCTGGTTAACACTTGTTCGGTGACCGACGTCGCCGACCGTAAGTGTCGGCAGGCCATTCATCGGCTGGTCCGCAGGCACCCGGGAGCTTATGTTGTAGTCACAGGCTGCTATGCCCAGCTGAAACCTGAGACTGTCAGCAGGATTGAGGGCGTTGACTTGGTGCTGGGGTCGAATGAGAAGGCAAACCTCCTGCAGTTCCTTTCGGAGGCATGGATTGAGAAGGAGGAGAGCGGAGTGGGGGAGCCTGGGCGCTACTTTGTGCAGAAGACGAAGGACATCAGGTCGTTTGCTCCGTCGTGCTCCCGTGGCAATCGTACGCGCTACTTCCTGAAGGTGCAGGATGGCTGTGACTATTTCTGCACGTATTGCACCATTCCCTATGCACGTGGATTCAGTCGTAACCCCACCATCGCCTCGCTGGTTGAGCAGGCCCGCAAGGCTGCCTCCGAGGGTGGCAAGGAGATTGTCCTGACGGGTGTGAACATTGGCGATTTCGGCAAGACGACCGGTGAGCGGTTCATAGACCTGGTGAAAGCCTTGGACGGTATCGAGGGTATCAGCCGCTACCGCATCAGTTCGCTGGAACCCGACTTGCTGACTGACGACCTGATAGACTTCTGTGCAGGCAGCCGCAGTTTCATGCCTCACTATCATATTCCCTTGCAGAGTGGGAGCGACACGGTGTTGCGGCTGATGCATCGCCATTATGACCGCCAGTTGTTTGCCGACAAGATTCGCCATGTCAGACAGGTCATGCCTGATGCCTTCATCGGCGTCGACGTGATGGTGGGGTGTCGTGGAGAAACGCCTGAGTGTTTTGAAGAGACCTATCGTTTCCTGCTCGACCTCGACGTGACCCAGCTCCACGTCTTTCCCTATTCCGAGCGTCCCGGAACATCGGCGCTCAGCATTCCCTACGTTGTCAGCGCTGCCGACAAGCGGGAGCGCAGCCGCCGGCTGCTGGAACTCTCTGACCAGAAGACGCAGGCTTTCTACGCCCGTCATATCGGTACGGAGGCCGAGGTGCTCTTCGAGAAGGCTGCCCGAGGGCGTGCCATGCACGGCTTCACCAAGAACTACATCCGTGTGGAGCTGCCGCCCAGTGAGGTTCGCGAGTCATACGACAACCAGATCGTCCGTGTCCGCCTGGGTGAATTCAACCACGATAAGACTGCACTTAAAGCACTACTCAAAAATGGATAAACTTGCACTTGTCATACTCAACTGGAATGGTGAGGCAATGCTTCGCCAGTATATGTCGTCCGTACTTGACTATTCGCGCGACGAGGCAGCCGTCTATGTGGCCGACAATGCCTCGACCGATGGTTCGATTGACTTCCTGCGCAGGGAATATCCCGAGTGCAGGCTCATCGTGCTTGATAGGAACTGGGGCTTTGCTGAAGGCTACAACAAGGCTCTGCGGCAGATTGATGCCGAGTATTACCTCTTGCTGAACAGCGATATCGAGGTGACGCCTCATTGGCTGACGCCGCTGACAGAGTTTATGGACACGCACCACGACGTTGCCGCCTGCCAGCCTAAACTGCTGTCTATAGCCGACCGTGACCGTTTTGAATATGCGGGAGCCAGCGGCGGTTACCTCGACCGCTATGGCTACCCGTTCTGCCGGGGCCGTGTTTTTGAGACGGTTGAGTGCGACAAGGGGCAGTATGATGAACCAGCGGAAGTGTTGTGGGCTACGGGTGCCGCCCTCATGATCCGCTCGGCCGACTATTGGGCAGCCGGTGGACTTGACGGTCGTTTCTTCGCGCATTTTGAAGAAATCGACCTCTGCTGGCGCCTCTGTATCCGGGGACGAAAAATCTACTGTCTGCCCGGTTCGCGTGTCTACCATGTCGGCGGCGGCACTCTGCCCAAAGCCAACCCCATGAAGACATTCCTGAACTTCCGAAATAATCTGACGATGCTCTACAAGTGCCTGCCCGACAGTGAGTTGCATCATGTTATGCGATGGCGCTGGCTGCTGGATTACCTAGCAGCCTTCAAGATGCTGCTGCTGAACCGTAACTTCGGCGACTTCAGAGCCGTCTTCCGGGCCCGCCGCGCTTTCCGCAGGTGGCGCAGCGACTTCGAGGCCGACCGGCGTGCCATACAGGCATCGCGCGTGGCCGATTCCTCTGTCTGTCAGCACACTTTCTCCCTCTTATGGCAGTATTACGTGAAAGGTCGTAGGACATTCGCTGATTTGCCCTGACCCCCTGCAGGATTCTGCTACTCCCTACAGTGTAGAAAAATGAAGGATTTATTTTGTTCGTTCTCTTTTTTTTCGTACCTTTGCAGTCGCTATGCCGTTTCACGTGCCTATCAACATATTAGACTTCATCTTCAAGGGCATGCTCATTGGGATGATTGCATCGGCGCCGATGGGGCCGGTAGGCATACTCTGTGTGCAGCGCACGCTGAACAAGGGCCGCTGGTTCGGACTGGCCACGGGCATAGGTGCCGCCGCGAGCGACATCATCTATGCGGCTATTGCCGGCTTCGGCATGTCGTTCGTCATGGACCTCATCAGCAACGACCAGAACCGCTTCTACCTGCAGATTGCCGGTAGCGTGATGCTGCTCTGCTTCGGACTGTACACCTACCACAGCGACCCGATGAAGAAAATGCACCAGTCAGGGCAGCAGAAAGGCACGCTCTGGTACAACACGTGGACGGCCTTCCTGGTGACGTTCTCCAATCCGCTGATTATCTTCCTTTTCCTGGCCATGTATGCGCAGTTCGCTTTCGTGCTGCCCAACCATCCGTTCGAGATGCTGGTGGGCTTTGCAAGCATCGTCGGCGGTGCCATGCTCTGGTGGTGGGGACTGACGTGGCTGGTCGACAAGATCCGCACGAAGTTCGACGATAACGGAATCAAGATCATCAACCAGGTCATCGGTGTGGCCGTGATTATCGGCTCAATCATCATGCTGCTCGGCACGACCACCAACCTGCTGCGCTGGTAACAAATCGTAAATAGAAAATTGTAAATCATAAATCGCAAATAATACGGTGTTTATAGCACAGGAATTAAGAAAGAACAACATTGCCGAGTACCTGCTGTATATGTGGCAGGTAGAAGACACCATCAGGGCATTTGGCTGCTCGCTGGGCCGCATCCGCCGCGAGTATGTCGACCGCTTCGACTACAGTGACGAGCAGAAGGAGGAAGAGGTCGACTGGTTTGGCAACCTCATACGGATGATGAACCAGGAGGGCTGTCGCGAGCAGGGCCACCTGCAAATCAACAAAGTGACACTGCAGATGCTCATTGAGCTGCACCAGCAGCTGCTGGAGTCGCCGAAGTTCCCGTTCTACAACACGGCCTACTACAAGGTGCTGCCGTTCATCGTCGAACTGCGTAACCGTGGGGCTAACAAGGAAGAGAACGAGATAGAGACGTGCTTCAACTCGCTCTACGGCGTGATGATGCTGCGTCTGCAGAAGAAGGAGATAACGCCCAACACCGAGCACGCCGTGAAGGAAATCTCAACGTTCATAGGCATGCTTGCCGACTATTATAAAAAGGATAAGAAAGAAGGACTAAAGCTTGAATAATGAATATACTGATAACAGGCTGTAATGGCCAATTGGGAAACGAGATGCAGTTGCTGGAGGCGAAGAACCCCCAGCATACCTATTTTAATACAGATGTAGAAGAACTCGACATCACCGACCGCGAGACGGTCTGTGCCTTCGTCGAGCACAACCAGATTGACGGTATCGTCAACTGCGCAGCTTATACCGCTGTGGACAAGGCCGAGGAGAACCAGGAATTGTGCGACATGCTGAACCACGTAGCCCCAGGCTATCTGGCCGAGGCCATCGAGCGGCGAGGCGGCTGGCTGATACAGGTTTCGACCGACTACGTCTTCGACGGCACAAATCATACGCCCTACATGGAGACCGACCCCGTCTGTCCGAACAGCGTCTATGGCCGCACGAAATTAGCCGGCGAGGAGGCAGCCCAAAGAGCTTGCAGCCGCACGATGATTATCCGCACGGCGTGGCTCTATTCGACGTTCGGAAATAACTTCGTCAAGACGATGATCCGTCTGGGCAACGAGCGTCCGCTGTTGGGCGTCATCTTCGACCAGATAGGTACGCCGACCTACGCTCGCGACCTCGCCGTCTGCATCATGACGGCCATTAACCAAGGCGTAAAGCCCGGCGTCTATCATTTTAGCAATGAGGGCGTTATCTCGTGGTATGACTTTACGAAAGCCATTCACCGCTTGGCTGGCATTACCGCATGCACCGTTCGTCCGCTCCACACCTCGGAATACCCTACGCCTGCCGCCCGTCCCCACTACTCCGTGCTCGACAAGACGAAAATCAAACAGGCCTACGGCATCGAGATTCCCTACTGGGAAGAGTCGTTAGCCGAGTGCATAAAACAGCTGGTTTGATTTTAGGCACGGATTAACACGGATTTTAAGAAGAGAATATGAATCAAGAGATAGAAAGAAGAAGAACGTTTGCGATTATTTCGCACCCCGATGCCGGTAAGACCACGCTGACCGAGAAGTTCCTGCTTTTCGGCGGACAGATACAGGTGGCCGGCGCGGTGAAGAACAACAAGATCAAGAAGACGGCGACGAGCGACTGGATGGACATCGAGAAGCAGCGCGGTATCTCGGTATCGACATCGGTGATGGAGTTTGACTATACGCCCGATGGGAAGGACATTGAGTACAAGGTCAACATCCTTGACACGCCGGGTCACCAGGACTTTGCAGAGGACACGTTCCGCACGCTGACGGCAGTCGACTCGGCCATCATCGTCGTCGACGGTGCCAAGGGCGTTGAGACACAGACGCGGAAGCTGATGACCGTCTGTCGCATGAGGAAGACCCCCGTCATCATCTTCATCAACAAGATGGACCGCGAGGGTCGCGACCCTTTCGACCTGCTCGACGAACTGGAACAGGAACTGGAAATCAAGGTGCGCCCCCTCAGCTGGCCCATCAACCAAGGGGCCAAGTTCAAGGGCGTGTACAACATTTATGAGCAGAAGCTTGACCTCTTTACCCCCGACAAGCAGCGCGTGACTGAGAAGGTCAGTGTGGAACTCGGTTCGCCCGAACTTAATCAGCGCGTAGGCGACGACAATGCTGAGAAGTTGCGCGAAGACCTGGAACTGGTCGATGGTG
This sequence comes from Prevotella sp., assembly GCA_017395215.1. Lineage (GTDB taxonomy): Bacteria > Bacteroidota > Bacteroidia > Bacteroidales > Bacteroidaceae > Prevotella. The sequence continues at coordinate 16,809 of JAFPVW010000041.1, read as the reverse complement.
TCTACCCTGAGTTCGATGTCGAGACCTACCGTCAGGCCGAGGTAGCACCGGTGTTCTTTGGTTCGGCGCTGAACAACTTCGGCGTGCAGGAACTGCTGAACTGCTTTGTTGAGATAGCCCCGTCGCCCCGTCCCACGAAGGCTGAGGAGCGCGAGGTGCAGCCCGAGGAGCCGAAGTTCACGGGATTCATCTTCAAGATTACTGCCAACATCGACCCCAACCACCGCTCATGCATTGCCTTCTGCAAGGTCTGTTCGGGTAAGTTCCAGCGCAACCAGCCCTACCTCCATGTGCGTCAGCAGAAAACCATGCGCTTCACCTCGCCCACGCAGTTCATGGCCCAGCGCAAGTCGACCATCGACGAGGCTTGGCCGGGCGACATCGTGGGTCTGCCCGACACGGGCGGCATCTTCAAGATTGGCGACACGCTGACCGAGGGCGAGCAACTGCACTTCCGCGGCTTGCCTTCGTTCTCGCCTGAGCTGTTTAAGTACATCGAGAACGACGACCCAATGAAGTCGAAACAGCTGCAGAAGGGCATCGACCAGCTGATGGACGAGGGCGTGGCCCAGTTGTTTGTCAATCAGTTCAACGGTCGCAAGATTATCGGCACCGTCGGCCAGCTGCAGTTCGAGGTCATTCAGTACCGCTTGGAGAACGAGTACAACGCCAAGTGCCGCTGGGAGCCTGTTCACCTTTACAAGGCCTGCTGGATTTCCTCCGACGACGAAAAGGAACTGGAAGCTTTCAAGAAGCGTAAGTACCAATATATGGCCAAGGACAAGGAGGGGCGCGACGTGTTCCTCGCCGATTCCGGCTATATGCTCTCGATGGCGCAGCAGGACTTTGAACACATACAGTTCCACTTTACATCAGAATTCTAAATGACACGCGAACAAGACATACGAAGAGCCGTTGAGACATTGCGGCAGGGTGGGGTGATACTCTACCCGACAGACACCGTCTGGGGCATCGGTTGCGACGCCACCAATGCCGAGGCCGTGAAACGAGTGTACGAGATTAAGCAGCGCGACGATTCAAAGGCACTCATCTGCCTCGTCGACAGCGACGCCCGCATGCAGCGCTATGTCCGCCAGGTGCCCGACGTGGCCTGGCAGCTGATAGACAGTCTGCAGGATGGCGGCAAGCCGACAACGCTCATCCTCGACGGGGCCGTCAACCTGGCGCCGAACCTCATTGCCGACGACGGCTCGATAGGCATACGCATCACGCAGGAGCCCTTCTCGAAGGAACTCTGCTACCGCTTCCAGAAGGCACTGGTATCGACATCGGCCAACATCAGTGGCGAGCCGGCAGCACAGAACTACTGTGACATCGACCCCAGAATTGTTGAGGCCGTCGACTACGTCTGCTGGAGCCGCCGGCAGGAACATAAGCCTCACACGCCGTCGAGCATCATCAAGCTTGGCCTTGACGGCGAGGTCACCATTATCAGGAAGTGATGCGGACGGCAGTCGTTGGCGGCGGGGCAGCCGGATTCTTCCTGGCTGTGAACCTGAAGGAGATGGTTCCCCAGATGGAAGTGACCATTCTGGAGCGCGGTCAGCGGGTGCTGGCCAAGGTCGAAGTGTCGGGCGGCGGCCGCTGCAACTGCACCAACTCCTTCGACGGCGTCGGCGACCTCTCGCAGGTCTACCCGCGCGGCCACAGACAGTTGAAGCGCCTGTTCCGCCAGTTCGACTACCACGATGCCTACACGTGGTTCGAGCGTCACGGCGTCAGGCTCACCACGCAGGACGATGGTTGCGTCTTTCCCGCTTCGCAGGACTCACACACCATCATTAACTGCTTCCTCGGTGAGGCTCGTCGCCACGATATAAAGATATGTACGGGCGTGAAGGTTGAGGTGCTTGCCGACCTGTCTGAATACGACTATGTGGCCGTCTGCACAGGCGGCTCGCCGCGTACGGAGGGGCTCCGGTGGCTGGCCGACGCAGGCCATGAGATTGTGCCGCCCGTGCCGTCGCTCTTCACGCTGAGCATTGCCGACGAGGCTCTTACGGCGCTGATGGGGACGGTGGTTGAGCAGGCGCAGGCCATGATACCCGGCACCAAGCTGCGTGCCGACGGACCGTTGCTGATCACTCATTGGGGCGTCAGCGGTCCGGCCATTCTGAGGCTGTCGAGCTATGCCGCCCGTCATCTGGCCGAGGCCGGTTACAAGGTGCCGCTAAGCATCAATTGGACGGGACTCCGTGAGCCGGAGGTGCTGTCGGCATTGCAGGCCGTGATGGCGCAGAATCCGCAGAAGCAGCTGCAGAGCGTCCGTCCTTGCAGACTACCCTCGCGACTTTGGGACTATCTGCTGCAGAAGACGCTGGGCGAGCGTGCCACCAACCGCTGGCAGAACCTGAACCAGAAAGAACTGAACAGACTGTCAAACGTGCTGACCAACGACAGCTACCTGACAGCCGGGCGTGCCGCCTTTCGCGATGAGTTTGTCACCTGCGGCGGCATCGCGCTGACGAGTGTCAATCTGGCCACCTTAGAGAGCAGACACGTGCCAAACCTCTACTTCGCCGGCGAGGTGCTCGACATCGACGGCGTGACGGGAGGCTTTAATTTCCAGGCAGCCTGGACGACGGCTTACGCTGTGGCGCTGGCCATTGCCGATAAAATGAAGAATGAGAAATGAGTAATGCGAAATGGATAGAACGGGTGCATAACTGGCGTGTTGAGCACGTCAGCGATAAGATGTTCCTGCTTATTCTGGCGTTCATCGTGGGCTTCTTTGCCGCTGTGGCCGCCTACGTCCTCCACGGTATTATAAATCTGATTGTGGCCCTGCTGACTTCTCAGTTCGAGCGGTCGCACGCCAACTGGCTCTATCTGGTCTATCCTGTGGTGGGCATCTACCTGACGTCGCTCTTCGTGCGCTATATCGTGCGTGACAACATCTCGCACGGCATTACCCGCATACTCTATGCCATCTCGTCGAACAAGTCACGCCTGAAGTCGCACAACTGCTGGTCGAGCGTCATTGCATCGGCCATCACCATCGGTTTCGGAGGCTCTGTGGGAGCCGAGGCGCCCATCGTGCTGACTGGCTCGGCCATCGGCTCGAACCTTGGCCAGCTGTTCCACCTCGATCGCAAGACGTTGATGACGCTTGTCGGCTGCGGTGCCGCCGGAGCCATAGCGGGAATCTTCAAGGCGCCGATAGCCGGACTGGTCTTCACGCTCGAGGTGCTGCTCATCGATATGACGATGTCGTCGCTGCTGCCCATCCTCGTGAGCTGCGTCACTGCCACCTGCTTCACCTATATCTTCAGTGGCGACGCGGCCCTGTTCACCTTCCACCTTGATAACGTGTGGACGGTGGAGCGCATACCGGCCTGTCTGCTGTTAGGCATCTCGTGTGGCCTGGTGTCGCTCTACTTTATCCGTACGATGAGCTTTGCCGAGGGCATCTTTGCGCGGTTCAAGGACCGGCCCCACGTGCGGCTTGCCATCGGCGGCACGCTGCTCAGTCTGCTTATCTTCCTCTTCCCGGCACTCTTCGGCGAGGGCTACAGCAGCATCAACCTGCTGCTTAACGGGAAAACGGAAGCCGACTGGAATCAGATACTCGACAACTCGCTCTTTGCTGGGCAGGCGTCGATGCTCATACCTTACCTGGCGCTGGTCCTGCTGACCAAGGTCTTTGCAACATCAGCCACCAATGGTGGCGGAGGCTGCGGCGGAACGTTTGCACCCTCGCTGTTTATAGGCTGCTTTACGGGTTTCCTCTTTTCACGGTTGTGGAACATCGAGCAGGTAGGCGTCTACCTGCCTGAGAAGAATTTCGCGCTGATGGGAATGGCCGGTGTCATGTCGGGTGTCATGCACGCCCCGCTGACGGGTATCTTTCTCATCGCCGAGCTGACTGGCGGTTACAGTCTGCTGCTGCCGCTGATGATTGTCTCTGTCTCAGCCTATCTGACCATCATCATCTTCGAGCCCCACAGTATCTACGGTGCCCGGCTGGCCAAAGAGGGCCGGCTGCTGACGCACCACACCGACCACGCCGCGCTGACGCTTATGAACCTTGAATCGGTCATCGACCGCGACTATATGGCCGTCAGCCCCGATATGGAACTGGGGCAGATTGTGAACCAGGTGAGCCGCAGCCACAGTCGTGTGCTGCCCGTCACCGACGGTGCCGGCACGTTGTTGGGCGAGGTCGATATCACACATATCAGGAAAGTGCTCTTCCGCATCGAGCTCTACCACCATTTCAGAGCCTCACAATTGATGGAAGAACCGGTGGCTACGCTGACGGATACTGCGCCGATGACCACCGTGATGAAAACCTTCGAGCGTACTGGAGCCGAGTGGCTCCCCGTCATCGACGGCAATAACCACTTGAAGGGCTATATTTCCCGTCAGCGCCTTTACACGCTCTATCGTAAGATGGTTCACGATATGAGCGAGGATTAGTGTAGCTTACTTGGCGTAAGCTACACTACGGGTCTCGCGGATAACGGTAATCTTTACCTGTCCGGGATAGGTCATCTCGTTCTGAATCTTCGAGGCAATCTGTCCGCTGAGGGCTTCGGTCTCGGCATCCGACATCTTGTCGGCACCAACGATGACGCGCAGCTCACGGCCAGCCTGAATAGCGTAGGTCTTGGTGACGCCGGGATAGCTCATGGCGATGGCCTCGAGGTCGTTCAGACGCTTGATGTAAGCCTCGACGATTTCGCGGCGGGCACCAGGACGGGCGCCGCTGATAGCATCGCACACCTGCACGATTGGAGCAAGCAATGTCTGCATCTCCATCTCGTCGTGGTGGGCGCCGATAGCGTTACAGATGTCGGGCTTCTCCTTGAACTGCTCGGCCAGCTTGGCACCATAGAGTGCGTGGGGCATCTCGCTCTCCTCGTCGGGCACCTTGCCAATGTCGTGCAGCAGTCCGGCGCGCTTGGCCTTCTTCGGGTTCAGTCCCAGCTCGGCAGCCATCACGGCACAGAGGTTGGCCGTCTCGCGGGCGTGCTGCAGCAGGTTCTGACCGTAGCTGGAGCGGTATTTCATCTTACCGATGATGCGGATGAGTTCGGGGTGCAGGCCGTGGATACCGAGGTCAATGGCTGTGCGCTTGCCGGTCTCGATAATCTCGTTGTCCAACTGCTTCTTCACCTTGGTAACAACCTCCTCAATGCGGGCGGGGTGGATGCGGCCGTCGCTGACCAGCTGGTGCAGGGCCAGGCGGCAGGTCTCGCGGCGAACGGGGTCGAAGCCGCTGATGACGATGGCCTCGGGCGTGTCGTCGACGACGATTTCAACACCGCAGGCGGCCTCCAAGGCGCGGATGTTACGACCTTCACGACCGATGACACGGCCTTTCACGTCGTCGTTCTCGATGTGGAATACCGAGACAGAGTTCTCGACGGCTGTCTCTGTAGCCACGCGCTGAATGGTCTGAATGACGATTTTCTTGGCCTGGGCATTGGCATTGAGCTTGGCCTCGTCCATAATCTCGTTGATATAGGCCTGGGCGTCGGTACGGGCTTCGTCCTTCAGGCTTTCCACCAGGCGGTTGCGGGCCTCCTCGGCGCTCAGTCCCGAGAGTTCCTCAAGCTTCTCGCGCTCCTTCAGCTGCATCTTCTCCAGCTCGTCCTGCTTGACTGAGAGCAGCTTCTTCTCGTTGTCGATTCGCTGCTGCTGGTTGTCGAGGTCGTTCTTGCGGCGGCCCAGTTCCTCCTGGCGCTGGTTGAGCGAGATCTCGCGCTGCTTCAGCTTGTTCTCGCTCTGCTGGAAGTGCTGGTTGCGCTGCTGCACCTCCTTCTCGAGTTCGCTCTTCTTGTTGAGGAACTTCTCTTTCACCTCGAGCAGCTTCTTCTCCTTGATTACTTCGGCCTCCTTCCCGGCAGCCTCGACCATTTCGTTGTATTTTCCCTTAAGTACATAACGGAAAATCATGTATCCGCAAACACCACCCACAATCAGGGCGGCTACGGCAACAATTACATAAACCATAAATAAATCTATAATAAAGTTAATACTCTCTCACTTTGGTCGTCACTTCAGCGCACTTTCAATTTCAGAAGTCAGACGCAAGAGAATATCATTATAGGGCGTGGTGTCGTTCTTGCCATGCTCACGCTGATACATCAAGGCGATGTCGATGAGCGACATCAGCGCTATGGTGTGGTCACTCTTCCGCCCCTTGTATGCACGCGCATACGCATTGTAGCGGTCGGTGATCAGCTTGGCGGCTGCACGGTAGTACGCCTCGTCGTCGCGGTTAACGGTAACCTCGATTTCCTCATCGTAGACATGCAACCTGATATGTAGTTTCTCTTTGTTTACTTCTGCCATTGTCGTCGGCTTTTAGCTTTTTACTGGGCTGACGGACCTACGCCTTCTCGCCCTGCAGCATTGATATACACTTGTTGACTTCCCTGATGAGCTTCGACAACCGGTCCTTGGCGCCTTGCAGGTCGCTGTCGGTTATCTCAATCATCCTGGCCATCTTCAGCGCGTTATAGTCATTCGAAGCCTGGGCCAACTGTCCCTGCAGGGCCTTGATGTCCTGCTCGTTCTTCTCGACCATCTGGTACAGCTCGGCATTCTCCTTCTTCAGTTCCTGAAAACGGAGAATCATTTGCCGTACGCGGGTCTCAAACGTGGTTAGAGTTTGCTCGTTCTTTGTCATGACTGAACTTTTATTCTACAAAAGTAGGCATTTTTTGCGTAATGACCTGCTTTTGCGCCAGTTATTTAATAATATTTAAGAAGTTGTTCACTTCGTAGCGTCGTCTGAAGGCTGTTTTTCCTTCTTGGCGAGCATCACCACGCGGTAGACGAAGTCGGTAATCCACTTCTGCGAGAAGCCCAGTTTCTGGTTGTACTTGCGCACGTTGACCACGGTCTGCAGCACGCTCGCATCGGTAAAGTCGTTCTTGTTGAAGATGTCGCCCACGGTTTTTTCGGTCAGCGAGTAGATGGTCTTCTTGAAGATTCCGGGAATGCGGAGCTTATACTTCATCAGGTTCGTGACGAGCATCATCATGTCCTGCGTAAAGCCCTGGAACTGGTACATATACGTCTGAACGTCCTGCATGCCCTTGCAACGGCGGCGGATGCTTTGGTCGATCTCCTTGGTGAACGACTCGTCCATGCCGTACATCTCCTTCATCATCTTCGTCACGCGTTGCTTCTCGCCGACGCCGAGCCGGTTGTTAACGGTAGGCACCTTCAGTGTGGCCTTGAACAGGCGCAGGTCGGGCAGTGCCGCCAAGTTTGTGATATGAAGGTCGGCAGCCATGACCGCCTGGAAATACACGCGGATGAGGGTCATGAAGTCCTCCATTCCGCCAACCTTCTGTTCTTCCTCCTTCTTTCCGAATAGTTTGCTTAAAAAACTCATTGCTATTATATATAAAATTACTTACTTATTTCTGTTTCTTGACAATCTCTATTAGTTTAGTAATGTCGACGATGTTTACCTCGCCGTCGCCGTTTAGGTCGCTCACGTGTGTGAATTTAATCTTGTCGATGTTGCACCAGCCGCCGGTGATGGTCAGACGAATGACCTGCCGACCCTTCTGCAGTGGTACGAGCAGGCGGCCCTTGGAGGTGGTGTAGGTGTTCCAGTCATTCTGGCCGCCGCTTATCACAGAGACTTGATTAGTCAAGGCTGTCAAACTTTCGTCCGTGTTGTGCAGTGAAAGAGTGAACGACGAGGTCTCATATCCCGACGAAACCAAAGCCTCAAACAAGTAGATGCCGTCTTCCTTCACGTTGACGGTGTATTCCAGCCACTCTCCTTCGGGTGTATAACCGATTGCATAGCCACCGTCAGTTGTACTGTAAATGTCAACGCTACTCGTTCGATACCCTGTTTGTCCCTCTGTTTTTCCACGGTCTTGTTCGTCAGAGTCAGAGTAAGCGTCATAGTCGAAGTTCTCGGCCTCAATGGTTCCCGGTAGCTCCATGTCGCAGAATGGCGTATGCCCGAGGTCGATATTTTGGTCAGTGCTTCCACCGCCTACTACCAAGTCAGACAGTTCAGCAACATCTTGTTCGTCCACGTCTCCATCGTTGCTGACGTCGCCCCTCAGCGACTTGAACGCTATCTTGTCGATATTGCAGTAGCCGCCCGTGATGGCCAGTCGGATAACCTGCTGACCTTCCTCCAAGGGAATGAGCAGTTTGTCAGAAACAGTGGTATAGGTGTTCCAGCTGCCCGAGTTCGGGACGGTAATTGTTCCCGTCAGGTCCTTCAGCCCATTGCTGGTATTCAGCGACAGGCTGAACGACGAACCTTCGAGTCCAGAAGCCACCAATGCCTCATAACGATACGTGCCAGCCTCCGTGACGTTGACCGTGTACTCTAACCATTCGCCGGTAGCCGTATAGCCGATGCCGTAACCGCCGTTTGCGCCGACTATGTCGACGCCCTCGCCGTCCTGACGATAGCCGTCGGAGCCATCGTTCTTGCTGTCAGTGTCATGGAAGGCAACGCCCTCGCCGCCCGTGTCGAAGTCTTCAACCTCCAGTGTGCCGGGCAGCTCGACGGCTATGTCGTTGAAAGGCTTGCGCGGAATGATCTTCGCCTTTCTGATGGTAATCTTGTCGAAGTTGAAGAGCAGGTTGCCTTTCTCCACAATGAAGCGTAGCCGCTGCTGGCCTGCGGCCAGTTCCTTGTTAAAACGTCCGTGCTGCACATTGTAGGTGCTCCACGCGCCGGTCTTCGCAACATCCACAATACTCGTCAGGTCGGTCAGTCCGTTGTCTCCGCTAAGGGCCAATGAGAAGGCGCCGCCGCCATCCTGCGACGAGACGTAGATGTCGTACACATACAAGCCAGGCTCCGTGACGTTGACCGTGTATTCCAGCCATTCGCCCTCTTGTGTGTAACTGATGGCATAGCCGTCGTTGATTCCCTCGATGTCAACGCCACAGCCGTCGGTGCGATACGACGCACCGCCCCGGTTTTGCGACTCGTTGTCGTGATAGTCGATGCCCTCGGCACCCGTATCGAAGTTCTCGCCTTCAATGGTGCCGGGCAGGTCGATGACGGCATTAAAGGGAGCACGGGCTCTATAGGCCGTAAACGACGACAGACGCTCGTAGGTCTTGCCGTCGGTAGTAGTCACTACCGCCTTGAGGTTATACTTGCCAATCGCCGTCGGTGTGTAGTTGGTAGAGTAGGGAACTTGGGTGAGCGTGGCGAACAGACTGTTGTTGACGTAGAGTTCCACCTTCTCGACCGTCTTGCCACTCCCCTCTGTCGGTTGGGCAGTCACCGTGATGGACAGTGGATCATTGACAGTGGCCGACAGCGAGGCCGGCTTCACATACAGCGAAAGCTCCTTCTTCATACCCGGGAAAGGACTCTTGGCCTGCTTGGCCTTGTCGCTGGCCATATATTGCCGCAGCCACGTCATCGCGGGACGGTCCCGGCCATCGCGGATAATGCCCGAGTTGCCCTTCGTGCCGTCTTCCTCCTTGCCCGTCCAGGTCTTGCCGTAGATGTAGCCCCAGAGCGTGATGCCAGCACAGTAGTCCTTCTCCCACATATAGGGAATCTGCTCCTTGTAGCGCTGTAGCTGCAGGTCATCGTTGTTAGTGCCGATATCGTACTCAGTACTGTACATCGGCATCTTCAGGGCATTTTGTATCTCGTCCATAGCCGCCTTGAAATCATTGACGTTCATGTCGGTCAGGTCGTGGCTCTGACAGCCGTAGGCATCGACGGGCGCGCCAGCATCACGGATGGTGCGGACAAGGTCGATAAACTCCGACTTCTGCCAGCGGAACGTGTTGAAGTCGTTATAGACGAGGATGGCGTCCGGCCAACGCTCGTGGGCCATCTCGAAGGCCTTGATAATCCAGTCGTAACCCGTCTTGCCCACGCCGCCCAGGGCAGCTCGGGAGGGGGCGGGAGCGTGGCCAGCGATAGCCTCGTTCACCACGTCGATGATTTCCAGGTTTGGATAGTGCTGCTTGACGGCGTCGAAATACTCGACAATGGCAGTGTACTGCTCGCTTGTCGACAAGTTGTTTATCCATCCGGGGTACTGTGAGCCCCATATCAGCGTGTGGTACTTGAAGATGAAACCATGCTGCTCAGCGTAGTTGGCCGAATTGTCGGCTCCCCAAAAATTAAACGAACCACGGTTTCCCTCTATGGCGTCCCACTTGGTCTCATTCTCCGGCGTTATCTGGTTCCACAACGTGTGGAACGCCTCGTTGCCATAGTCCACGCTGCCGTATGTCGTAATATTACCCAGGAACTTGTCGGGATTCGACGATAGTTGCGCATGGGCCGTTATGGCCATCAAGCCTAAAAGCAGCACGTGGAAAAGCCTCTTCATAAGTAACGTAGGTTTACTGATAAGATTTTGCTGCAAAGGTAAGCAAAAAAACTGATATGGCAAAATAAAAGCTGCAGAAAAGAAATAATAAGGTGTAAAAGTGCTGGGCTATCCCGCAGGCTTTGGTTGCGGTTTTTATGTTTATAGAGCAAATTTTGCATCCCTTTCTTGCAGGCTTCCTGTTTTTTTCTTAATTTTGCAGGCGATTAGAGAAAAAGAAATCAGGTAGAATATATGGCAAAGAAGAGAAGGTGGCACTGTCTGTCAGGACAGGAGCCGACAGAACTTGACAAACAGATTATGTACTGGGAGAATAAAGGTAAGCTGGTGCCCACCCGCGAGTTGATCAAGACTCCCGAACAGATTGAAGGTATCAGACGGGCTGGGGTAGTGAATACTGGTGTGCTCGACGAAGTGGCCAAGCATATCTGTGCAGGTATGTCGACACTTGAGATAGACCAGATTTGTCGCCGTTACTGTGATGAGCACAATGCCACGCCCGCCTGCCTGAACTATGGCGGTGATGACGATACGATGCCTTTCCCTATGTCGGTTTGTACGAGCATCAACGAAGTTGTCTGTCACGGCGTTCCAAAGGCAGAGGACGTGCTGAAGGAGGGCGACATCATCAACGTCGACTTTACGACCATAGTCGACGGTTACTATGCCGACGCCTCGCGTATGTTTATAATAGGTAAGACGACGCCTGAGAAGGAACAGCTGGTGCGAGTGGCCAAGGAGTGCCTGGAGATTGGTATGGAGGCTGCCAAGCCATTTGGTTTCGTGGGCGACATCGGCCATGCCATTGAGAAGCATTGCAAGAAGTTTGGCTATGGCGTGGTGCGCGACCTGGCGGGTCATGGCGTAGGGCTCCACTTCCATGAAGAGCCTGACATCGACCACTACGGCCATCGCGGCACGGGTATGCTTCTGGTGCCGGGAATGGTCTTCACTATAGAGCCGATGGTGAATATGGGCACATGGAAAGTCTTCATCGACGAGGACGACCCATACGGCTGGGAGGTCATCACCGAGGACGAAAAACCCAGTGCTCAGTGGGAACACACCCTGCTAATGACTGAGCACGGAGTTGAAGTACTGACGTATTAAAATGCTGACTTAGTCTAAGTGGAACACTTCGTCGAGAGGAATCGTAACGGGCGAGTTGTCGGGATTGACCTCCATGATGTCGGCCATCATGTCCCACCATTTCTGCGTTATGGGGTCTACGTTCTCGGTGTCCTGTGAGTTGCCTTCCTTCGAGCATTCCTGGTAGGCAAAGAGGATGTTGGTGTCGCGGTCCCAGTAGATGCTGTAGTTCCCGACGCCTTGTTCCTTGATCATTTCCACGAGTTCTGGCCAGATGGCGGCGTGACGTTTTTGGTACTCTTTCTCGAAGCCGGGCTTCAGTTTCATTTTAAATGCGAATCTGCGTGTCATAATTGTTTTAGTTTTTTATGGATAAATAGTAGCCTAATCTGTAAAGCTTGAAGACGGTGAGGTTGGGGTTCTGTCCGCAGAGGTTGCGGCGCATGGCTGATCCCCAAAGACGGTGCAGCAGCGTGATGCAGTGGCGGACGATGCCAAGATGAATACCGTCGGCCAGTGTCAGCAGGCGTGAGTAGCCTTTCAGGTCGCTGCGGAATTCATAGAGAGTCTGCAGACTGCGCTCCACCTTTGCGACGTAATCCTCGTTGGTCTCATAGTCTGTCATGAGCACAGGGTTGTCGATATGGGCTATGCCGATGTGCTGTTGCTTGAGCTGTTTGCCGAGCATGACATCCTCGTAGCCGCTTTTCCTGAACCGCTCGTCGAAGGGACAGCTGAGCATCGTATCGCGACGGATGAGGAAGTTGCATGAGCGGAACGACTGGTAGGGTCGCTGCTGGCGCATCTCAGCGGTGTGGTTGGGGGCCTCAGCCGTCTCGTAGCGGTAGCGCAGATTTGAGCGCAGCTCTTCAGTGTCGCCGCCGAAGCTGATGCCGCCCATGACGACGGGGGCGTCCAATGGGGCGAGGTATCGGGTAAGCAACTGTGGTCCGGGCAGCTGCATGTCGCAGTCGAGGAACAGTAGCCACGGGTAGCGGCTCTGCCGGGCCAGGAAGTTGCGGGTGGCGGCTGCGCCAGAGTTCACCTCTTTTATAATATAGCGACAATGCGCCAGCTGGTTGATCTGGCTGTTCTGCTCCACGCACGATGTGTCGGTGGAGGCGTCGTCGGCGACTATGATTTCATACTCAATGCCAGTCTCTTCGGCTATTGCCTGGAGCTGACGGACAAAGCCCGTACATACCGTGTTATAGACCGGAAGCAGTATGGATAATTCGTTTTTCTTCTGTTCCACGCTCCAAAATTACACAAAATCTGTGAAAAGAAAAAATATTCTCGCTAATATTTTGGTTTTTTGGCTGAAAAGTAGTACCTTTGCACCCGCTATTACGAGATAATGGCATGAAATTCATTTTATTAATTACAAAATCAAACAATTAAATGGCAACAAAAATCAGATTGCAGCGCGGCGGCCGTAAGGGCTATGCAGTTTACCGCATCGTCATCGCCGACGCCAGAGCACCACGTGATGGTCGTTTTACTGAAAAGATTGGTATGTACAACCCCAACACCAATCCCGCCACAGTAGACTTGAATTTCGAGCGTGCTCTCTATTGGGTTGAGGTAGGTGCCCAGCCCACAGACACAGTACGCAACATTCTCAGCCGTGAGGGCGTTTACCTGATGAAGCACCTGAAGGGTGGCGTTAAGAAGGGCGCTTTCGACGAGGCTGCTGCACAGAAGAAGTTCGACGCCTGGAAGGCTGACAAGCAGAACGGTCTGAACAAGATCGCTGCCGCCGAGGCCAAGGCCAAGAAGGATGCTGCCGCCAAGGCTCTCGATGCCGAGAAGAAAGTGAATGAGGAAATCGCCAAGAAGGTGGCAGACAAGAAGGCTGCTGCCGCTGCCGCCAAGGCAGAGGAAGAGGCTGCAAAGGCTGCTGAGGCCGCTGCTGCAGAGCAAGCTCCCGCCGAGGCTTAAGTCTTTCCTTAAAGTTCGCAAAGACACTGACTGGACATCGGGCATAGCTCAGTGTCCAGTCGTTTCTTTATAAATTGAGAATTGATAATTGACAATTGAGAGTAAGTTATGAATATTTCTTATAAATGGCTGAAGGACTATGTCGACTTTGACTTGACGCCGCAGCAGGTATGCGACGCACTGACGTCGACGGGCCTGGAAGTTGATGCCCTCGAAGAGGTGCAGAGCATCCGCGGCGGTTTGAAGGGACTGTACGTAGGACAGGTGCTGACCTGTGAGGCTCATCCCAACAGCGACCACCTGCACGTGACGACCGTCGACTTAGGCAAAGGCGAGCCGAGCCAGATTGTCTGCGGCGCCCCTAACGTGGCTGCCGGACAGAAAGTGATAGTTGCCGACTTGGGCTGTGTGCTCTACGACGGCGACAATGAGTTTGTCATCAAGAAGTCGAAACTGCGCGGCGTGGAGTCATGCGGCATGATCTGTGCCGAGGACGAGATAGGTGTGGGCACCTCGCATGCCGGCATTATCGTGCTGCCTGAGGATGCGCCCGTCGGTCAGCCCGCTGCCGAGTATTATAACTTGGAGAGCGACTGGCTGATTGAGATTGACATCACCGCCAACCGTGCCGATGCCCTAAGTCACTGGGGCGTTGCCCGCGACCTCTACGCCTGGCTCTGCCAGAACGGCTACCAGACCTCTCTCCACCGTCCGAGTGCATCGACGTTTACCGTCGATGACAACTCGCTTCCCATCGATGTGGTGATTGAGAACAGCGAGGCTTGCCGCCGCTATGCCTGCGTCAGCATCACCGACTGCGAGGTGAAGGAGTCGCCCGAGTGGCTGAAGACGCGCCTGACGACTGTCGGCCTGCGTCCTATAAACAACATCGTTGACATCACGAACTACATCATGTTCGCATATGGTCAGCCCCTGCATTGCTTCGATGCCGATATGGTGACGGGCCACAAGATTGTGGTGAAGACGATGCCTGAGGGTACGCCGTTCCAGACATTAGACGGTGTGGAGCATAAGCTCTCTGACCGCGACCTGGCTATCTGCAATACCGAGGACGCTATGTGTATCGCCGGCGTATTTGGCGGCAGGGGTAGCGGTACTTACGAGACGACGAAGAACGTGGTGCTTGAGAGTGCCTACTTCCATCCGACGTGGATTCGCAAGTCGGCTCGCCGTCACGGTCTGTCGACCGACGCCTCGTTCCGCTTCGAGCGCGGCATCGACCCCAACGGCGTTATCTACGCCCTGAAGCAGGCCGCCATCATGTGCCGCGAACTGGCTGGCGGAAAGGTGTCGATGGAGATTCGCGACGAGTATCCTTCACCCATTGAGAACCCCAAAGTGGAACTTGACTTTAACTATGTCAAGACGCTGATAGGCAAAGACATACCTCACGACACCATCAAGACTATCTGCACGTCGCTGGAGATGAAGATACTCAGTGAGAATGCTGAGGCACTTCAGTTGGAGGTGCCTGCCTATCGTGTGGATGTTCAGCGTCCCTGTGACGTGGTCGAGGACATCCTGCGCATCTACGGATATAATAATGTGAAGATTCCCACGCAGTTGAAAGGCTCGCTCGTCATCAAAGGCGATGAGGACCGCAAGCATAAGCTGGCCAACCTGGTCAGCGAGCAGCTGGTGGGCGAGGGCTTCAACGAGATACTGAACAACTCGCTGACTAAGTCGGCATACTATGCCGACACACATGACAAGCTGGTGAAGATTTTGAATCCGCTATCGAGCGATTTGAACGTGATGCGTGCCACGCTGCTGTATGGCGGTTTGGAGAGCATTGCCCACAATGCCAACCGCAAGAACCAGAACCTGCGTTTCTTCGAGTTTGGCAACGTATATTACTTCGACCCTGAGAAGAAGAATGACGACGAGCCCATGCAGGCCTACAAGGAGCAGTACCACCTGGGACTGTGGCTGACGGGCAAGCGCGTGGAAGGTTCGTGGGCACACAAGGACGAAGACTCTTCGTTCTACGAGCTGTCTGCCTATGTTGAGAACGTGTTCCGCCGCATCGGTCTGAAACCCGGCCTGACCGTCCGCAAGAAGTCGGAGAATCCCATCTTCGCCGCTGGCGTCACCATCGAGAATCGGGGTGGCAAGGTGCTCTGCGAGGTGGGCGTGCTGACCAAGAAGCTGCAGAAGCAGTTCGGCATCGACAACACCGTCTATTATGCCGAGATGAACTGGACTCAGCTGATGAAGGCTACGAAGAAGAACGAGGTGAAGTTTACAGAAGTTCCCCGCTTCCCCGCCGTCAGCCGTGACCTTGCCCTGCTGGTCGACAACAATGTGGAGTTTGCCCAGATTGAGCAGATTGCCCGCCAGTCGGAGAAGAAACTGCTTAAGCGCGTCGAACTGTTCGACGTCTACGAGGGCGACAAACTGCCAGCCGGCAAGAAGTCGTACGCCGTGAACTTCATCCTTCAGGACGAGGAGAAGACGATGGGCGACAAGCAGATTGATGCCATTATGCAGAAGCTCATTGCCAATCTGAAGAAGCAGCTCGGCGCCGAACTTAGGTAATAAAAACGTAAATCGAAAAAACAGTAAATCGTAAATAACAATGGGAAGAGCATTTGAATATCGTAAGGCTACAAAGCTGAAGAGATGGGGCCACATGGCCAAGACTTTTACTAAGATCGGTAAGCAGATTGCCATTGCCGTGAAGGCTGGCGGTCCCGAGCCCGACATGAACCCGGCACTGCGCGCCTGCATCGCCAACGCCAAGCGCGAGAACATGCCGAAGGACAACATCGAGCGTGCCATCAAGAACGCTATG
Organism: Prevotella sp.; assembly: GCA_017395215.1. GTDB lineage: Bacteria > Bacteroidota > Bacteroidia > Bacteroidales > Bacteroidaceae > Prevotella. The sequence goes on along the minus strand of JAFPVW010000041.1, from coordinate 639 downwards.
GGCAAGGACCACGCCGACTATAAGGAGGTGACCTACGAGGGATACGGCCCTCACGGCATTGCCATCTTCGTCGACACGCTGACCGACAACACCACGCGCACCGTAGGCGACGTCCGTTCGGTGTTCAACAAGTTCAACGGCAACCTCGGCACGCAGGGTTCGCTGTCGTTCCTGTTCGACCACAAGGCCGTCTTCACCTTCAAGAAGAAGGAAGGTCTGGATATGGACGAGATGATTCTCGACCTGATAGACTACGGCGTTGAGGATGAGTACGACGAGGACGAGGAGGAGAACAGCATCACTATCTACGGCGATCCGTCGAGCTTCGGTGCTATTCAGAAGCACCTGGAGGAGAACGGCTTCGAGGTGACTGGTGCAGAGTTTACCCGCATCCCCAACGACCTGAAGGACGTGACGCCCGAACAGCGTGAGACCATCGACAAGATGGTAGAGCGTCTGGAGGACTTCGACGACGTTCAGACGGTTTATACCAACATGAAGCCCGAGCCCATCGAGGAATAGGAAGGCAAGGCAAAGAAAAAAACAGAGAGTCCCGACCATGCGATGGCGGGACTTTCTATTTTAAAATAAAAACGTCACATCCGTCACCGCTCTGTAACGCGCTCATTTTCAGGCAGT
>JAFPVW010000005.1 GCA_017395215.1 Prevotella sp. | reverse complement strand
GCCGGAGAGCTGTGTCGGGCGGTGCTTCTTGCGGTGGGAGAGGCCCACGCGCTCGATGACCTCCTTCGCCAGACGGATGCGCTCGCTGCTGCGCACGCCTCGGTAGATGAGCGGCAGCTGCACGTTGTCGATGACGTTGAGCGTCGGGATGAGGTGGAATGACTGGAACACGAAGCCCAGTGTCTTGTTCCGCAGCTCGGCCAGTCGGTTATCGCTCATCTTCGGGTCTATCAGTTGTCCGCACAGCTCAATCTCGCCGCTCGTCGGCTCGTCAAGTAGTCCCATGATGTTCAGCAGCGTCGATTTGCCGCAGCCCGACGGCCCCATGATGCTCAGGAACTCGCCCTTGCGGACTTCGATGTTCACATTCTCCAACGCCTGTGTCTCCACTTCGTCGGTCCGGTAGATCTTGTTGATCCCTGTCAGTTTGATGACGGCCTCACCCCCGGCCCCTCTCCGAGTGGAGAGGGGAGTAGTCAGTTCTTGTCCGTCAACATTCGTTAATGCATTGTCAAATTTCTTCTGTTCCATTTTGTTTACGTTTTTAATTGTTTATACTATATGTTCGTTTTTTATTCTCATGTACAAAGTATTCACTCCCCTCTCCCCTTGGAGAGGGGCCGGGGGTGAGGCTATTCCTCCTTTAGCGCATCGGTTATCTTGCTGCGGCAGATGCGCCACGCTGGGATGGCGGTGCCGACGAGGACGGTACACATTATTATTATATATACGACGGCAGAGACCACGAGGAAGTGGGTGCCGAAATCGTCGAACCAGAGGTGGACGGCGGGGTTGCGGCTCGTGAAACTGTTGAAGAGGCCGTGGGCGGTGGCGAACTGGAAGTAGATGGCGCAGCCGACGACGACACTGACCGTAGTCAACAGCCACGCCTCGCGGATGAAGCCCCAGAAGACGCTCCACCGCGTGGCGCCGAAAGCCCGCCGCACGCCGGCCTCCTCGCGCCGCTGTCGCGTGTACATAATCAGCGTGCCGAAGACGCCGAAGGCCAGGTTGACGGCGAAGAACGCGGCGATGAGCAGGTTGCGCCGCATCTGCCGTCCGACGCCGGTAACCTCGATAGTCGCTTTCTGCACCTGCCGGGCCGTCTGCATATCGCGCACATAGCAGTGCTCCGTCACCAGGTCGCGCTGCACCTCCTGCCGACGGGCCTCGACGAACCAGTCGCCGCTGACATCGTCGCGCAGACGGGCGATGATGGGCGCATTGTATTCCGGCCCGCCCTCGCAGAGAAAGGCGATGGCGTAGTCGCGGTCGTATGGCTCTATGCGCACGTCCTCGACGACGGCGCGGATGTGGTAGGGCTTCCTCACCCATTGCGGTCTGCCGTTGTAGCCCCATTCGTCCGACACCCATTCGTGTCGTGCGCCAAAGATGGTGCGCCCGGCCACGTCGGTAGTGCCGAAAAGCCCCATCGCCATAGAGCGGGTGAGGATGATGCTCCGCTGATATTCGCAGTCGTGGGTCAGCAGCGCGGTCGGCACGTCGGGGGTGATGGACTGGAGGCCGTAGACCTCGAACATCTTCGAGTCGGGCATGAAGCGGTACATCCAGGCCAGGAGTGAGTCGCCCTCGTTGAAGAAATAGCTGTTCACCCATAACGAGTGAAAGCCTATGGGGACGCTGCGGGCGGGATAGGCCTCCACGACCTCGTCCATCTCACGCACTTTCTGCAGCAGCACTTCTTCTTCCTTCGGGACCGTCCCCAATTCTTCTATTTGCCAGTTCAGCGGCATGGTGCTGGCCACCTGAAACCTGACGAGCCGGTCGGCATCGTAGCCCATCGGCAGATGGGTGACGGTACGCGAGACGAGCACGGGGTCGAAGGCCCACCAGCAGGCCAGCGTCACGAGGATGAGTTCGAGGGCGAGCCAGAGAGCCTCACCCCCAACCCCTCTCCAAGGGGAGAGGGGAGTATATAGTTCATACCCTTTAAAATATTTTCTCATCTTATTCAAATTTTTTATTATTTCTTGCAAATGTATATACTCCCCTCTCCCCTTGGAGAGGGGTTGGAGGTGAGGCCTCTACTTCTTTATCATCATTGATTCAACAATCGGTTTCCTAAGGCTGAGCCAGGCGGGCACGGTGGCCGCCAACACATTGAGCACGCAGCAGACGAGCAGCGCCGTAAGGAAGATGGCGGGGCCGAACAGCATCTCGCCGCGCACGATGGGCACGCTGCCATAGAGGCTGCTGTTGTCGGAAAAGACGTAAAACACCCAGTCGCGCCAGGCGTAGAGCGCCGTCCACTCCAGGCACAGTCCGATGATGCCGCCGATGAGCGTCAGCACAAGGTTCTCCGCGATGACCTGCCCCAGCAGCGTGCGCCGCTTCGCACCGAACGCCTTGCGGATGGCCATCTCGGGCAACTGTCGCTCCATGCGACTGGCCACCATGCCGCTCAGGTTCAGCGCAGGCACGAGCAGCAGGAGCAGGATGGCGGGCGCGACATACCAGATGAGGTCTTTGTTCCAGGCATCGAACACGTCGGCAATGCCCTCCCACACTTTGCTGTAGTGGCTTTTCAGATGCGGCGCTATCTCTGCCTCCCGACCCTTATGAACGCTGTTGTAGCAGGCCTCCACCTCCTTCAGTTCCTGCATGAACGCCTCGCGCTTGGCCGCAGGCACGCTGAAGGTAACGTTGATGGGTGTTTCCTGCCAGTTTACTTCCCAACCGCTGTATGCCATCGTGGTTGTATAGGGCATCCAAATGTCGGCCACGCTCTCTTCCATCAGCGCGCTGGGCGCCTCCACCACGCCGCAGACGCGGAAATCGAAGTTGCTGACGCTGATGGTCTTTCCCACGGCGTCGGCACCCCGTCCGAAGAGCAGGTCGCTGACCTCATCGGTGATGACGGCCACGCTGCGCCCGTTGTCGAAGTCGTCCTGCGTGAAGGGCGCTCCCTGCACAAAGCGATACTCGTAGAAGCGGAAGTAGCCCGGCTCGACGGCCTTGCTGGTGACAGCCCGGTCGTGCAGGCCATCGGCCATCTTCATGTACTGCTGGTCGTGGTACATGATTATAGCTCCTGTCACGCACTCAGGCGTCTTCATCTTCTGGAACAGCGTGCTGAACACCTCGTGGTTAAGGGGCGCACCTTCATTCGGGTTGCTCTTCAGTGGCAGGAAGTCCAAGTAGTACGTCGTGCTGCGCCGCACCTCCGGCGCGATGTCGGCCACCTTCACGTAATACACCTCCGCAATGAGCATCGTGAAGGCAATGGCCAGCGCCGTGCCCGCGATATACATCGCCGAGTAAAGTTTCTCCTCGCGCATCATCGCGAGTGCTTGTCGGAAATACCTCATATCTTTAACCTTTTTGGTCGTTTTGTTATTTGGTCGTTTGGTAGATTGGGGATTTTACATTGTTGCTCAGTCCTAAACGACTAAACGACCAATCCCCTAAACCACCAATTTCCCT